>NZ_JBMKJK010000001.1:0-537895 GCF_049236925.1 Enterobacter cloacae complex sp. SYL003 | reverse complement strand
TTAAATTTATGCGTGCCTTGGGCACCTCATTCTGAAATGAATCGGCCATAGCAGTCCCTTTCTTTGCAAGAAATACGAGTTAAGTGAGTGACGGGTCTTTACAAAACCATATTAGAGCAAAAGCCCATTCATGATCAACTTTTCAGATCAAAGATCTGCATATGGATTTTTCTTAAGAATTTTCCACTAATCACTAGTATTTATAAATTCCAGATATAAGTGGCACGCAGAAAGTATTAACCATTTATTCACAATAGATTAGCAGGAACGTCTGCCTTGATAGAGAATATTGAATTCATTGCCACCTGTCGTTGAATAATTGATTTATATCAATGCTGATCTAAGCATCAGCTGCAAAATCGCAGAGACATATCATCTTATTCAATAAACCTCCTGAATATGGAAAAATCCTATATCGGACAAAAGTCAGGTTTTAAATAGCAGGAATTAAGCTATTACATGGAGGATGTATAAATGCTTGCACGCTTTTCAATAAACTGGAAAAGAGATGTCGCTCGAAGCATTCATCAAAAGAATAAATGATTTTTTATGAAAGGAATTTTGATAATAACTAGCCTGTAGGTACCATGAACCGTGTGTTCAGGCGCTTAAGCGATGTATAGCTATTTGCCAAAACCACTTAAGCGCCTTTCCTGTTTTTTTAATGCTTTACAATATACATTGTACGACTGTACGCAACATCCTCTGGGTTATTTATCGGATACCCTTTAACCCAGGGCTTAATGAGGCGGCCATTGGTGTATTGATAAATAGGGGCTATCGGCGCTTTCTCGGCGAGGATCTTCTCGGCCATGTTGTAGTCTGCATTACGCGCTTTTTCTGTGGTTTCGAGCGTCGCCTGATGAATAATCTTATCGTAAGCAGGGTCGTTGAACCGTGAGATGTTGCCGGTGTGAGAGGACGTCAGCAGCGACAGGAATGTCGACGGCTCATTGTAATCCCCTACCCACGACGCACGGATCACGTCGAAATTCCCGGTATTGCGGCTGTCGATGTAGGTCTTCCATTCCTGATTCTGCAACTTAACGTCAACACCCAGATTTTTCTTCCACATAGATGCGACGGCAATGGCGATTTTCTGGTGGTTTTCAGACGTGTTGTACAGCAGCGTTAATTTCAGCGGGCGCTGGGGACCATAGCCTGCCGCCTGTAATAACGTTTTCGCCTGAGCATTTAGCTCCTGCTGCGACATCTGCTCAAATGGCGAGATTTCCGGTGTAAAACCGGCAGTGACATCGGGAGTGAAATGCCAGGCCGGTTTCTCACCGGTTCCCAGGACTTTTTCAGCCATAATACGTCTGTCGATAGTCATGCTGAGCGCCAGACGTACGCGGGCATCCGCAGTTGGGCCTTTTTGTGTGTTAAACGCGTAGTAATAGGTCCCAAGCTGTGGCGGTGTATAAACCTGTCCCGGAATATCTTTAAGCAGCTTCTGGTACATGTTTTTCGGAAACGATTCTGTAATATCGATATCACCCGCCAGGTAGCGTTTGGTCGCTGAGGACTCCTGGTTGATTGGCACAAAGGTGACTTTTTTAAGCACCGTGTTGGCGTTATCCCAGTAGTGAGTATTCGGCTCAACCACCAGTTTTTCATTCACCACGCGATCTTTCAGCACATACGCACCGTTGCCGATGAGCGCGCCAGGGCGCGTCCATTCTTTACCGCTTTCCACGTTTGCCTTTTGAACAGGATAGAACGCAAAGCTAGCCGTGAGGTTGCTGAACCATGGCAGCGGTTTATCCAGCTGCACGCGCAGCGTTTTAGCATCGACGGCCGTCACGCCGAGCGTTTCCGGTGCAGCTTTACCATCGATAATGGCCTGCGCATTATTAATACCCGCCAGCGCTGCAAACCAGGCGAAAGGTGACGTAGTTTTAGGATCAACCAGACGACGCCAGCTGTAGACAAAATCTTGTGCCGTCACCGGGGTACCGTCAGACCACTTCGCGTTATCCCGCAACGTAAACGTCCAGACACGGTTATCGTTGCTCTGCCAGCGCGTCGCCACGCCGGGAACCAGCTCCCCTTTTTCGTTCTGATTCACCAGCCCTTCATAAAGGTCGCGGATCACCTGTATCTCGGGTAAACCCACCGCTTTTGCCGGATCGAGCGAGGCGGGTTCATCTTTAATGTGTCGAACCAGCTCCTGCTTTTGCGCCAGCACCGTTCCCCTGGGAACCTCCGCGGCATATGAAAGTGAAGAAAACCCGCACAGCCACAGCGCAGTACAAAGAAGCGAAACAGGATGCTTCATACGATCCCCTTAATGATGTCAGGTAACAGGCAGATGCGTAATTATTTGTTTCGAAACGGAGAAATGCAAATGCTTCCTCAGGAAAGTTGATGTCAGGCAATTTTACACACAGACGGAAACCATTTGATTAAGCGCGGGTTTTGCACAACACTGCCAGAAGCTACTTCATCATCAGGGTTTATTATGGCAACCACCCGACCAAGAACGGAACGCGGCGCTTTCCCGCCCGGGACTGAACATTATGGCCGCTCATTTTTAGGCGCCCCACTGATCTGGTTTCCGGCTCCCGAGCCCGATCGCACTAGCGGCTTAATCATTGCGGGCACACATGGCGATGAAAACTCGTCCATCGTGACGCTTTCGTGCGCGCTACGTACGCTGGCCCCCGATTTACGACGACATCATGTGATTTTGACCGTCAACCCGGACGGATGCCAGCTTGGATTACGGGCGAACGCACGAGGCGTTGACCTTAACAGGAACTTTCCTGCAGCAAACTGGCGTGCCGGTGAAACGGTGTATCGCTGGAACAGTTCGGCGCAGGAACGAGATGTGGTCCTGCTTACGGGAGAAAAACCGGGTTCCGAGCCCGAAACCCAGGCTCTGTGCCAGCTTATTCATAAGATCCACCCGGCCTGGGTTGTCTCTTTCCACGATCCCCTCGCTTGTATTGAAGATCCTCGTCATACGGCGCTCGGGCAGTGGCTGGCGGATGCGTTTGCTCTACCTCTGGTAACCAGCGTCGGGTATGAAACGCCCGGGTCGTTTGGCAGCTGGTGCGCGGACCTCAGTCTTCACTGTATCACCGCAGAGTTTCCGCCTATTTCCTCGGATGAAGCGAGTGAAAAATACCTCAGAGCGATGACAGATCTTCTGCGCTGGCAGCCTCAAAGATGAAGTACGCCGGAGGTAAAACTCAGGGCGGGTGAAACGTCAACCGCCAGCCAGGTTGGGCCATCCAGATCGGCAAAACGCACGCTGTTCACCAGCGGGAGTGCAGCACCGATCGCTCTGGACGTGCACAACATACAGCCCAGCATCAGGGAAAAGCCTTGCGCCTGCGCATCTTGTGCCAGTGCCAGGGCCTCGGTTAACCCACCCGTTTTATCCAGCTTGATGTTCACCATCTCGTAGCGGCCCTTGAGGGCTGACAGGCTCTCACGGGTATGACAGCTTTCGTCTGCACAGACGGGAAGCGGATGAATAAAATTCGCCAGCGCGGCATCGTCTTCTGCCGGGAGGGGCTGCTCCAGCATGGCAATGCCCAGATCGGCAAGCAGCTGACAACGGGCTGCCAGCCCTTCGCTGTGCCATGATTCGTTTGCATCGACGATAAGGGTGGCATCAGGTACCGCCGCACGAATGGCGACCATGCGTTCGCTAATCAGACGATCGTCGAGCTTCACCTTTAATAAGGTTGCACCGGTGGCATACAACGCCTGAGCGCTGGCGGCCATTTGCTCTGGTTCACCAATGACCACCGTTTGCGCGGTGACGATCGATTGCGGCAGCGTAACGTCCAGCAGCGAAGGTAGCGGTTTTTGTTGTTTCGCCGCTTCCAGACTCCAGAGTGCGCAGTCAATCGCGTTACGCGCCGCGCCGGCCGGCAACCTCTGCTGAAGAGCCTCACGCGTCAGGCCCGCCTGCAACTCGGGCACCACCGTCATAATTTGCGCCATGACTGACGCCAGGCTTTCTCCGTAGCGAGGATAAGGGGTACATTCCCCGACGCCTTTTACGCCGTCCTCTTCACATTCAACCACGACCACGCAGGCCTCATTACGGCTGCCGCGCGAGATCACAAACGGGGTGTGCAATGGCCAGGCTTCTTCATAGACCTTAACGCTTCTCATCACTGACTCCTTGCAGGCCGGAAAGGCAGAAAATTGGTTTGCCGTGCTAACTGCGGATGACATACACTAGCCACGACGTTAACTATTTGTAAACAGGAAGATATCTATGTCACAACTCGTTCATTTCCAGGGCAACCCGGTTGCTGTTGCAGGTTCCATCCCACAGTCTGGCAGCAAAGCACAGCCTTTTACTCTGGTGGCTAAAGATCTGTCTGACGTCACGCTGAGCCAGTTTGCTGGCAAACGTAAAGTCCTGAACATTTTCCCAAGCATCGATACTGGCGTTTGTGCTGCATCAGTGCGTAAATTCAACCAGCTGGCGACCGAAATGGACAACACCGTAGTGCTGTGCATTTCTGCTGACCTGCCGTTTGCCCAGTCTCGTTTCTGCGGCGCTGAAGGCCTGAGCAACGTCATCACCCTTTCCACTCTGCGTAGCCCCGATTTCCTGGAAAAATACGGTGTTGCCATTTCCGAAGGCGCGCTGAAAGGTCTGGCTGCTCGTGCGGTGCTGGTGATCGACGAAAACGACAACGTTGTTTTCAGTGAGCTGGTTAACGAAATCACTACCGAACCGGATTACACCGCTGCACTTGAGGCACTTAAAGCCTAAACGTAAAAAAGCCTCTGCAAAGAGGCTTTTTTATTTATTCGTCACCCTTCTTCTGATTTAACCCATACTCGCGCAGCTTATTCGCAATCGCGGTATGTGACACCCCAAGACGTTTAGCCAGCTTGCGCGTGCTCGGATAGCTGCGATAAAGCTGCGTTAACACCGAACGCTCGAAACGGCTGGTGATGTCATCCAGCGAGCCTTCCATTGCCTCTTCGCCTACCGAGACCGTCCCGGCATCGTAATCCGGCAACAGAATATCCTGAGGACGCAGTTCATACCCTTCAAGCTGAGTTAATGCGCGATAGACCGCATTTTTTAGCTGACGAATATTGCCCGGCCAGCCGTAACGCGTCAGCACGGTACCCAGGTCGGCAGAGAGCTTCGGACGCGGCACGCCCTGCTCGTCGGCAAAACGGGCGACGAACAGTTCCGTCAACGGCATGATGTCCTGCGGGCAATCGCGCAGCGGCGGAATATTGAGCGTCAGAACGTTGAGACGATAGTAGAGATCTTCGCGGAATACTCCTTTCTGCACCAGCTCCACCAGGTTTTTCTGGGTGGCGCAGATGACGCGTACATCCACGTGCACTTCATGATCTTCCCCCACGCGGCGGAACGTGCCGTCATTGAGAAAACGCAGCAGTTTCGCCTGCATGCGTGGCGACATTTCGCCAATCTCGTCCAGCAGCACCGAACCGCCGTTTGCCTGTTCAAAGAAGCCTTTTTTGCCTTCCGGCGCATGCCCGAACAGCTCGCTTTCCACCGCATCTTCCGGAATCGATGCACAGTTCAGCGCCAGATACGGTTTTGCCGCTCGCGGGCTGGCCATGTGCACAGCATGCGCCAGCAGATCTTTCCCCGTGCCGGTATCACCGGTAATTAGCAGCGGCGCGGTCAGATTAGCCAGCTTGCGCGCCTGGTCGATTACGTGACGCATCTTCGGGCTTACCGCAATAATCTGGCTGAATGCGCCAACGTCCTGGCTGGAAAGGTTCTGTAACTGGCGGCCCATGCGCACCGTGGAGCGCAGCATGATTACCGCGCCGGTGAGCACCCGCGCGGCATTTTCCCCTTTCAGGTAGACCGGCGTGATCTCCATCAGGAAATTCTGTCCATTGATGACGACGTGCTCGCTATGGGTATTTTGCGGGTTGCTGTCCAGCCAGCGCTGGAAATTAAAACCTGGGATCAATTGCGTGGCGTGATGACCGATAAGCTTTTCCTGAGTCTGCGCAAACAGCTGGCAACTGGCCTGGTTAACGCGCTCGACTTTGTTTTTCAGATCGAGAGAGAGAAACGGCTCCGGCATTGCTTCCAGCAGTGCGCTCAGCGCAAGGTGTTCCCGCTCGGATGGCATCCAGGGGATGGTGCGTACATCCGTAACGCCAGCGATACGGCGGATTTCGGCCATCAGGCTACTGAAGGTATTAAATTCAATTTCGGCAAAATTGAGGTAAATTCGCCCGACAGGGTCGATCTCTATGCCACGTAAATCAATGCTACGTAAAACAAGAAGATCGAGTAACTCGCGGGTCAGACCGAGACGGTCCTCACAAAAGACTTCCAGACGCATGGGAAATTCACCGTTTAAGCCAATAACAGTAAAATGATATGTCAGATCACGGTATTCGGGAAGGTGGCTGTCAACAAATATTGACAGCCCGCACGATTAGTAAACGAAACCTCACTGAGCAGGTTTTTTATTGAGCGTCTCTTTAAGCTGACCAATCAATTCGCGACGGAAATCCCCCAGCCGCGGCTTATCGCCATCGATCCAGGGGAGTGGACGACAAACCTCCATCGCTTTGATTCCTAAGCGTGCCGTCAGCAGACCGGCACCAATCCCCTGCGCCGCCCGGGCAGAGAGACGCGCCGCAAGATCCTGCGACATCCAGTCCATCCCGACCTCCCGCACCAGTTCGCTTGCCCCGGCGAAGGCGATATTCAGCAACACCAGTTTGAACAGGCGCAGTCGGCTGTAATAGCCAAGCTCAATGCCATACAGTCTGGCGATGCGGTTGATCAGGCGCAGGTTGCGCCAGGCGATAAAGGCCATGTCCACCATCGCCAGCGGACTGACGGCAATCATCAGGGTGGATTCCGCCGCCGAGCGGCTGATCTCACGACGAGCCTGCGCATCCAGTACCGGCTGAACAATGTGCGCATAGAGCGTGACCACTTCCTGGTCATTCTGGGTTTCGTGGATCGCCGCATACCAGCGCTGAAGCGCCGGGTGAGAGTGATCTATCCCGGCCTGAGCCGCAAGCTTTTCACAAAAAGCACGCCCTTTTCCGGTGCCGTGGCTGTGCAGCAGATCCCGCGCTTCATCGCGTTCGTGCGCACGCTGACGCAGACGCCAGAGGCGACGCCACTCGGTCACGACCGAGCCGACGCCCGCACCAACGATCAACGCCCCGGCGGCGCATCCCCCCAGCGCTACCCAGTCCTGGGTTTGCCAGGCATTGACGCCCCACTGCACGCCCTGACCAATTACGCTCACACCAAAAAGGGCTAACCCGGCGGTCACCATCTTACGCCACAGGCTGCGTTTCGGGCGCAGTGCCGCATCAACGACCGCTTCCGCCTGCCCCTCTTCAACCAACGGCTCCTCTGCCAGCACGGGAGCAAAGTTGTCGGCCTGCGGACCGCTGAAGGTTTGCGCTGTTTTAAACGCCTCATGCGGGGACTGCTCAAGCTGGCCGGTAAAATCAATGCGGGGTTTTAACGGTTCCGTCATCGCAATTTATCTCCAATTAAAAACTCCAGCGCGGCATCCAGACGAATATGCGGCAATGGCTGGTCAACGTTCATGCTCTGCGGACGGAAGTCTTCGAACTGAAAACCCTGGCTTTGCCAGAAAGCCTGGCCCGGCAAACGCGGGGGAACTTCGCCCGGATAGACCGTGAGCGGCTCACCGTCGCTGAGTCGGTTGCCCCGCAGGGCCGGAATTTTCTCGCCATTCACGTCAATCAACCCACTCTGTGTAGCCTGTACGGACGCCAGACCCAGACAATCCATACTAATCCCTTCGAACGCCGCGTTCTGCCAGGCATCCTGCACCAGCTGTTGCAGCAGGGATACCATGTTGGCGTGCTGATCGACCGTCACATGATCAGCTTTTGTGGCGGCAAACAGCAGCTTGTCGATGACCGGCGAGAATAAACGGCGAAACAGCGTACGCTGGCCATAATGAAAACTTTGCATCAGCTGCGTCAGCGCCAGCCGCATATCATTGAACGCCTGCGGCCCGCTGTTGAGGGGTTGCAGGCAGTCCACCAGCACGATCTGGCGGTCAAAGCGTAAAAAATGATTTTTATAAAAACCCTTAACCACCTTCTCACAGTAATAATTGTATCGCTCGCGGAGCATACCGGCGTTAGTGGTCTTGTCTGCCTGTGCCAGCTTCGATTCGCCGATGCGGTCAACGTCCGGCCACGGGAAAAACTGTAGCGCGGGAGCACCGGCTAGATCTCCCGGCAGAACAAAACGGCCAGGCTGAATAAAATGCAGCCCTTCCTGCTTGCACTGATGCAGGTAATCCGTCCAGGCCTGGGCTATCACGGCCAGACGGTTTTCATCCGCCGGCGCCAGCGGATCCAGCCCTTCGCAAAGCTGGCGCCATTTGGTCGACCACTCTGCCCGCTGCCCCTGCAACAGACCGGTCATCTGTCGGGACCAGCTCAGGTAATCCTGCGCCAGCATCGGTAAATCGAGCAGCCATTCTCCCGGATAATCCACAATTTCGAGATACAGCGTGGACGTTTCTTTAAAGTGACGCATCAGGGATTCATTCGAGCGAAAACGAAGCGCAAGGCGAATTTCGCTCACGCCACGCGTCGGGGTGGGCCAGGCGGGAGGCTCCCCGTATAACTGTGCCAGACCTTCATCATAGGTGAAACGGGGGATGCCAAAATCACGTTGCGGTACGCGTTTTACGCCTAACAATCGCTCCTCGCGCACCGCGCTAAGCAGTGGCAGGCGCGCCCCAGCATGCAGGTTCAACAGCTGATTGACCATCGCCGTAATGAATGCCGTCTTACCGCTGCGGCTCAGCCCGGTAACGGCAAGACGCAGATGGCGATCAACGCCACGGTTCACCAGAGAATTGAATTCGTTTTTAAGTCGCTTCATCGCCGTCCTTCATTGTCTGGAACCCTGAACAAAGTCACTTCAGAATACAGTAAATTGGGGCAGATCGTTGATTATCAATTCTTAATTATTGCTATTGCCGTTTTCTCTCCAGTAAGATGGACGCAATTGCTGTCCGTCTGGAGTGAGTAAGGTGTATGTCACCCACCATCTATGATATTGCCCGCGTTGCTGGCGTTTCGAAATCAACCGTGTCACGCGTTCTGAATAAACAAACGAATATTTCTCCTGAAGCGCGTGAAAAGGTGTTGAAGGCGATAGATGAGTTAAATTACCAACCTAATAAACTTGCCCGCGCACTCACCTCTTCTGGCTTCGACGCCATTATGGTTATTTCGACCCGCTCAACCAAGACCACTGCAGGAAATCCCTTTTTCTCAGATGTACTGCATGCCATAACGGCAAAAGCAGAAGAAGAAGGTTTTGATGTTATTTTACAAACGTCCAAAAGCAGTGAAGATGATCTGCAAAAATGCGTGGGTAAAATAAAGCAGAAGATGATCAAAGGCATCATCATGCTAAGCTCGCCGGCGAACGAGTCGTTTTTCTCGACGCTGGATGAATACGGTGTGCCCGTGGTCGTCATTGGTAAAGTGGAAGGAAATTACCAGAATATCTATTCTGTCGACACGGATAATTTCCGCGACAGCGCCATAATAACAGACTCGTTTATCACGCATGGCCGCACCAAAATTGCCTGTCTGCATGCCCCGCTCGATTATCACGTCTCTATCGATCGCCTGGCGGGTTATAAATTCAGCCTTGAGAAACACGGCATCGAAATTAACCCGACCTGGGTTATCGATGGCGGCTATACCCATGAAAGCGCGCTTCAGGCAGCCTGCCAGCTACTCTCCTCAGACAACCCGCCCGATGCGGTTTTTGCGACTGACAGCATGAAATTGCTGAGTCTTTATCGTGCTGCGGATGCGCTAAATCTGGCGATCCCGGAACAGGTCGCGATGGCAGGATACAGCGACCCGATGCTATCTCTCATTTTAACCCCTGCACCAGGCGGCTTTGATATCCCCACGAAAAAGCTGGGCGAAGAGAGCTGCGATTTGTTGTTCAGGTGCATTGCGGATAAACCTGCGCCGCATAAGGTATTGGTTGAAACACATTTTTCAGATGCAGCTTCGTTACGCTAAAAACCAGGGGCAAACGCCCCTGGTATAACGTCATCAGAACGCGTAATTGACGCCGACACCCGCATAGTGGAAGCGGTCGCTCTCGCCTTCGTCATGATTTTCCCATTCGTAGGCATACTCAAGCGTCATGGAAAGGCCATTCGCAAAGTCATAAGCATAGAGCAGACCCAGTCGATTGAAGTCATGCCCTTCACGAGTTGGATCGTCCTGCCAGTCCCAGTTTGACCAGCGATCGAGCCCCAGACGGGTGTAAGGTGTAAGCGTTGTCTGGCCTAATGAAACAGGCAGGTAGGCACGAATCTCCTGGGTGGAGAATTCACCGTTATTACGTGAACTGTCCATATTGAAGCCACGCTCTAAATAGTAGTTAACTTTTGCAGAGACGGTTTCGTTTATTGTCCAGGTAAATCCGGTTTCCGTTTCGACACGGCTGTCAGAATAACCGGTTTTTCCCAGGTCATTCGCAAACTGGTACATGGCAAACCAACCGCCAAAACGCCAGTCATCTGTTAATTTCACATCCCAGTCAGGCTGAATTTTATAGCGCTGCATATTAGCACTACCGTCTTTCGCACCGTGCTCATCTTTAAAATGATATCCATAATTACGGAATCCGCCCGTAAGACCCAGCGTAAAATCCTCTGTGCCAATGAAGCGATACCGTAATTCAAATTCAGGACGATCGAAATAGGTGCCGCGCGTCATGCTGCTGTAATCAACCGGGCCTTCCTGATACATCGCCAGTGAAATTGTCCACGCATCATACGTGGCGTTAAACCACACGGAAGGTTCATATAATCCATCTTTATCGTCGCCCTGACCTTCGACGTTTTCAATTTCATACATGGCACCAATATTAAATTCCCACTGTTTGGTTGACTCTGTTGCTTGCGCGCAGCTTACCCCTGCGCACAGAACGAGCGCAGCACTTCTTAGTAGAGTACTCATTAAAATATTCCTTTATAATTAACATACAAAAAAACCGGAAACTTTCATTTCCGGCGAATACCTTTCTTATCTAATAGCTGCTTCAGTATCAGCATCGAAGAAATGGCACTTACTCATATCGAACTGGATGCCGATATTATCTCCTGCAACGTAATCATCCGCCGCTCCCGCACGGACAACCAGTTCATGCCCGCCCACGTTGGCATAAAGCATAAATTCTGCCCCAGTCAGCTCAGCGACGCTGATCTTCGCCGCGATGTTTTCACCGCTGCGCTGTAGCGTGAGAATGTCTTCCGGACGGATCCCAAAGACGACCGCTTTGCGCTGGTAACCTTGCGCATTCAGTACGGCCAGCTTGTCCTCCGGGATCTCCAGACGCAGCGTTTCCGTCACGAAGTATCGGTCGTCGATCGCGCCACGAATGAAGTTCATCGCAGGTGAACCAATAAAGCCTGCAACGAACATATTCGCCGGCTCGTTGTAAACCTGCTTCGGCGCGCCCACCTGCTGAATGATGCCGTCTTTTAAAATCACAATACGGGTCGCCATCGTCATGGCTTCCGTCTGATCGTGCGTCACGTAAATCATGGTGGTGTTGAGCTTCTGGTGCAGCTTGCTGATTTCAGCGCGCATCTGTACACGAAGCTTGGCATCGAGGTTTGAAAGCGGTTCATCCATCAGGAAGACCCCTGCTTCACGCACTATCGCCCTGCCTAACGCCACGCGCTGACGCTGACCACCTGACAATGCGCCAGGTTTACGCTGGAGATAGTCGCGTAAACCCAGGATCTGGGCCGCCCAGCTAACACGTTCTTCGATGATGGAAGGTGCTATTTTTTGCATCTTCAGGCCAAACGCCATGTTGTCGTAGACCGTCATATGCGGATAGAGCGCATAGTTCTGGAAGACCATTGCGATATCACGGGACTTGGCGGGAACTTCATTCATACAAACCCCGTCAATAATCAGTTCACCTGCGCTGATCTCCTCAAGGCCGGCAATCATTCGCAGCGTCGTGGATTTCCCACAGCCCGATGGACCGACGAAGACGATAAATTCTTTATCTTCAATCTCGAGATTGAAATCCTTAACCACGTGGACCTGGTTATCATAGATTTTCTGAATGTGTTTCAGAGACAGTTGAGCCATTATTAATTCCTTATCAATACGCCCGGGATGCCCAGAACGCCGTCAGGCGTTCCCAGGTCAGTTCCTGCGTTGAATGAAGTTGTAATCCCGCATGGTTCAGGCCAGGCCCAATCCCGACCGACAGCATTCCTGCGGCGTTGATCGCATCTACCCCTGCGGCGGCATCTTCGATACCAATGGCCTCTTCAGGACGCACGTTCAGTCCTTTACAGGCTGCAAGGAAGATCTCCGGGTCCGGCTTTGAGCGGCAAATGCGCGAAGCATCGGCGCAAAAATCGAAAGCCTGATGAATACCCAACGCGTGCAAAATCCCAGGGGCATTAAGCGATACGGATGCCAGCCCAATTTTGACCTTCGCGGCGCGAATATCAGCCAGCACGTCGCGAATACCCGGGAGCAGCGAATCCTGCGTCAGTGATGCCAGCGACTGGACGTAAAGCGCGTTTTTTTTCGTCGCCAGCGCCAGGCGCTGCTCGTCACTAAACATCCCCTCTTTCCCGCCATGTTTCAGAATGCGCTGGAGGGAGTCCATTCGGCTTATTCCCTTCAGCTGTTCGTTAAATACTTCATCGAAGGTAATACCAATCTCCTCCGCCACGGCGCGCCAGGCCAGAAAGTGAAGATGCGCGGTATCGGTGATCACCCCGTCCAGATCGAATACAACAGCGTTAAGCGTCATGGCGCCCCTCCGTGGTAGCGGTCCCATTAAAAGGTGCAAGAAAGTCCTTATGCGCGCAGACTTTTCGCCCTGATACATGCAGCGTTTTACCCCACAGCGTCAACGTGACAGGTGCGGTAGTCTCAATGGTTAACTGGTCATTTTCACAGGTAATGTGCATTGTTGCGTCCCGCCACCGCAGCGGGAAGGCGAGTTTCTGCCAGTGAACAGGCAGTTTCGGTGCAAGATGCAGCTCCCCTTCGCTAATGTGCAGGCCAGCAAACCCCTGAATAGCGCCCAACCAGATCGCACCGGTGGCGGCGGCATGAATACCGTCATCACTGCTGTGTGGGTCGTCCCCCAGATCGATGGCGATACCGTCACGCCAGAAGGCATACGCCCCCTCGGTGTCACCGCAGCGTGCGAGCACAATGCCGTGAATGGCTTTACTCAGGGATGAATCATGAATCGTGCGTGGCTCGTAGAACGCCAGATTGGCGGCACATTGCTGCGGCGTAAACCGTTCCGGCAGCAGGTAGTTAAGCATCACCACATCGGCCTGCTTCAGGATCTGCATCTCGTTCACTTCCGCGCGAGAGTAATCAAGCAGAATGGTTTGCTTACCCGCTTTGGCTTTATAGCGGCTCAGATCGATGGCAGGTTTTGCCATGAAGGTATCATCCTGCGGGATCACACCGTCAGCGTCGGCCTCTGGCAGCCACAGGCGCGCCAGGAACTTCCCGGCATTCTCCGTAAAACGCGCATCTTCACGGCCAAACATCGCCATAAACTGACGCGCGCAGGCAACGTTGTACCAGGCCAGATAGTTGGTGTAGGCGTTGTTGTTGACATGCTCGGTGTATTCATCCGGTCCGATCACGTCATGGATCTCAAGACGACCATTGATTTCCGTCGCGCGTCCCATCCAGAACGAAGCGGTTTCCATCAGTAGCGTCAGCCCCTCATTGCGCATAAAGGCATCGTCGTGTGTTGCCTGCCAGTAAGCGACCACGGCCCAGGCGATATCAGCCACAATGTGATGTTCAGCGAGTGCGGAAGCCACCTTCTGGCGAACCCCGGTGCGGATGTTAATGGCCGCGAATTCTGGCGTCTCTTCCTGTCCGCTGGCCGCACTTTCCCACGGGAACAATGCACCCGGCCAACCGTTACGGCGCGCTTTTTCCCGTGCGCCTGCCAGATTAAGCCAACGATAGCGTAGCAGGCTGCGGGCAATCTGCGGGCGGGTAAACAGATGGAACGGCAGCAGGAAAATTTCGGTATCCCAGAAGACGTGCCCCTTGTACCCCTCACCCGTCAGCCCTTTCGCCGCAATACTGCTTCGCTCATCATGAGCAGGCGTCATTGTCGTCAGATGCCAGACGGCGTAATCCAGCGCCTGCTGATCCTGTTGCTCTGTGGAAGTCACTTCCACACGTGCGTCGCGCCAGACATCTTTCCAGGCATACGCTGAGCTTTCAACCAACGCCTCATAACCTCTTGCCGCACAGACTTTAAGATCGGCCAGCGCGTTGCGCGCGAATGACTCCTGCGACAGCGCTTTCTCGCTACGATGAGCCACCCAGACGATCTTCTCAAGCGTGACAGTGTCACCTCGAGCAATCGTCAGCGAATGATGCACGCTGAGACGGCGGTTTTTGGCGGTGAAACAGCTGTCGCTTTTCGTCGAGAGCTGGCAATACGCCGAAACCACAACCTCAGATGCACGGTCCTGCGTTTCATACACGCCCTGCATGTAGTGCTGGTCAAAGATCCTGACCGAGATTTCATCCAGATGCTGTCTGCCGCTGTTCGTTTGTGTCGCATCTATGCCGGTTTTCAGCACGGCCTGAGCGTCGCCATCAAGCGGTGTGATCGAGAACTGCATTGCCACTAAGGGCAACTGGTCCAGCGAAACAAAACGACGGCTCTCCAGCCGATAACGTTTCCCGTCGGGTGCACGCCAGACAACGTTGCGATGCAGTTCGCCGTTAGCAAAGGCCAGCTCGCGCTGCCATTCAAGAATTTCGCCTGACAGGAGCGTGAAATTGACGCCATCAAGCTCAACATCAATACCGGTGATATCCGGCAGATTGACCAGCTCAGTAGTCTCGTTGCGACCCGCGCAATGATAAAGCCCCGCGAGATACATGCCTCTGGTCTGCTGGGTGTAATCTTCTTCATGCGTAGCGCGAATGCCCATGTATCCATTCCCGCATGTCATGACAGAGGCATATTTGTTCAGGCTGTGAGGACAAAAGCCCGGATCGTTTAATACAGACACGTTCAGCATAATGTCACGCTTTCCCCTGTTTCTGCTGATTCATAAAGCGCGGCAACAAGCTGTTGTATAACCAGACCCTGTTCTGCGTCAGCGATCATAACGTTCTCTCCCAGCACATGACGCACGAAGGCATCCATACTGCGCAGATGGCGCTGATCGTCCGCCTCTTCACGATGGAAAAGGGTTTCTAAAACACCGGCTTCGTCGTTATAGATATGCGCCGGGAACAGCGTTGCGCCTGCCTTTTCACCGCAGAAAGAGACGTTCATGATGGACTGCTCGCGGATGTTAAGCGCAAAGGAGGTGTCCAGACGCAGAACGCCGCCGTTGCAGAATTCAATCGTGCCAAACAGGGCATCTTCCACGGTAAACTGCGTAGGATCCCATTCGCCAAACTGACCGTTGTGTTTCCGGTTCCCCAGTCTCTGGAAGCTGTGCGCGGTTACCCGCTTCACAGCCGGGAAGCCCAACACGTACATCGCAGCATCCAGCATATGAATGCCGATATCGATAAGCGGCCCGCCGCCCTGGAGCGATTTATTGGTGAAAACGCCCCACCCCGGCACACCGCAGCGACGCAGCGCCTGCGCGGAAGTGAAGTAAATTTCACCGAGTGTGCCGTTCATTACCGCATCGCGCAGGAGCTGGGTGTCCAGGGCAAAGCGATGATGAAAATCATACGCAAGGACTTTTCCTGCCTTGCGCGCCGCGATGCGCATCTGGTCGGCCTGTTCCGGCGTCATTGCCGGCGGCTTTTCACACATCACATGGCAACCCGCTTCGAGAGCCGCCATCACATGTTCAAAATGGAACCGGTTAGGCGAACAGACGCTCACCACATCCGGTTTTACTTTCTGCAACATCTCGTGAGCGTCCTGCCATGCCGTTGGAATGGCATAACGTTCCGCGAACGCCTGTGCCTGCTCAAGGCGGCTGTCCATGACAGCCACCATTTGAACATCACTGCGCGTGGCGTAATACGAGGCATGCACTTTGTCTGCAACCTGCCCGGCGCCAATGATGGCGACGCGCAGAGGCAAAGGTGTAGAAGCACTCATCACGCTCGTCATCCTTAGCATTCACGCAGGTAATTGAGTGAGTCCTGATAGGCTTGAGCCGGATCGTCGGCACGAACCCGGCACTCGTACACCACATAACCCTGATAGTTATCAGCACGCAGCTGACCGAACAGGCTTGCGAAATCAAGGCTGCCGCTGCCCGGCTGATAGCGGTGGTTATCAGCAATATGCACATGACCCAGCAGATCGCGGTTGTGATGCAACGCTTCCGTCAGTGAGTCTTCTTCAATGTTCATGTGGTAGAAATCACCGATGATCTGCACGTGCTTCAGGCCGTTCTCTTCGATGTAACGACGCGCGTCGGCCAGGGTGTTGATCATATGATCCTGATAGCGGTTCAGCGGCTCCAGGTAGACGGTAGTACCGGTGCGCGCTGCTACCTCATCCAGCCAGCGCAGGGAAGCGCTGACCGCTTTGCGATCGCCGTCCAGGCTACGTGGCGAAGTCATTGGCGGCAGACGGAAGGTAAACATCCCCCAGGCAGCTGGGACGATAATCCCTTTGCCGCCCACTTCTGCCAGCGCTTCCAGAATGCGTTCAATCTGCTGGAGACCGTTCAGGCGGCGTTCTTCGATGAAATCCCCGATCCAGCCATCGTATCCGCCACACGCCGTCGTAACCGGCAGACCGGTGGCTTTGATAGCGGCTTTCACTTCGTCGAGATGTTCAACCAGCAGCCGGCCATCTATTTCGTAGCCATCAAATCCCATCGCTTTGATGTATTTGAATTTTTCCATGATAGTGGTCGGGAAAAAGGCCTGGTTTTGTGTTGCGATTTTCATGATTTGCTGTCCTTAGCTTAAAAAGTAACGCCCATTTTGATACTGAGTTCCGGGTGCTGATCGACATACTTCATGTAGCTTTCCGGGCTGGTGGTGAAGGTGACGACCGGGTCGATCAGATCTTCACAATTGAGATAACCGTTCATCAGCAATTCCCAGCAGGTCTCTTCAATACGCTTGCGACTCCAGCGTGGATAATCCGGGTTGGGTTCACTGCATGCGCGGGAGAAGACAATCTTCGCGTTGTTGAAGTGTGCTTCGCGGCCCAGGTTGAAGCCTGCCGCAAAAGGTTTGGCGAAAGCCACGTAAGAGATCGTGCCGCCGTAGGCAAGTCCGCGCAGCGCAGATTGCAGCGCATCTGCAAAGCCGCTGGTTTCGATGATCACATCCGCGCCCTGCTTGCCGGTCAGTTTCTTAATTTCAAGACCGACATCGGTACCGATTGGGTTCAGGCAGTGGTCTGCACCGTGACGGCGGGCGATCTCACAGCGATGTTCAATAGGATCGACACCAATAACCACTGACGCGCCAGCTTTTTTCGCCAGCTGAATCGCAATCTGGCCAATAGCGCCCAGCCCGACAACTACAACGAAATCCCCTACGCGGACGTTAGCATCACGCACGCCGCTCATGGCGAACTGAGCCGGATCGTAACAAACAGCGTTTTTCCAGGATGCGCCCTGCGGCATTTTGCGCAGCTTATAGTTGTTCACCGCGTTGACGATGACCGTTTCCTGCAATGGGCCGTAGCAGCAAACGCTGTCGCCGATCTGGTATTCCGTTACGTCCGCACCACATTCGATGATGTCGCCGACGATCATGTTTCCCAGTTGGAATTTACCAAATTCGATGCCGCGTGCTGCCCCCTCTTCACGTGGGGTAAACATCTGCCACTCGGCGTTAAACTCTTCATCAATGAACGGGCTTGCCGCGCGGAAATCCACAACTTCGGTGCCGTGTTTCGGGGCGCCATAACGGGCACGAATCTTCACTTCATGTGCTGCAACAGGACGATCTTCGTATTCCACCAGCGCCGCTACACGAGGCGCTGTCGCAACTAATTTTTTCATGACTCACTCCTTGTTAAAATCGGCCGCCTCAGCCCTTTACGCCGCCGGCGGTCAAACCACTTTTAATAAAACGTTCAGACAGGGCATACATAATGACAACGGGCAGTGCCGTCACCAGCGATGCCGCCATCATGCGACCCCAGATGTAATCTGGCGTACTGAAGAGCGTGTTCAGCCCCACCGGCAACGTGAAGTTGCTGGCGCTGGACAGGAAAATGGAGGCGAACAGGTAGTCATTCCACGCCACCATGAAGCAGTAAACGAAGACTGACACCAGACCCGAGATCGCCAGCGGCACGGTGATGCGGAAGATGATTTGCAGGCGGTTCAGGCCGTCCATCATCGCGGCTTCTTCGATTTCGTCCGGGATAGTGTCGAAATAGCTGCGCAGCATAAAGACCGCAGTCGGCAACGTCTGCGTCACCATGGTGATGATCAGCGCCAGTTCGGTGTCATAAATGCCGAGCGCGGTGATGATTTTGAACAGCGGCACTACCAGCAGGATCCCGGAGAACATATAGACGGTGTAGAAGCTCGCATTGATCGTCGTGCGCCCTTTAAAGCGCAGTTTGGATAACGCATAAGCGCCCAGCGTACCGAGAAACACCGCAATGACCGAGGAGGTCAGCGACACCACCATGCTGTTACGGAAATAATCCACAAACGGGAAAATCAGCGGGTTAAAGATGTCGATGTAGTGCTGTAACGTCCACTCCTGCGGCAGGATAGTCGGGTGCAGTGAGATCGCCTCTTTCGCGCTTTTGAACGATGTCATCAGCATCACAAAAAACGGAAACAGCGTGATAATCAGGAATACCGCCAGTCCCAGATAAAAACCGATACGGCCCAGAACGCGTTTATTTGTTGCCATTGAGGTTTACCCTTTTTCTGGTCAGCAGAATGACAGCGAAGATGATCACAAACAGCACAACGGAAATGGCGGCTGCTTTACCCAGGTCATTGAACGCAAAGGCGGTTTTGTAGAGATATACGCCCAGAATGTCGACCTTGGTGGTGAGCAGATAAACATCCGCAAACATGTAGAACATCCAGATGGTGCGCAGCGTGACCACCGTGGCCAGCACCGGCATGATGGCGGGCAACGTCACGATACGAAAACGCTGCCAGGCATTCGCCCCGTCCATCTCTGCCGCTTCGTACAAGGATTTATCAATGGTCTGTAGAATCGCGAGGAACGAGATAAAGGCATACGGGAAGTAACGCCAGATGGCGAACAGCACGACCAGGACAAAACTGCTGCCAGGGTTATCGAACCACAGCGGCGCCTGATCGTAGAGATGCAGCAGATCAACGCCAAGATAGTTCACAATTCCGTAGCCGTTGTTGAACATGTATTTCCAGGCAAATACCAGTGAAATAGACGGCGTCACATAGGACAGTATCACCAGTGAACGTGCCGTTTTCCGCATGCGGAATTCACGGTTAAAGAAGATCGCTACGGCCAGCCCCAGTCCGGTGCTGCCAATCACCACCAGCGCCGTATACCAGAACGTCATCCACAGGGAGTGCCAGAACGCAGCATCGCCCAGGATGCGAATGTAGTTATCCAGACCGACGAACACCGCATCAATACGCGGATTCAGCGGTAAACGTAAAAAACTGATTTCAATGTTTGAAATCATTGGCCAGGCCACCAGGCCCCCCAGCAAAATCAGGCTGGGGGCCAACAGCAGCATGGCGAAAGGCATATCTGAACGACCAGAAAACAACGTCTTCATAATTCCCTTCGCAAAGCGCTCCTATCGTTGTGATATCAGGTCAGTCAGTTTCTTCTGGCTGTTGCTTAACGTCGCATTGAGATCTTTTTGTCCCACCGTCACGTTATGCACCATGGAACTGATAATGCCGGACCCGGTAACATCTCCCATGCGGGTAAAGTTCTTGTCGCCCACGGCACCAAACACCTGGACGTTCGGGAACTGCGCAATCAGCTCGTAAGGCAGTTGACCAAAGGCCTTGATAACGTCGTTGTTTTTCCAGGAATCAGTGCCCACCACGAGTTTATTGACCGGTAGCGCGGCGCCCGGAGACATCATGACCCAATCAGAGGCGTTCTGAGCCTGCTCCATCCAGGTGACAAATTTCTCGGCGGCCTGCGTTTCCTCTTCGGTCTGGCCGGTAGTGATCGTCAAAGAAGTGATCATGCCGTACACGGCTGATGATTTTTCCGTCGGGACAACGAACCCCAGGTTGGCCGGATTGCCATCTTTGAAGACCGCGGGCAGGATATAGGTAGAGTAAACGGCCATAGGCGCAGAACCGTTCATGAAGGCGTCTTTGATCTCCATGACATCATTCGAGCCCGGCATGGTGTTCGCGGCCAGTGCCCTATAAAACTCCAGCGCTTTCGACATCTCAGGGGTATCGATTTTCACGCTGCCGTTTGCATCAAAGACGTTGGCCCCTCCTGACAAAGCAAATTGCGAGAAAGCCTGCTCCGTCATGACGCTTTCTGCGGTTGGAAGCGCGATACCGTAATGTTTTTTAGCCGGATCGTTGAGCGCCTGACTGGCTTTCAGCAGTTGTTCCCAGTTGTGCGGTTCCTCGATCCCCGCTGCCGCGAGCGCATCTTTGTGATACCAGACGCCGGACAGCCAGGCGCTAACCGGCACCCCCGTCCATGCGCTGCCATCTTCCGTGCGAACAACGCGTAAAATACCGTCGTAAAATGTCTCCTCGCCCACCGCCTTGACGGCGCGGCCGATGGCGTCACGATCCAGCAATTGCTCTTTATCCATGACTTTGGCGTAGTCATGACTGATCTCTATCACCTCCGGTAGCGCACCGGTACGTGCCAGAGTAATAACCTTGGTGTTATAGGCATCTTCCTCAACGGGTACCTGTTTCACCGTTATAGTCGGGTTCTCTTTTTCGAATTTTTCAATCAATTTCGTGATAACGGCCTGACGCTCCTGTTCTACCGACGAGTGCATAAACTCAATGGTGACCTGAGATGCTTTATCGTCCTTACAGCCTGATAACAGGGCGCACGAAACCAGTGCTGATAACAGCACAATTTTTGGCATTTTCATTTTAGGGTCCTTTTTAGTTTTCTTTAATCCACATTACCTGCCATGGATTGAGGATCAGCTCCGTACCGCTAATATCCTGTCCTGATAATAATTCCTTACCAGAAAGCGTTTGTTCATAAACGGTCTGCATTTTATTGCTAAAATTAAATAATGCTGTAATTCGCTCGCCATTTTCAGCAACACGAATAATTTTAAGAATTTGTTTACCCACTGCGTCGAAAGCAGCCTGACTATCCGGATGGAACGCCCTCTCGCCGCGACGAATAGCGATAAACTCACTCAAACGAGAATAAATTTGATAACGAATACTCTTCTTATTATTCAGTTCGCTATCAAGCTGCCCCGCCGTGTATTTTTTCCGGTTAATCGCGCGGTTATATCCGAGGCGTTCGACGCCTTCATAATCGTTCCGCGAACCAAGAATGCTCTGAATATAAACAGCCGGGACGCCTGGGAAACTTAACAACACAGCATGCGCGAGGAGGAACCGTGCAATACGTTCCTCATCTGAACTGTCTTGTAAACTTAACGCATCAAGATAGGTGACATTAATTTCATAAGGGCTTCGCGTTCCGTCAGGATTATTTTTCCAGTTGACCAGCGCGCCTTCCTGCTGAAGATTTTCGACCAACGAGAGGATCTCTGATTCCGGAAGAATGCCGCGCAGCGGATTCAAACCGATACCATCATGCGAGGCCAGGAAATTAAACCATGTAGTGTGTGAAGAAGGCAGTGCCAGCGACCCCGCCCATTGGCAAAGTGCTTTCACATCCTGACGATGAACGGCATGCAGCACCAGCGGAGGTAAGGAAAACTGATAGACCATCTGGGCTTCGTTTTCACCATCACCGAAGTAAGAGATGTTGTCTTTGTGCGGAACATTTGTCTCAGTAATGATCACCGTTCCAGGTGCCACGGCGTCCGTAATGGCGCGGAACAGCTGAATAAGGCAATGGGTTTGTTCCAGATGGATGCAGGTTGTTCCCGGGATTTTCCACATAAACCCGACCGCATCCAGACGAATATAACGCGCCCCTTCCATGAGGTAATGGAGCAGAACGTCAACCATTGCAATCAGTACCTGCGGCGAGGCGAAATTGAGATCGATCTGGTCATCGCTGAATGTAGTCCATAAATGACGAACGCTGCCATCATTAAGCGTAAACGGCGTCAACAGCGGTAAAGCGCGTGGGCGCGTCACCGCGGATAAATCGGTTTCCGGGTCGACAGAAATAAAGAAATCTTCATAACCAGGCTTCTGCGCAAGATAATTCGCAAACCATTCGCTTTTCGCTGACATATGATTGCAAACGAAATCAAACATTAAGCTGGCTGACTGTTTTAATTCCGCGACATCGCGCCAGTTTCCCGTTTCAGGTGCAACGGTATGATAATCAATAACTGAAAAACCATCATCTGATGACCACGGATAGAAAGGTAAAAGATGGACATGAGAAAAAGTACGAGAAAGCCACTCATTATAGAACCGGGTAAATACCGGCAATGCTTTCTCCCCTTTCGCGGAGATCTGATCGGCATAGGTAATCAGAACAACATCTTTTTCATCCCAGCCTGACTTACGCTTCTCCGTAATATTAACCGCCGCCTGTTGAAGCTTAGTTAATAACACGTCAAGGTGTGCATCTGAAAATGATTCACCGTAAATATGATTGATAAGGTATTTAATTTTTGCGTTCACATTATTTTCCATGGTAGCGGTCCCACGGAGTGGCAATCTACTCCCATGAAAAATATCTGTCAACGGACCTGGGGGCTGAAAAAGGCATTCTCAAAGCAGCGCAACGCAGTAATGTGAGCTGCCGCAAAGAAAGAGAAAAAGCAGAGGGGGAATTCATGCCCTCTCTCAGCGCGAGAAAGGGCTTATATGAGCGGGATTAGCGTGAAAAGTAGCGACGTGAAACGCGTTTTGCCAGTTTTTGTAACAGCGGCTCCAGGGCGACCGCCAGCAACATTCTGACCGGCTTACGGGCAACAGACTTGATCGCCCAGCCCGCCACACCAGCCGGACCATAACGTAACGCCGTCATCAGAACCAGTTTACCTGCGATTTTCAGGCCGGGTTTTACCTTCTGACCGGCCTGTTGCCAGTTTTGTTTCATGTAAGTTCTCTCTTAAAGCTGACGGAAACGACTTCTCAGCGTAAAGGTATCGGAGGTGACATAACGTTCCATCTCGCGCAATCGCTTCTCCCCTGCGCTCAGCTGTTCATCCACCGCGTTAAGAAGATCGCTGCTGGTTGGCGTGTTTTCCGCATCCAGTTCACCTTCCGGCATCGGATCAAGTACAAACGACAGAATGATGTAAGCCACCAGTGTAATAAAGGCCAGGCCAAAGAAAATCGACAATACGGTGACCACACGTACCAGTTTTACCGGGACATCCAGATAGTGTGCCAGCCCGGCGCAAACGCCCCGAACCATGCCCTGCTGCGGGATGCGCCACAGTTTTTTATTCAGATTTAGTCCAGCCATTAACGCTCCCTCCAGTTCGGGTGTTCCGCATCCAGGATGGCTTCCAGCGCCTGAATACGTTCGCGCATTTTGTTTGCCTCAGAAGAGAGCTGCGCCAGCCGCTGTTGCTCGCTTTGCGACAGCTCCCCGCGAGAAGAGCGGTTGCTGTAGTGCAGCCATAACCAGATGGGCAGAACAAACAGCACGAAAATTGTCAGGGGTATTGCCAGAAAAAGCGCGCTCATGTGTACTCCTTGTCTTGCGATGCGGCACGCTCAGGTGCCGCAGGATTTATTATTGGTTGTCTTGCTTCATTTTGGCTTTCAGCGCCGCCAGCTGCTCGCTAATTTCATCATCGGCTTTCAGGTCAGCAAACTGCTGATCCAGGGTTTTCTGCTTACCGATGCTGTGGCTTTCGGCTTCCGCTTCCATGTGGTCGATACGACGTTCGAACGATTCGAAACGCGCCATCGCTTCATCCAGTTTGCCGCTGTCCAGCTGGCGACGCACGTCGCGGGACGAACTTGCAGCCTGGTGGCGCAGCGCCAGCGCCTGTTGACGTGCACGGGTTTCGCTGAGTTTATTTTCAAGCTCACCAATCTCTTTCTTCATACGCGTCAGAGTATCATCCACCAGCGTCACTTCATGTTCCAGCGTGGCCACCATGTCGGTCAGCTTCTGCTTCTCAATCAGCGCAGCGCGGGCCAGATCTTCTTTATCTTTGCGCAGCGCCAGTTCAGCTTTTTCCTGCCACTCGTTAAGCTGGGCAGTCGCCTGCTCGATACGACGCGTTAACTGCTTCTTCTCTGCCAGCGCGCGGGCGGAGGTGGAGCGTACTTCAACCAGCGTGTCTTCCATCTCCTGAATCATCAGGCGCACCAGCTTCTGCGGATCTTCTGCTTTCTCCAGCAGCGAGTTGATGTTGGCGTTCACGATGTCGGCAAAACGAGAAAAAATACCCATAATTCAATCCTCATAGTTCTGTTATCGGGCGATGCCCTGCTGAGTAGTTAATACAAATCCCATGCCAACTTTTTATCTTATTGATTTTACTGGGTGTGATTGATATTTATCCATCCAGCGGCTATTCTCACCTGGTGAATATCACTAAGGAGTGGTTAATTTCATCATGGCTGAATATAAAGACAATTTGCTTGGCGAGGCAAACAGCTTCCTGGAAGTGCTTGAGCAGGTATCGCGCCTGGCGCCGCTGAATAAACCGGTGCTCATTATCGGTGAGCGCGGAACGGGTAAAGAACTTATCGCTAACCGTCTGCACTTTCTGTCTGGCCGCTGGGACGGGCCTTTTATTTCGCTTAACTGCGCGGCGCTGAATGAAAATCTGCTCGACACGGAGCTTTTCGGTCATGAAGCCGGCGCGTTTACTGGCGCACAAAAACGGCACCCCGGTCGTTTTGAACGTGCCGACGGCGGAACGCTCTTTCTCGACGAGCTGGCGACCGCGCCAATGCTGGTGCAGGAAAAGCTGCTGCGCGTCATTGAGTATGGCGAACTGGAACGCGTTGGCGGAAGTCAGCCGCTTCAGGTAAACGTTCGCCTGGTGTGCGCCACTAACGCCGATCTGCCCGCGATGGTGGCAGAAGATAAATTCCGCGCCGACCTGCTGGACCGGCTGGCTTTCGATGTCGTCCAGTTGCCGCCGCTGCGTGAGCGACGCAGCGATATCATGCTGCTGGCCGATCAATTTGCCATTCAGATGTGCCGGGAACTGGGCCTGCCGCTCTTTCCGGGCTTCAGCGAACAGGCCACCGAGACCCTGCTCGGTTACCACTGGCCGGGGAATATCCGTGAACTGAAAAACGTGGTGGAACGGTCTGTTTACCGTCATGGCAGCAGCGAGACCGAACTGGACAACATTATTCTCGATCCGTTTCGGCGCGAGGTTAAACAGCCCCTTGCTCCGGCGGCGCGCCAGCATGATCCGGCGTTGCCGCTCGATTTACGCCAGTTCCAGCATCAGCAGGAGCAGCAACTGCTGGAACGGAGCCTGAAAGAGGCGAAATATAACCAGAAACGGGCAGCTGAACTGCTGGGTCTGACCTACCATCAGTTAAGGGCATTGCTCAAAAAACATCAAATGCGCTGACATTATCAGCACTTACCCCCAGACATTTTTACGAAGCAGGCGTAAGTGCGATACACTTTGCAGATCGAATCTAAAAACCTTAAAAACTATGCGCCTGGTTTTATCATCCCTGTTTGCACTCGGTCTGTTCAGCAATCTGGCCTTTGCTGCGCCCGATCGTACTGCGCCTCCTGATATTCGTGATAGTGGTTTCGTCTATTGCGTCAGCGGGCAAGTTGATACCTTTAACCCGCAAAAGGCGGGGAGCGGCGTGATTGTTGATACGCTGGCCGCACAGATTTACGATCGCCTGCTCGACGTCGATCCTTATACCTATCGGCTGGTTCCAGAGCTTGCTGAAAGTTGGGAAGTGCTTGATAACGGCGCCACGTACCGCTTCCGTCTACGCGATGATGTGGCTTTTCAGCACACCCCGTGGTTTACCCCAACCCGAAAGCTCAACGCGGATGACGTGGTTTTCACCTTCCAGCGCATCTTTAACCGCAACCATCCGTGGCATAACGTCAACGGCGGAAACTTCCCCTACTTCGACAGTCTGCAATTCGCGGACACGGTCAAAAGCGTTCGTAAGCTGGATAACCGCACGGTTGAGTTTCGCCTGACGCGCCCGGACGCCTCATTCCTCTGGCACCTGGCGACGCACTACGCGTCCGTCATGTCAGCCGAATACGCGGATCAGCTGACGATAAAGGATCGTCAGGAACGTCTCGATCGTGAGCCTGTGGGCACAGGACCCTTCCAGTTAGCTGAGTACCGCGCCGGACAATACATTCGCCTGCAACGACACGATCATTTCTGGCGCGGCAAACCGCTGATGCCGCAGGTTATTGTCGATCTGGGTTCAGGTGGAACAGGTCGCCTCTCCAAACTGCTGACCGGTGAGTGCGACGTTCTTGCGTGGCCTGCGGCCAGCCAGTTGACTATTTTGCGCGACGACCCCCGCCTGCGCCTGACCCTACGCCCGGGAATGAACATCGCCTATCTGGCGTTTAACACCGATAAGCCACCGCTGAATAATCCGGCCGTGCGCCATGCGCTGGCGTTAGCGATCAACAATCAGCGTCTGATGCAGTCGATTTATTACGGCACCGCGGAAACCGCCGCCTCTATTCTGCCCCGCGCCTCCTGGGCCTATGACGGCGAGGCGAAGATCACGGAATATAATCCGGCGAAAGCGCGCGAACAGCTTAAAGCACTGGGGGCAGAAAACCTGACGCTTCAGCTGTGGGTACCCACCAGCTCTCAGGCGTGGAACCCTAGCCCGCTGAAAACCGCCGAACTGTTGCAGGCAGATATGGCCCAGGTGGGCGTGAAGGTGATCATCGTTCCTGTCGAAGGCCGTTTCCAGGAGGCGCGTCTGATGGACATGAATCACGACTTAACGCTGGCTGGCTGGTCTACCGACAGTAACGACCCGGACAGCTTCTTCCGTCCGCTGCTGAGCTGTGCGGCGATCAACTCCCAGACCAACTACGCGCACTGGTGTAACCGGGAATTTGATGCTGTGCTGCAAAAAGCCCTCTCATCTCAACAGCTTGCTTCACGCATTGAGGCCTACGATGAAGCGCAAAATATTCTGGCCAGAGAGCTTCCCGTGTTGCCGCTTGCCTCTTCCCTGCGCCTTCAGGCCTACCGTTACGATATAAAAGGGCTGGTACTCAGCCCGTTTGGTAACGCCTCCTTCGCGGGCGTGACTCGTGAGGAAGAACAAGAGGTGAAAAAACCATGATTATATTTACCTTGCGGCGGCTGCTGTTACTGCTGGTCACCCTGTTCTTCCTGACCTTTGTCGGCTTTAGCCTTAGCTACTTTACGCCGCACGCCCCGCTTCAGGGCTCATCCCTCTGGGACGCCTGGCTGTTCTGGTTTAACGGCCTGTTGCACTGGGATTTTGGCGTGTCCAGCATCAACGGACAGCTCATCTCTGAGCAGCTGAAGATGGTTTTCCCGGCCACCATGGAGCTGTGTATACTCGCCTTTGGCTTTGCCCTCATGGTGGGGATCCCGGTGGGGATGCTGGCGGGAATTTATCGCAATAAATGGCAGGATAAATTCATCAGCGCGCTTGCCTTAATTGGCTTTTCCATCCCTGTTTTCTGGCTGGCGCTGCTGCTTACCCTCTTCTTCTCACTGACGTTAGGCTGGCTTCCGGTGTCTGGCCGTTTCGACCTGCTGTATAACGTACAAACGGTGAGCGGCTTCGCCATCGTTGACGCCTGGCTTTCCGATTCAGTCTGGCGCGACGAAATGATCGTGAGCGCCCTGCGCCATATGGTGCTGCCAGTGCTCACGCTGGCCGTCGCACCGACGACCGAAGTGATCCGCCTGATGCGCATCAGCACTATCGAAGTCTTCGATCAAAACTATGTGAAAGCCGCCGCCACACGCGGACTGTCTCGCCTGACGATTCTACGTCGCCATGTGCTGCACAATGCGTTGCCGCCGGTAATCCCACGGCTTGGGCTGCAATTCTCAACCATGCTGACGCTGGCGATGATCACCGAGATGGTTTTCAGCTGGCCGGGCCTTGGACGCTGGATGATCAACGCCATTCGCCAGCAGGATTACGCTGCGATCTCCGCCGGAGTGATGGTGATTGGCTCGCTGGTTATTATTGTTAACGTTGTTTCCGATATTTTGGGTGCCATGGCCAACCCGTTGAAGCATAAGGAATGGTATGCCTTACGATAACGTCTACAGCGAAAAGCGCACGCCTGGTGCGCTACGCACCGTGTGGCGTAATTTCTACGGCGACACCACGGCGATGATCGGCTTTTACGGCTGCATTGGCCTCGTGTTGCTGTGTGTTTTGGGTTCGTGGTTTGCGCCGTATGGCATCGATCAGCAGTTCCTTGGTTATCAGCTTTTACCGCCATCGTGGTCGCGTTACGGGGAGGTTTCGTTCTTCCTGGGGACTGACGATCTCGGACGCGACGTGCTAAGTCGTTTACTGAGCGGCGCCGCACCTACGGTAGGCGGCGCGTTCGTGGTCACCCTTGCCGCCGCGATATGCGGCCTTGCGCTGGGCATTTTTGCCGGCTCTACCCACGGGCTGCGGTCTGCCGTGCTTAACCATATTCTTGATACCTTGCTCTCGATTCCTTCGCTGTTGCTGGCGATTATCGTCGTGGCCTTCGCGGGGCCGCACCTCACACATGCGATGTTCGCCGTCTGGCTGGCCATTCTGCCGCGCATGGTGCGATCGGTTTACAGCCTGGTTCACGACGAACTGGAGAAAGAATATGTCGTCGCCGCCCGTCTGGACGGTGCCACCACGTTTAATATTTTGTGGTTTGCCGTGCTGCCTAACATTGCCGCCGGGCTGGTGACGGAGATCACCCGCGCCCTGTCGATGGCGATTCTTGATATCGCAGCGCTGGGCTTCCTGGACCTGGGCGCACAGCTCCCCTCCCCGGAATGGGGCGCAATGCTCGGCGATGCGCTGGAGCTGATTTACGTTGCGCCGTGGACGGTCATGCTGCCGGGCGCGGCCATCATGGTGAGCGTTCTGCTCGTTAACCTGCTTGGCGACGGGATCCGCCGCGCAATCAATGCGGGGGTGCAATAATGCCGTTACTTGATATCCGCAACCTCACGATCGAAATTAAAACGGGCGAAGGCTGGGTTAAAGCGGTGGATCGCATCAGTATTACGCTCGCAGAGGGCGAAATACGCGGGCTGGTGGGCGAATCGGGTTCCGGTAAGAGTCTAATCGCCAAAGCCATTTGCGGCGTGGCGAAGGACAACTGGCGGGTGACCGCCGACCGTATGCGTTTCGACGACATCGATCTGTTGCGTCTCTCCCCGCGCGAACGCCGTAAACTGGTGGGCCATAACGTCTCGATGATTTTTCAGGAGCCGCAATCCTGTCTCGATCCGTCCGAGCGCGTTGGGAAACAGCTGATGCAGAATATCCCCGGCTGGACCTATAAAGGCCGCTGGTGGCAGCGTTTCGGCTGGCGTAAACGCCGTGCCATTGAGCTATTGCACCGTGTGGGGATCAAAGACCATAAAGACGCGATGCGCAGTTTCCCCTACGAACTGACCGACGGTGAATGCCAGAAAGTGATGATTGCTATCGCCCTGGCCAATCAGCCGCGTCTGCTGATTGCGGACGAACCGACGAACGCGATGGAGCCAACGACTCAGGCGCAGATTTTCCGCCTGCTCACGCGTCTGAACCAGAATAACAACACCACCATTTTGCTGATCAGCCATGACCTGCAAATGTTGAGCAAGTGGGCGGATAAAATTGACGTGATGTATTGCGGACAAACGGTAGAAACCGCGCCAAGTGAAGACCTGGTGACGACGCCGCATCATCCCTACACGCAGGCGCTGATCAGGGCGATCCCTGATTTCGGCAGCGCAATGCCACACAAGAGCCGTCTGAATACTCTGCCTGGCGCGATTCCGCTGCTGGAATCGCTGCCCATTGGCTGCCGTCTGGGTCCGCGTTGCCCGTATGCTCAGCGTAAATGCATTGAAACACCGCGCCTGACAGGGCCGAAAAATCATCTGTTTGCCTGTCATTTCCCGCTGAACATGGAGAGAGAGTGAAATGGTCGAAACCTTACTGGAAGTGCGTAACCTGAGTAAGACCTTTCGCTATCGCACCGGCCTGTTTCACCGTCAGACCGTCGAGGCGGTTAAACCGCTGAGTTTTACGCTGCGCGAAAAGCAGACGCTGGCGATTATCGGTGAAAACGGCTCGGGCAAATCGACCCTGGCAAAAATGCTCGCGGGTATGGTTGAGCCAAGCGGCGGTGAAATACTGATTGACGATCATCCTCTGGAATTTGGTGACTACTCTTTCCGCAGCCAGCGCATTCGGATGATTTTTCAGGATCCGTCAACGTCCCTCAACCCGCGCCAGCGTATTTCGCAGATCCTGGATTTCCCGCTGCGGTTGAATACCGACCTGGAGCCGGAAGCGCGTCGCAAACGGATTGTCGAAACCCTGCGTCTGGTAGGTCTCCTGCCCGACCATGTCAGCTATTACCCCCACATGCTGGCCCCTGGCCAAAAACAGCGTCTCGGACTGGCCCGCGCGCTGATCCTGCGCCCGAAGGTCATTATCGCCGACGAAGCGCTGGCGTCGCTGGACATGTCGATGCGTTCGCAACTCATCAACCTGATGCTGGAGCTACAGGAAAAGCAGGGGATATCGTATATCTACGTGACTCAGCACCTGGGCATGATGAAGCACATCAGCGATCAGGTGCTGGTGATGCACCAGGGTGAAGTCGTTGAGCGCGGCAGTACCGCTGACGTGCTGGCCTCCCCGCTCCACGACCTGACAAAACGCCTGATTGCCGGACACTTTGGTGAAGCATTGACGGCCGATGCGTGGCGGAAAGATCGTTAGCCGTTGCGTAACCCGCTTGCCAGCAGAGTAAACACCTCGATGGCATGCGGCAGCGTCTTCTGCGGCTCGTCACTCGCGGCAATCATCAAGGCAGCATTCAGCGCAACGCCGTTCAACAGATGGGCTGCGACTTTCGCATCCATTTTTTTAAGCACGTTGCGTTCGATTAATTTTTCGATGGTCTGGCGGGTCGACTCAAGACAGCTGTTCTGGCTGGGCCATTGCGCCGGATCGCCCAGAACGGCCGGACCGTCAAGAAGCACGATACGCTGAACTTCCGGAACGAGCGCCATGTTGATGTAGGCGATACCCTCCGCCAGCAGTCTTTCCCAATCATCGTCTGTGGCCGCGGCAACGGCTTTCGCGTTGCCCGCCATTTCGCTGTCTATCTGCGCGACCACCGCCGCCAGTAACCCTTTCTTATCTCTGAAATTATGATACAGCGCACCGCGCGTTAACCCCACGCTTGCCGTCAGTTCATCCATCGACGCTGCAGCAAAGCCTTTCTCAGCAAACGCCTTTCGCGCCGCATGAATCAATTTTTCGCGATTTTCCTGAGCCGTTTCAGCACGACGTTTTGTAGCCATAGAACTTCCTATAAAAGCGATATTTTTAATTTGACATACGCGGCGTATGTGAATTACATTTTTTCACATACATTGCGTATGTTACTTCTCTTAAGTAACCACAACAACGCCTCTGACAGAAAAGGAAATGCCATGCATCCACGTAATCCTGTCTTCCCTGTCAATCGACATGCCCTTTATGAGGAACATGGCTATTCGGCTGCCATTCGCTCTGGCGATCTGTTATTTGTTTCCGGTCAGGTCGGCAGCCGCAGCGATGGCACGCCTGAGCCTGATTTCGCCGCTCAGGTGCAGTTGGCATTCGATAATTTACAGGCGACTTTGGCCGCCGCAGGATGCACTTTTGACGATCTGATTGATGTCACGACGTTTCATACCGATCCAGAAAACCAGTTCCCCGTCATCATGGAGGTGAAGAAACTGGTGTTTCCACAGCCACCTTACCCAAACTGGACGGCTATCGGCGTTAACTGGCTGGCCGGATTTGATTTTGAAATTAAGGTTATTGCCCGAATCCCCTCGCCAGCGAATTAATATCCGGCCGTCTTAGCGTGAAGCTTCTGGCCAACCTCTGGTTGGATGAGGCGAACCCAGCACCTGGTGATATACTGCTGGAATACACACGAAATAGCCTGATAAAGAGTCAGTTCAACGTCTTTCGTGCGCCCAGTCACGGCACGTGAGCGAGAAATATCGTGACACAAGGGGCTGTGAGTGGGCTATAATTTCGAGCTAATTTCGAATGATTTTGAAATACTGCCTGTAACGCCATGAATTACAAGGCAAAATAAGCAATGAATATAAGGATTAAAGCTATGGGTTTTCTTTCCGGTAAGCGCATTCTGGTAACTGGCGTTGCCAGCAAACTGTCCATCGCATACGGCATCGCACAAGCTATGCATCGCGAAGGCGCTGAGCTGGCGTTCACCTACCAGAACGACAAGCTGAAAGGCCGTGTTGAAGAATTTGCCGCGCAGCTGGGTTCCAGCATTGTTCTGGAATGTGACGTTGCACAAGACGAAAGCATTGATGGCATGTTTGCTGAACTGGCAAAAGCATGGCCGAAATTCGACGGTTTCGTTCACTCCATCGGCTTCGCTCCGGGCGATCAGCTGGACGGCGACTACGTGAACGCGGTTACCCGTGATGGCTTCAAAATCGCTCATGACATCAGCTCCTACAGCTTCGTTGCGATGGCAAAATCCTGCCGCGCGATGCTGAACCCGGGCGCAGCCCTGCTGACCCTGTCCTATCTGGGCGCAGAACGCGCTATCCCTAACTACAACGTTATGGGTCTGGCGAAAGCGTCTCTGGAAGCCAACGTGCGCTATATGGCGAACGCAATGGGTCCTGAAGGCGTGCGTGTTAACGCAATTTCTGCGGGTCCAATCCGTACTCTGGCCGCTTCCGGGATCAAAGATTTCCGTAAAATGCTGGCACATTGCGAAGCGGTTACCCCGATTCGTCGTACCGTTACCATCGAAGATGTGGGTAACTCTGCGGCATTCCTGTGCTCTGACCTTTCCGCAGGTATCTCCGGCGAAGTGGTTCACGTGGACGGCGGCTTCAACATCGCAGCCATGAACGAGCTGGAAATCAAATAAGTCTGTTACTCTCTTCCCGCCTGGGAAGAGAGTTTTCTCCCCTCCCCGCACTTCGTTATTCCGTTCTGCTATTTGTTATCACCTAACAATATTTTTCCCCTCATCCGCCTTACGCCAGGATATTGATCGCCATTTTGAGATCAAGGAACGCCCATGGAACAACGCCGTTTTTCCGGCAAAGGCCACTGGTATCACGAAACCCAGTCGAATCATTCGCAGACGGACGTTCTGCCGCTGGTGCCTGAAGCCGCTAACGTCGACGATCGTTTTTTGCTCGATTTAGCCCTGCCTGACGACATTGCCGCAAGCTGTTGTGGGTGGCTTACGCCAGCCCGAACCTTGTGCCGCCTCTTATTCCCGCTCGATACTCCCGTAAACCGTCTGCACACGCTTAGCGCCTACGACAGACTGAGCACGGCGTTGACGGTTTCCCAGGCGTGTGGCGTCCAGCGGCTCTGTAACCACTACGCGGCGCTCCTCGCCCCCCTTCCGGGCCCCGACTCTTCCCGGGAAAGCAATCGACGCCTTGCAGAAATCACTCAGTATGCCCGCCAGCTGGCGAGCTCTCCGGACGTCATTGACGATAAAGCGCAAACTCAGCTTGATGAGGTGGGACTGACAACGTATGACATTGTGCTTATCAACCAGATCATCGGCTTTACTGGTTTTCAGGCGCGGGCGGTTGCAGTGTTTCAGGCGCTGCTTGGCCATCCGGTACGCTGGCTACCGGGACACCACATTCAGCCCCATACACTACCGCTGAGCTTTACCCGATGGACAGCCACCCAGCCCGTAGTCGAACTAAAATATGCCAGTGCGGTTCAACTTGAGGCGCTCTCACGCTGGCAGGCCGAACCTGCGCTTTCAGCGCTCACGCAGGTTCTCTGCCATGAGCCGATGCTGCTGAATCTGACGGGCGAGATACTGGTTAACCACCCACAAAGCGAAGCCCAGCCATCTGCATCGCTCTCAGCCGCCCATGCGCTGCTGCTTACGTCTCCCGATCGTTTTAGCGCCGCCCAGTTAACGCCTCTCACGGAGGCCGGTATCCCACCGGGCAAGGCAATTAACCTGTTAACCCACGGCGCTTTTAATGGCTGGCTGGACCGTCTTCGCGTGGCGCTTGGCAAAGAGGAATAACCACACGCTTTACCTAAAGAGCGCTTGCTGTAGCAGTGAGAATCGCGTAAAACTGTCAGCCGCTCAATGGCTACGAAAATAGAACATTATGTTTCAGGACAACCCGCTGCTAGCGCAGCTTAAACAGCAACTACATTCCCAGACGCCCCGTGCAGAAGGGGTCGTAAAAGCCACGGAAAAGGGCTTTGGCTTTCTTGAAGTTGACGGACAGAAGAGCTACTTCATTCCGCCTCCTCAGATGAAGAAAGTGATGCATGGCGACCGCATTTCGGCCGTTATTCATACCGAAAAGGAACGAGAGTCTGCCGAGCCGGAAGCACTGATCGAACCTTTCCTGACCCGCTTTGTCGGGAAAGTGCATAAAAAAGACGATCGTCTTTCTATCGTACCGGATCATCCTCTCCTGAAAGATGCCATCCCTTGCCGCGCTGCGCGTGGCGTTGAGCATGACTTTGTCGAGGGTGACTGGGCGGTTGCCGAAATGCGCCGTCATCCTTTAAAAGGCGATCGCGGTTTCTACGCCGAGCTGACCCAGTTCATCACCTTTGGCGACGACCATTTCGTCCCATGGTGGGTGACGCTGGCGCGCCACAACCTCGAAAAAGAAGCGCCGGATGGCGTCGCGACCAAAATGCAGGACGAAGGTCTTGAGCGTCGCGATCTGACAGCGCTGGACTTTGTCACCATCGACAGCGCCAGCACCGAGGATATGGACGATGCGCTGTATGCCGAAGAGGCAGCGGATGGCAAAATGCATCTGACCGTTGCCATCGCCGACCCTACCGCATGGATTGTCGAAGGCAGCAAGCTGGACGAAATGGCCAAAGTGCGTTCGTTCACCAACTACCTGCCGGGCTTCAACATCCCGATGCTGCCGCGCGAGCTTTCCGACGATCTCTGCTCCCTGCGTCCCCATGAAGTGCGTCCGGTACTGGCCTGCCGCATGACCATCGCGGCTGACGGTACCATTGAAGAAGATATCGAATTCTTCGCCGCCACCATCGAATCCAAAGCCAAACTGGCTTATGACAACGTGTCCGACTGGCTGGAAAATACCGGCAGCTGGAAGCCTGAATCCGATAATATCGCTGCGCAAATTCGTCTGCTGCATCGCGTCTGCCAGAGCCGCAGTGAGTGGCGCCAGACCCACGCCCTGGTATTTAAGGACCGCCCGGACTACCGCTTTGTGCTGGGGGAAAAAGGCGAAGTGCTCAACATCGTCGCCGAGCCACGCCGTATTGCCAACCGTATCGTTGAAGAAGCGATGATCTCCGCCAACATTTGCGCCGCACGCGTGCTGCGCGACAAGTTAGGCTTTGGCATTTACAACGTGCACACCGGCTTTGACCCGGCTAACACCGAAGCGCTGGCCGCCCTGCTCAAGACCCATGACGTCCACGTCGATCCGGAAGAGGTGCTGACCCTGCCAGGCTTCTGCAAGCTGCGCCGCGAGCTGGACGCACAGCCGTCAGGTTTCCTTGACAGCCGCATTCGCCGCTTCCAGTCCTTTGCGGAAATCAGCACGGAGCCAGGCCCGCACTTCGGTCTCGGTCTTGAGGCTTACGCCACCTGGACCTCCCCGATCCGTAAGTACGGCGACATGGTTAACCATCGTCTGCTGAAAGCGATCATCAAAGGGGAATCTGTTGCCCGGCCACAGGATGAGACTACGTTGCAGATGGCAGAGCGTCGCCGTCTGAACCGTATGGCGGAGCGTGATGTAGGCGACTGGTTGTACGCGCGTTTCCTGAATGATAAGGCAGGGACTGACACCCGTTTTCCGGCTGAAATCATTGACATCAGCCGCGGCGGTATGCGCGTGCGTCTGGTGGATAATGGCGCCGTTGCCTTTATTCCTGCCCCGTTCCTGCATGCCGTTCGCGACGAACTGGTTTGTAGCCAGGAAAACGGGACCGTGCAAATTAAAGGCGAAACGGTTTACAAAGTCACTGACGTGATTGATGTAAACATCGCTGAAGTCCGCATGGAAACCCGCAGCATTATCGCGCGCCCTGTCGCCTGATAACCGCGTAGACTCCCGGCCGTTCCGTTCAGGGATGGCCGGGAGTTCTCCCAAGCATTATCTCTCGCAAAATCATCGTTTTTTCTCACACTTTTCTGTTTCCTACCGCCACATTTCGCCAGAATTATCTACAGTAAAAAGAGCCGTCATAGTCGACTGCAAATGAATAATTTGTGCGCTACTCAGCAGCCGCGGGAGAAAACGGGATGGACGATCTGGAGCAGAATTTGCTGTTTCGTTACATGGGTACGCATAGCCCCTGGTGGCGACTAACAGCAGACAGCAATGCTCTGTATCTTGCTGCCAGTGAAAGCGCTGACATCGTTCAGGTGGTTGCGCTGGACGATGAGCAGGCTGCTCTGATTCGCCAGCTCACCGTTATCACCGCCAGCATTGCCATGACCCTTCCCTTGTATGGTTTGGACGTTCCCGTCCATCTTGTCGGTCGTAAAATTAACAAAAATGAGTGGGCGGGAACGGCATCAGCATGGAACGACACGCCTTCCGTGGCGCGCGATCTGGCGCAGGGACTCTCCTTCGCCGAACAGGTGGTGTCCGAAGCTAACTCCGTAATTGTCATCCTCGACCAGAACGGGAATATTCAGCGCTTCAACCGTTTAAGTGAAGAATATACGGGCCTGAAGGAACAGGAAGTCATCGGGCAAAACGTGTTTAAACTGTTCATGAGCCGCAGCGAAGCCGCGGCCTCAAAACGCAACATCACCGGTTTTTTTCGTAACGGCAGCTCCTACGAAGTCGAACGCTGGATCAAGACCCGCAAGGGGCAACGCCTGTTTCTCTTCAGAAATAAATTCGTTCACAGCGGCAGCGGGAAAAATGAAATTTTCCTCATCTGTTCGGGTACCGACATCACGGAAGAGCGTCGGGCCCAGGAGCGCCTGCGCGTTCTCGCCAATACGGATACGATTACCGGTTTGCCTAACCGAAATGCCATCCATGAGCTGATCTCCGACGCCATCACCTGCCGGGGTGAAACGCAGGTGGGCGTGGTTTATCTCGATCTGGATAACTTTAAAAAAGTGAACGATGCCTATGGGCATATGTTTGGCGACCAGCTGCTACAGGCCGTTGCGCTGGCGATCCTGAGTTGCCTGGACGACGGACAAACCCTGGCGCGCCTGGGTGGGGATGAGTTTATCGTGATGGCCACCGATACCTCGCAGGGCGCGCTGGAAGCTATGGCGTCGCGCATTCTGACCCGACTGCGGCAGCCTTTCCGCATCGGGCTGATTGAGGTTTACACCGGCTGCTCGCTTGGTATCGCGCTTGCGCCCCAGCACGGTAACGATCGGGAAAGCGTCATTCGCAATGCCGACACCGCCATGTACACCGCCAAGGAAAATGGCCGGGGTAAATTCTGCGTCTTCTCGCCAGAGATGAACCAGCGCGTATTTGAATATCTGTGGCTGGATACCAACCTGCGTAAAGCGCTGGATAACGATCAGCTGTTAATTCACTACCAGCCAAAAATGACCTGGCGCGGCGAAGTCAGAAGTCTGGAGGCGCTGGTGCGCTGGCAGTCACCAGAGCGTGGCCTGATCCCGCCGATGGAATTTATCTCCTATGCAGAAGAGTCAGGGCTGATAGTGCCCCTTGGCCGCTGGGTTATGCTCGATGTGGTGCGCCAGGTGGCAAAATGGCGCGACAAAGGGATCAACCTGCGCGTCGCGGTCAACGTCTCCGCCCGTCAGCTGGCGGACCAGACCATCTTCAGTGACCTGAAGCAGGCGCTGAAAGACCTGAATTTTGAATACTGCCCGATTGACGTGGAATTGACCGAAAGCTGTCTCATCGAAAATGAAGAGCTGGCCCTGTCAGTGATCCAGCAATTTAGCCGCCTGGGGGCGCAAATTCACCTTGATGACTTTGGTACGGGGTACTCTTCCCTGTCGCAGCTGGCGCGCTTCCCTATCGACGCCATCAAGCTTGACCAGTCCTTCGTCCGGGATATCCATAAGCAGTCCATTTCACAGTCGCTCGTGCGCGCGATAGTCGCCGTGGCACAGGCGTTGAATCTGCAGGTCATTGCTGAAGGGGTAGAGAGTGCAAAAGAAGACGCCTTTCTGACGAAGAATGGCGTCAACGAACGGCAGGGTTATCTTTTTGCTAAGCCCATGCCCGCAGCCGCATTCGAGCGATGGCTAAAGCGCTATCAGGCCAGGAATGTCCGTTAGCTGGCTTTGCGTAAGCCCGTCGCCTGATGGCGATTTTGCAGCATAACCAGCCGCTCCATGTAGGCGATATCCTTCGGTTCAAGGCAGAAGGCGGCATCCACCCAATCCTCTGTAATGTCCATCAACTCGCTTCGCGGAAGTGGCAGAACACGCGTACGCGCGCGCAGCATGGCCCTTACGCCGTTCAGCTTCGGCTGTAGCGTGTCGATAAACGTCCGTACCGAAACATAGCTCTGTAACGGCTCGAATAAGAGATCCACAAGACCGTGCTGTTCATACCATTCCGCCGTATGCGACTCACCTTTATAAATCAGCGCCTCTGCCATTTTCATGCCGGCACGACGCGCCACCAGTGAATAACCGCCCATGCCCGGGAACAGATTGAACGCGATTTCCGGAAAGCCTAATCGGGCATCGCGCTGGGCCAGAATGAAATGATGCGCGAGCGCGGCTTCAAACCCGCCCCCTAACGCGCTTCCTTCCACCATCGCCAGCGTGACAGCACCCGTATCGAACCCTCGTGAGGCGGCATGAACGCAGTCCACACAGGCCCGGGCATAGGCGCGTAACGCTTCGCGTCGGTTGTTTTTGATGCACTCAACGAAGAATTGTAAATCACCGCCGGTATTGTAGATGTCAGGGACCAGCGATCCGGTGACCCAAAAATCAACGACATATCCGGACTGGCGAACCAGCCAGGAGAGATTCATGATCTCCTCGATCAGCGCATGATTGAAGCAAGGCCGTGGCGTGGCACGTAACATCATCCACACCGTGCGCCGTTCGGCCTCATAATAAGCCGCCAGTTGAGTGAATCGTTCAGCATCAGTAAACAATGTGCAGGTTGTCTGGTTGATAACTGTCATAGTCGAATTCCTCTTATAAAAAAGCGCGTTGCGCGCAGTTTTAGACTAATCCACCCCTACAACCCGCAGCATACGGGGGTTAAATTTGTCACTTTCAATTATGAACTTTGGTTATTGCATTTTTTACCTTCTCTTTTGAATCAATTTTCTGCATCATTGATAATATTAACTTTTCGCTTCAGGGTGAGCTTATGTCTAACATTGATGCAACAGCCGTGGCACAGCGTATTGATACTGTGCTGGATATTCTTGTCGCGGGCGATTATCACTCTGCTATCCGTAATCTTGAGATTCTCAAGTCTGAACTGCTGGCTGAGAACGGCACTGATAACGCATCAGAATCCACTCAACCAAAAGCCCCGTGGGAAGTGTAACCACGTCGTTTTCGCCCTTGCCTTTTAAATGGATGCTATGAATTCCCGACAACAAATCATTTTGCAGATGGTGATCGATCAGGGACGCGTAAGCGTAGTCGATCTCGCTAAAGCTACCGGCGTTTCTGAAGTCACCATTCGTCAGGATCTGAATCTTCTGGAAAAACAGAGCTACCTGCGGCGTGCGCACGGATATGCCGTTCCACTGGACAGTGACGACGTTGAAACCCGCATGATGAACAATTTTGCGCTCAAGCGGGAACTGGCGGAGTTTGCTGCATCCTTAGTGAATAACGGTGAGACCGTCTTTATTGAAAATGGCAGCAGTAACGCCCTTCTGGCGCGCACGCTTGCCGATCAAAAAGACGTTACCATCATTACCGTAAGCAGCTATATCGCCCATCTGTTGAAGGAAACTCGCTGCGAGGTCATTCTGCTGGGCGGCATTTACCAGAAGAAAAGCGAAAGCATGGTGGGGCCATTAACGCGTCAATATGTTCAGCAGGTTCACTTCAGTAAGGCATTCATTGGCATAGACGGCTGGCAGCCCGACACCGGCTTTACCGGTCGCGACATGATGCGTTCAGACGTGGTGAACGCCGTACTCGCCAAAGAGTGTGAAGCGATTGTGCTGACCGATAGCTCTAAGTTTGGCGCCGTACACCCTTATACGATGGGTCCGGCTTCGCGCTTCAGCCGTGTGATTACGGATGAGCGTTTACGCGATGAATATCGCCAGCAATTAGAACAAGACGGCCTGACTGTCGATATTGTGAAAAAAACGGCCTGATTATCCTGCTGCGCCCGAATAATGGGCGCACTTAAACCTTTCTCTGAGAGTATTCCGACCCTTCCTTTAAGAGTTTTTACCTGTTGAAACTGTTCTAAACACGTAAAATTAATATTAGCGATATAACAGGAAGTGACTATCACCTGCGTGATGATGTAACGCCTGCGCGACCAGCTTTCACGGGAACAGAATTTAAGTATGGATATTGTCTATACTTAAAGTGCATTCCTTTCCGTGAATCGATAATTCAGGAGAAAGTATTATGACCTTTACCAGCAAAAAATTAGCCGCCGCTGTTCTGGCAATCACTGTAGCAATGTCTCTGAGCGCTTGCTCTAACTGGTCTAAACGTGACCGTAACACCGCGATTGGTGCCGGTGCTGGTGCGCTTGGTGGTGCAGTATTAACGGATGGTAGTACGCTGGGTACATTAGGTGGTGCTGCCGTAGGTGGTATTATCGGTCACCAGGTGGGCAAATAATCACCATAACGGCTCTCACCGGTATAATAATATATTTTGTATTTTCAGGTCTGACTTACGCACGTAAAAAAAAGAGCCACGGCAATGTCCGTGGCTCATTTATTTTAACCGCCCGCCAGTTTGACTTTCATACCTTTGGCTTCCAGCAGCGTTTTAATTAAATCCCGCTTATCGCCCTGAATCTCAATTATGCCGTCTTTTACTGCCCCACCGCATCCGCACTTCTTTTTAAGCTCAGCGGCGAGCTTTACCAGCTCTGCATCATCCAGATCAATCCCGGTGACAAGGCAAACGCCTTTCCCTTTTCTGCCACTGGTCTGGCGCTGAATACGCACGATTCCATCGCCTTTCGGACGTTCAGCTTTCTCTTTTGGCTCTTCAATGCGCCCGGTATCTGTTGAATAGACCAGACGAGTGTTGGCATCACGCATTATGCCCCCTTTTTCAGTGATGCATTAATCGCTTTCAGAGTCTCTGCCGGATGAGCGGATTGCGTCACCGGGCGACCAATTACCATATAGTCTACCCCCGCGCTCAGCGCCTGCTCTGGCGTCATGATGCGTCGCTGATCCCCTGACTCGCTGCCTGCCGGACGGATACCTGGCGTCACCAGTTTAAATTCGCGGCCTAACTCAGATTTGAAGCGAACCGCCTCCTGAGCTGAACAGACCACGCCATCAAGCCCACACTGTTGCGTGAGGCGCGCCAGACGCTCCGCATGTTCGGCAGGTGACAACGTCACACCCAGGTCACGAAGGTCAGATTCATCCATACTGGTCAGCACGGTGACGGCGATAAGAAGCGGAGCGTCATTGCCAAACGGCACCAGCGCTTCGCGCGCAGCCGTCATCATACGTGCCCCACCGGAGGCATGAACGTTAACCATCCACACACCCAGTTCAGCCGCCGCAGCAACGGCGTGGGCAGTGGTATTCGGAATATCGTGGAATTTCAGGTCGAGGAAAACGTCGAAACCACGCTGGCGCAGATCGCGGACGATTTGCGGACCGAACAGCGTAAACATCTCTTTGCCTACTTTAAGACGGCAATCCCGGGGATCAATACCATCAACAAAGGCCAGTGCGGCGTCACGGTTATTGTAATCCAGAGCAACAACTACAGGAGAATCGGTAACTACGCGGGAAGTGGAGGAAGTAACAGACGTCATGACCAGCCCTTTTCGTCTATGGGCGCGCAGCGGCGCGGAACAGATAAACGGCGTGCATTCTACCTGCCCTCGGGGTAAATGAACAGAATCGAATGCTTTTCCTGTTGAACCACAGACCGCACGGTGCTGAAAGAAATAATGCACTCTTTAGTATGTTGTAACTAAAATGGAGTGTTTTAAAAAATCACTGCCCGTCCAGACCACGAATTGGCTTGATGGTGGACCAGGCCCGGCAGGAAGGGCAATGCCAGTAGAGCGAATAGGCGGTGAAGCCGCATTTCTGGCAGCGATAGCGCGGCTTGCTCCGCACCTGTTCACCGACCATGTCTCGCAGCACCATCAGGCTCTCTTTAGCGCGCCCTTCTTCTGCATCGTTAAGATGATAATCCATCAGCTTGTGGAAGACGCGCATCGTCGGATGGCGCTGCAACTGACGGGTAATGTATACCTGGGCGGTATCACTCCCTTCGTGCTCTTCGACGACATCCGACAGCATCAGCTCGGCTGTGGCACCGGTGTTTTCTTCAACACAGCGGCGCAGGAATGCAACCCACTCATCCTGCTTACCTAACTGCTGATAGCAGGTTTGCAGCATTTCCAGCGTTTCGCTGACCAGCTCTTTGTCCTGATCGATAACGCGAAGCAGGCTTTCCACGGCTTTGGCGTAATCACCATTAGCCATAAAGACCCGCCCCATCATTATCGAGATGCGGGCGCTGTTGCGATCGGCCGCGGCGCCTTTTTTTAGCAATGCCATGGCCTTATCCATGTCATCGCTACCCATTTGCTGAAGGGCAAGCTCGCAGTAAAAATGGGCAATTTCGACGCGCTGTTTATCTTTGCCGAGTTTGACCAGCCGTTCGGCGGTATCAATCGCTTTTTGCCAGTCGCTGGTTGCCTGGTAGATTTGCAGAAGTTGCTGAAGCGCACCGATACGGAAATCGGTCTCATCCACCAGCTGAGAGAACATATCCTCGGCGCGATCGTAAAGCCCCGCGGCCATGTAATCCCGTCCAAGCTGCTGAACGGCCAGCAACCGTTGCTCATAGGTCAACGAAGCGCTTTCCATCAGGGTCTGGTGGATACGAATGGCACGGTCAACCTCTCCGCGCGAGCGGAACAGGTTTCCCAGGGTGAGATGCGCCTCTACGGTGCCGGTATCCTCTTTGAGCATGTCGAGGAACAGATCGACCGCTTTATCCTGCTGATTGCTCAGCAGGAAGTTCACCCCCGCAACGTAGTCACGGGAGAGTCGGTTTGCTTCATCCTGTTTTGTTTGTTGCGCGCTTCTGCGGCCCATATACCAGCCATAGGCTGCGGCGACAGGCAAAAGCAGAAACAACAACTCCAGCATATTCGATTATTCCTTGACTACCGGCACACCAGAGCTCGCCGGAATGTCAGTCGCAGGCGTAAGTTGATGTTCAAGTCGTTTAATTTTACGTTCAGCGCGAACAAGGGAAACACGAACCTTAAGCCAGAACAGGCCACATACAAGCCATCCGATGACAAAACCCGCTGCGAATAACACAGCCAGCAGGCTCGACACCCGGTACTCGCCCTGCGCCAGCAGATAGTTGAAACTTACCTGTTGATCGTTTTGCGCGCCCAATGTGACTGAAATGACAAAAATCGCCAACACCAGTAAGAAAATGAGTAAATATTTCACATGACTTCCCGTTATGTGGTTCGAGCGTATAAAGCGTGTTCAACTCACTGCAATCAGCCTTATAAGCTACCATTTTAGTGGCGGGCGCGAAACGGAAAAAGTAATGCGCCCTTCATGGATTTATGGTCAAAATGCGGAATATCAAGCTTCAGGTTCCGCCTGACTCCCTTTCGGCTATTTCTTCCTTCTCTTCCTGCGGTGGCGTCAGAGGCCCACAGAAACGTTGTGCAAGCCAGGTCGCCAGCGTAACCAGTACCCACGAAATCAGCGTAGCCACCACCAAATCACGCGGCCAGTGCATACCCAGCAGCATCCGGCTGCCCATTACGCCTGTCGCCCAGACCAGCAAAATCGCAATCGTGAGGGTACGTCGACGTGGCCAAAGCAGCCCCACGCCGAGTAGCGCCCAGCTGGCAGCAAACATCGTATGTCCGGAAGGAAACGCAAAGCCGGTCTCTTTTTGCCAGTGTTTGCGTAAAAATGTCGGGATATCCTGCTGTTCCGCAAGCTGTTCTTTCACCAACGCCCCGCGATCCTTACGCTTTAAAGTGTAGAACTCATCTACCGGAATATGGTGCGTTTTTTCCAGCCAGATAACAAAGGGACGGGGTTCCTGCACGCGATCTTTCACCCACGACTTCACCCCCTGCCCGACAAGAATGGCACCTCCGAGAATGGCAAATAATACCAGCGCCGCGCGAAGACGAAAGCGCAGGCACCACAGGAACCAGGCACAGAGCAGCACGTGCGTAATAATCCCCCAGGGCTGGGTGACCGTCTCAGTTATCCAGTATAAGGCTTTCAGCCACGTCTCGTTTTGTCCGGGCTTCCACATCCAGCCGGAGAACCAAACGATCAGGGGTATAACAAGCAATACGGCGGCGCCTGCGGCCGTGCGTCTGGCAATTGAAAGCATGTCCTCTCCTTTTTCACTAAGCACCACAATCATAACTGAATTTCCACCTTCTGGTGGATATGTCGGATCGTGCGTTTAACGTCCGTATAGCGTGGTGGTGATTAGGTGAAGTAGCCGGGCTGTGGCAAAATAGTCCAATACAGAAAGCAAAATGGGGCAAAGGCACGAAACGTGTCAGCCTGGTATGGAGAATCACATGCAGCTTAAACGTGTGGCAGAAGCCAAACTGCCAACCCCATGGGGCGATTTCCTGATGGTGGGTTTTGAAGAACTGGCAACCGGACAAGATCACGTCGCCCTGGTATACGGTGACATTTCGGGGCAGACGCCGGTACTGTCCCGCGTTCATTCTGAGTGTCTGACCGGTGACGCGCTCTTCAGCCTGCGCTGTGACTGCGGTTTCCAGCTCGAAGCCGCTCTTTCTCATATCGCAGAGGAAGGACGTGGCGTGCTGCTGTATCACCGCCAGGAAGGACGCAATATCGGTCTGCTGAATAAAATCCGCGCCTACGCGTTGCAGGATCAGGGCTATGATACCGTCGAAGCAAACCATCAGCTCGGCTTTGCTGCTGACGAGCGCGATTTCACCCTCTGCGCAGATATGTTCAAGCTGCTGGGCGTGGACGAAGTGCGTCTGTTGACCAATAACCCGAAAAAAGTGGAGATCCTCACTGAAGCGGGCATCAATATCGTTGAACGCGTGCCGCTGATTGTTGGCCGCAATCCGAAAAACGCGCACTACCTCGATACCAAAGCTGCAAAGATGGGGCACCTGCTGAGCGAGTAAACGCAAAACGCCCGGCACTTCTGCCGGGCGAGTTTTATCAGTCCAGCATCTTTCGAATCACATAATGTAAAATGCCGTCGTTCTGGTAATAGGTTAGCTCTGTTGCCGTATCAATACGACACCGACAATCCAGCACTTCTGTTGTACCATCTGCCCGCGTTAACTTCACCGGAACGGTTTTACCCGGTTGCAGATTTTGCAGACCGCTGATATCAATCTGCTCTTCCCCGGTCAGACCCAGCGTTTTACGCGTTATGCCCTGCGGGAACTCCAGCGGCAGGATCCCCATCCCGATCAGGTTTGAGCGGTGGATACGTTCAAAGGATTCGGCAATCACCACGCGAACCCCGAGCAGACGTGGACCTTTAGCCGCCCAGTCGCGACTGGAACCAGAGCCGTACTCTTTACCGGCAATAACGGCCAGCGGCGTACCCTCCTGCTGATACTTCATGGCTGCGTCATAAATTGAAATGACCTCTGTATCTGGCAGGTGGCGCGTCATGCCCCCTTCCACGCCCGGGACCATTTCATTACGAATGCGGATGTTGGCAAATGTCCCGCGCATCATCACTTCGTGGTTACCGCGGCGCGAACCGTAGGAGTTAAAATCGCGACGTTCCACGCCACGGCTTTGCAGATACCGACCTGCCGGACTGTCCGCTTTGATGCTCCCCGCTGGTGAGATATGGTCAGTGGTGACGGAATCGCCCAGCATCGCCAGAATGCGCGCGCCGTGAATGTCTTTCAGCGGTGCAGGCTCCGCCAGCATCTCATCGAAGAAGGGCGACAGGCGAATATAGGTAGAATCATCCTGCCAGTCATAGGTATCGGAACCCACCACGTCGATCGCTTTCCATTCCGCTGTACCTTCGAACACTTCCGCATACTCTTTGCGGAACATCTCGGTGGAAACTTTCTCTACCGCGCGCGCAATTTCACGCGATGATGGCCAGATGTCTTTCAGATAGACAGGTTCATTATTGCGATCGTGACCAATCGGATCGGTCGCCAGGTTAATGTTCATGTTTCCGGCCAGAGCATAGGCTACAACCAGCGGCGGCGAGGCCAGCCAGTTGGTTTTCACCAGCGGATGAATACGCCCCTCAAAGTTTCGGTTACCGGAAAGTACCGCGCCAACGGTCAAATCACCCTGCTTGATCGCCACTTCAATAGGCTCAGGCAGTGGACCAGAGTTACCGATGCAGGTCGTACAGCCGTAACCCACCAGATTAAAGCCCAACTCGTCGAGGTACGGCGTGAGTCTGGCCTGCGCCAGGTAATCGGAAACCACTTTCGAACCAGGCGCCAGGGACGCCTTAACCCACGGCTGTGGCTTGAGTCCCAGTTCTACCGCTTTTTTTGCCAGCAGCCCGGCAGCCATTAACACACTCGGGTTGGACGTGTTGGTACAGGAAGTTATAGCGGCGATCACCACGGCGCCGTCAGGGAGCTGATACTGATGCCCGTTCAGAACATAGTCCACCGGACGGTGATCTTTTTGCGCGGCGTTAACCTCCAGCTCATTGCTGGCGGCAAAGGCTTTCGGAACGTTGCTCAGGGCAACGCGGTCCTGCGGTCGTTTCGGCCCTGCGAGGCTTGCCTCAACGGTGCCCATATCCAGTTCCAGCGTGCTGGTAAATACCGGCTCGTCACCCGGGTTACGCCACATGCCCTGCGCTTTGGTGTAGGCCTCTACGAGCACCACCTGCTCCTCGCTGCGACCACTGAGGCGCATATACTCCAGCGTAACGCTATCAATCGGGAAAAAGCCGCAGGTCGCACCATATTCCGGCGCCATGTTGGCGATGGTGGCCCGGTCCGCCAGCGGCAGTGAATCCAGACCATCACCATAAAATTCAACGAATTTACCCACCACGCCATGCTTACGCAGCATCTGGGTGACCGTCAGAACCAGATCCGTGGCGGTAATGCCTTCGGACAATTTACCGGTCAGCTTAAAGCCCACCACATCGGGAATGAGCATCGATACCGGCTGGCCGAGCATGGCCGCTTCCGCTTCAATACCACCGACGCCCCAGCCCAGAACGCCAAGGCCGTTAATCATGGTCGTGTGTGAATCGGTGCCCACCAGCGTATCCGGGTAAGCCACCCACTCTTTATCCTGCAATTCACTCCAGACGGCTTTGCCGAGATATTCCAGGTTGACCTGGTGACAAATGCCGGTGCCTGGTGGAACAACGCTGAAGCGGCTGAACGCCTGCTGACCCCATTTGAGGAAGACATAGCGTTCATGGTTACGTTCCATCTCCAGACGGACGTTTTCACCGAAAGCATCGTCGTCACCAAAGTGATCGACGGTGACGGAGTGGTCGATGACGAGGTCTACCGGTGAGAGCGGGTTCACCTTAGCCGTATCGCCCCCGAGACGCTTAACAGCTTCACGCATGGCGGCCAAGTCCACAACCGCCGGCACGCCGGTGAAATCCTGCATCAATACCCTGGCCGGGCGGTAGGCAATTTCTTTGTCTGCGTGAGCATTTTTCAGCCACCCTGCCAGAGCCTGGATATCCTCCTCGGTAACCGAGTCGCCATCTTGCCAGCGCAAGAGGTTTTCCATTAGTACTTTCAACGACTTGGGTAACCGCGAAATGTCCCCAAGCGTCCTGGCAGCCAGCGGTAAGCTGTAGTAGCGCCAGGTTTTATTTTCCGCCTGTAATGTGTCCTTACTGGCTTCGCGTAGGGTTAACGACATAAGCTCCTCCTTAAAAACAGGGATGTCCTGACAATCATCAGGGCTGTAATTAAAGATAACACAAAGATGTCGTAACGTTTTGATAACAACCCAAATTGATAAATTTAGGAATGGTCCAACGCGAGGGATTAAACAAAAAACCCCGCCGTGGCGAGGTTTTACGATTTAGTGTAAGGCCAGCCAGAGGAGCTGACACCAGAAGAGGATCGACGCTGAGAATACGCCGAGCCATGACCAGTATTTTACGGTTGTCATGTTATTCATCATAGGGACACCAGACTTTAATTATTTAAGGATGCGAGGTCTGCCCTCGTTCTATATTGCTGATGTGTATTTATTAAGGAGTACAAAAGTGCACAGTCTTTATTCAGACTATTTGCATCATTACGCAAAAATCAAAATTATTGTTTTTTGGGTTCGTCTTCTGCGAACACATCAATAAAGGCCTGCTGCTGTGGCGTCAGTTGCCAGGAGGCTGGCACGCTGGTTCCTGGCGCCTTACGCGCTTTGTGAGCATTGTCACGAAGCTGACACATCTCTTTTCTCGCGTCAGTACGCACCGTCATGACCATATTCAACCCCAATATTTCCAGACGAGAAGAGCAACAACCACCCAGAACAGGGCAGAGCCGAGAAAGACCGCCAGCCAGGCTTTACGCTTAAGCGCGGGATCCCTTTGCGGTTCTTCACTTCCTGACGGCATTGCTAACCTCATACAATCGATATCGCTTATCATTTAGAGACCAAACAATTGGCACAAGTAATCATCTGATGAGATAAATCCTAAAGAAACTTTAGCCGAAAAGCCAGTGAATTTACGAATCTGAGCCTGGGAAAATTCAATCTTTTGACCAGAAATAAATAATTGAAAAGAATAATTTGCACACCTGTAAATTAGTTTCTACTTTTGTCGCAAATTTGCGACAGTAAAACCCTATTCATCAAATGGGTTATGACGATATATGACAGTAGGCGCAGATGAGGTTAATTCTAATTTAGATTTAAAGGGGGAAACCGGTATCTTTCCAGAAGAGAAAGATACCGGGTGTAATTATTTGGCAGGAAGTTTGATGTCTTTAAACATCTCTTCGATGTCTTCATTGGAGCGTAACGCCACGGCCGTGTCGACCACGTCACGCGTTAAATGCGGTGCGAAGCGCTGAATAAAATCATACATATAGCTGCGAAGGAACGTGCTGCGACGAAAACCTATCTTGGTGGTGCTGTGGCTGAAGATATCATGCGCGTCCAGACGCACCAGATCCGGGTCTGATACAGGATCCACCGCCATGCTGGCAATAACGCCTACGCCCAGACCCAGACGCACGTACGTTTTAATGACGTCCGCATCAGTTGCAGTGAAGACGATCCGTGGCGTTAATCCGGCGCGGTTAAAGGCGGTGTCTAGCTCAGAACGGCCCGTAAATCCGAACGTATAGGTAACCAGCGGGTATTGCGCCAGCTCTTCGATTGTCACTTCGCCCTTCCCCGCCAGCGGATGATCGGGGGTCACGACAATAGAGCGGTTCCAGTGGTAGCACGGGAGCATGACCAGATCATCGTACAGATGAAGAGCTTCCGTCGCGATGGCAAAATCAGCATTGCCTTTAGACACGGCCTCTGCGATTTGGGTCGGTGAGCCCTGATGCATATGCAGGGAAACGCGGGGATAGCGTTCTATGAAGCCTTTGATCACCCCGGGAAGCGCATAACGCGCCTGTGTATGCGTGGTGGCAATATACAGAGAGCCTTTATCCGGCCAGGTATGTTCCCCGGCGACGGATTTAATGGCGTCGACTTTGGAGAGCACTTCCCGTGCGATGCGTATGATTTCCTGTCCTGCCGGGGTGACCTGAGTCAGGTGCTTACCGCTGCGGGCAAATATCTGAATACCTAACTCATCCTCCAGCATACGCACCTGCTTACTGATGCCGGGCTGAGAGGTATAAAGACCTTCTGCGGTGGAAGAGACATTGAGGTTATGATTGACGACCTCAACGATATAGCGAAGCTGCTGTAATTTCATGCCAGACCATCCGATTTAGCGCATGCGTCAATCGCTTAATACGATTTGATAATAAGAAACGGGTTAACTATAACCACTATATCATTTATAGCCAGGCTGTATAGTACGGAACAAAAAATAATAACTACGTAATAAAAAAGGGCCGGAAGTCCGGCCCTTTTACAGGTAAGTTACGGTAAGGGAAGATTATTTCTTGCCTTCAACCCATTTCCCGTCGACAAAGAAGGCTGACCATCCGGTCGCTTTGCCCTCTTTCTCTGCCGCCACGTACTGCTGCTTCGTTTTACGGCTGAAGCGCACCACGGTTTTGTTGCCTTCCGGATCCTGCTGTGGCGCATCGGCCAGGTAACGCAGTTTCTCCGGCAGACGGTCGCGGAAGCGGTACAGCTCTTCTACCAGCGGCGCACGGGTTTCGCGCGATTTCGGGAAGGTGTTGGCCGCCAGGAATACCCCGGCAGCGCCGTCACGCAGCACGAAATACGCATCTGACTTCTCGCACGGCAGCTCAGGAAGCGGAACCGGATCTTCCTTCGGCGGCGCAACTTCACCGTTACGCAGGATCTTACGCGTGTTTTTACAGTCGTCGTTGGTACATGCCATGTACTTACCGAAGCGTCCCATTTTCAGGTGCATTTCGGAACCACATTTCTCACACTCAACGATCGGACCGTCATAGCCCTTAATGCGGAACTCACCTTCTTCGATCTCATAACCGTCGCAGGTTGGGTTATTACCGCAAACGTGCAGTTTACGTTTTGGATCGATCAGGTAGCTGTCCATCGCCGTGCCGCATTTCTTACAGCGGCGCTTGGCGCGCAGTGCGTTGGTCTCCGCATCGTCACCTTCCAGCACGTTGAGAACTTCGTTCTCCGGCACGAGGTTGATAGTAGTTTTGCAACGCTCTTTCGGCGAAAGCGCATAACCAGAACAGCCGAGGAACACGCCCGTGGTTGCGGTACGGATCCCCATTTTACGGCCACAGGTTGGGCAGTCGATGCTGGTCAGTACCATCTGGTTAGGTAGCATGCCGCCTTCTTCAGGATCTTTCTCAGCTTTCTCAAGCTGGTTGGTAAAATCGCTGAAGAAGCTGTCGAGAACTTTCTTCCACTCGGCCTTATGGCTGGCAACCTCATCGAGACTGTCCTCCATCTGCGCGGTGAAGTCATAGTTCATCAACTCACGGAAGTTAGCTTCCAGACGGTCGGTAACAATCTCACCCATTTTTTCAGCATAGAAACGACGGTTCTCAACGCGAACGTATCCACGATCCTGAATGGTCGAAATGATTGACGCATAGGTAGACGGGCGACCGATGCCGCGTTTTTCCAGCTCTTTTACCAGCGACGCTTCGCTGAAACGCGCAGGCGGCTTGGTGAAGTGCTGGGCCGGTACCAGATCAACCAGCGACAGCTCGTCGCCTTTGTTGACGGAAGGCAGCGTTCTGTCTTCATCACCTTTACGCAGCGCAGGCATCACTTTTGTCCAGCCGTCGAAACGCAGGATGCGGCCGCGCGCTTTCAGGCGGAAATCACCCGCGCCAACGGTCAGCGTAGTGGAGTCGTATTTCGCTGGCGTCATTTGGCAGGCCACGAACTGGCGCCAGATCAGCTGATACAGCTTCTGGGCGTCCGCTTCCATATCTTTAAGAGATTCCGCCAGAACGGAAACGTCAGAAGGACGGATCGCTTCGTGCGCTTCCTGAGAATTCTCTTTGCTGGCGTACTGATTAGGACTGTCCGGCAGGTATTTCTTACCGAAGTTGTCCTCGATATAGCCACGCACCATGCTGACAGCGTCATGGCTCAGGTTGGTGGAGTCAGTACGCATGTAGGTGATGTAACCCGCTTCATACAAACGCTGGGCCATCATCATGGTTTTCTTCACGCCGTAACCCAGACGCGTACTTGCCGCCTGCTGAAGCGTTGACGTGATAAACGGTGCGCCAGGCTTGCTGCTGGTCGGTTTGTCTTCACGATCCAGCACCTGATAACGCGCTTTTTCCAGCAGCGCTACGGCGGCCATGGTCTGATCGCGATTTTCAGGACGGAACGGTTTGTCGTTGTGGTGGCTCACCTGCAACGGCAGCGCATCGCCGCCCGGCGTGGTGACATTCGCATCCACTTCCCAGAACTCTTCCGGGACAAACGCTTTGATCTCGCGTTCACGTTCGACAACAAGACGAACAGCCACAGACTGTACACGTCCCGCAGACAGGCCGCGAGCGACCTTTTTCCACAGCAACGGCGAAACCATGTAGCCTACAACGCGGTCCATAAAGCGACGCGCCTGCTGAGCGTTAACACGGTCGATATTCAGTTCACCCGGCTTTTCAAACGCCTGACGAATCGCATTCTTTGTAATTTCGTTAAACACTACACGGCTGTAGCGTTTGTCATCCCCCCCAATCACTTCCCGCAGGTGCCATGCGATGGCCTCCCCTTCGCGGTCAAGGTCGGTTGCGAGATAAATGTGGTCTGCTTTTTCAGCAAGCTGTTTCAGCTCGTTAACGACTTTTTCTTTGCCTGGCAGCACTTCGTATTGTGCATCCCAGTTGTGCCATGGGTTAACACCCATGCGGTTGACAAGCGCGCTACGTTCATCCTTTTTAGGCTTTTTAGCCCCTTTGGTGGAGGTAGAGTCTGCGCTCTTTTTGCTGGCTGAGCCACTTGTCGGCAAATCGCGAATGTGACCAACGCTGGACTTAACCACGTAGTCATTGCCCAGATATTTATTGATCGTTTTGGCTTTTGCCGGGGACTCAACGATGACGAGAGCTTTACCCATATTCACCTTTACCTAATTTAATTCTTCCAGGAATACGCCGCACGTTGATTTCCCTTCCGCTGACGACGAGCCATTGATATTGCGACGTCGTCAGGGGATATCAACCCCTTTGTCTTACCGAACGTCAGTATGGCGACATCCAGGTCATTGAGTTTTCGGGTATTTTTCTCACATCAAAGTTCATTCGTGACGAATTCCCGGTCGAATGTCAAGCAATTCTGTTGCCAGAATGACGAAAGCGCACACTGTACCTGATAAAATTCGTTACGCAACTTTATTAGCATGCAAAAGCAAATCCCGCCAGCCAGCCCCTGTTCCTTATACCCGCGAATAGCAGGGAAAATTTGCCCCCGAAGCGACCCAGGCGTAGACTATTGTCACTGTTTAAGGAGTGGAATATGCAGAATACGACCCAACCCATTGACCGAGCTTCACTGCTTATCGAAGCAAACAAACTCATTCGCGACCATGAAGACACCCTGGCGGGTATCGAAGCGACTGGCGTGGAACAACGTAATGGCGTGCTGGTGTTCAGCGGTGAATACTTCCTTGATGAACAAGGGTTACCAACCCCGAAAAGCACCGCCGTGTTTAACATGTTTAAATACCTGGCGCATACCCTCTCAGAGAAGTACCACCTGGTCGATTAAAACGAAAACGCGAGGCATCTGCCTCGCGTTTTTCTTTACAGCAGCGGCTTTTGTCCGCGCTGCAACCAGCGTAGCAGCAGGCGATCCGCGCTTTCTGCCGCACTATTGGTAAAACGGTCGATCAAGCGCTTACGTCGGGTGAAGCGCACCCCCACCAGCTCACGGCCTTCCATCAGGTTGAGCAGGAGGTCGTCGCTGGTACCCACTTCATCCACCAGCCCTTTCTCCTGCGCCTGCGTGCCGTACCAGTGTTCGCCCGTAGCCACCTGCTCAATGTCCAGCGTTGGGCGCATGCGGTGCACGAAATCCTTGAACAGATGGTGGGTTTCGTTCAGATCTTCCCGGAACTTCTGCCGTCCCTCTTCGGTATTTTCGCCGAGCAGCGTTAGCGTACGTTTGTACTGACCCGCCGTATGCAATTCGATGTCGATCTCTTTATTTTTCAGGAAACGATTGAAGTTAGGGATCTGCGCAACCACCCCAATCGAGCCGATAATGGAGAACGGTGCTGCGACGATTTTATCCGCCACGCACGCCATCATATAGCCGCCACTCGCCGCGACCTTATCTACCGCCACGGTGAGCGGGATCTGTTTATCCCGCAGACGTTGTAACTGCGAAGCCGCCAGTCCATATCCATGCACTACGCCGCCCGGGCTTTCAAGGCGTACCACCACCTGATCCTGGGCTGTCGCCACGGCCAGCACCGCGGTCACTTCCTCACGCAGAGAGGAGACTTCATGCGCATCCATGCTACCTTTAAAATCGAGCACATAGACGCGCGGTTTTGCGTCAGCCTGTGGCGTGGCGAGCTTAGCTTTCGCCTTCGCGGCTTTGGCGTCCTGCTTATGTTTTTTCTTCTGGGCTTTTAGCCACAGCTTCTGTTGATGATCGTCAAGCAGCGCCAGAGACATCTCTTCCCGCATCTCTTTATACTGCTCGCTCAGGCGGGTAATGCGTAACTCACCACGCTGACGCTTACGCTGCGTCAGGTTGACAATCAGGACGGCAATCACCGCGACAGCAATAACCACCGTAGCGATTTTGGCCAAAAACAACCCATACTGAGAAAGTAATTCCACGCGTTCCACCTTGATTTAACCACGAATCTTTCACGCCAGTGTACAACAGCCCTGCGCAGGCGTCTCGCTCTGGACATTAGCTCTGCGAGGCGGCTTCAGGAATCCCCCGTTTCTGGTTTAAATCTTTGCAAATTGTTAATTTCCCAGCGTTCTGTCCTGTAGACTGATTGAATTCTGACGCGGTTTCGGGCATAAAGCCGAAAAGTCATAAATAAAGGTGCAAGTCACGTCCAATGCGCCTGAGGAGCCACCGTGCATTATCAGCCACAAAAAAACCTTCTACAGAACCGCATCATTCTGGTTACCGGTGCCAGCGACGGGATTGGTCGCGAAGCGGCGCTGACTTATTCTGAATACGGTGCGAGCCTTATTCTGCTGGGACGTAATGAAGAAAAGCTCAAAGCCGTTGCCCGTGAAATCGAAAACGCCGGCGGTACCCCCACGCCCTGGTATACGCTCGATCTGCTGACCTGTACGTCAGCGTCATGTCAGGCCCTTGCCCAGCGCATTAGTACGCATTATTCGCGTCTGGACGGCGTACTGCACAACGCGGGGTTACTGGGCGAAGTGCGCCCGATGGATGAACAGGATCCGGAGATTTGGCAGCAGGTGATGCAGGTTAACGTCAACGGGACGTTTTTCCTGACCCAGGCCTTGCTTCCTTTATTACTTAACTCAGATTCCGGTTCGCTGGTGTTTACCTCCTCCAGCGTGGGGCGTCAGGGTCGTGCGAACTGGGGGGCTTACGCCGCCTCAAAATTTGCCACCGAAGGAATGATGCAGGTGCTGGCCGAAGAGTATCAAAACCGCCATCTGCGGGTTAACTGTATTAACCCTGGCGGTACGCGCACTAAAATGCGTGCCAGCGCGTTCCCGACAGAAGATCCGCAAAAGCTTAAAACCCCGGCCGATATTATGCCTCTTTACCTGTGGCTAATGGGTGACGACAGCCGTCGTAAAACCGGAATGACATTCGATGCTCAGCCAGGCCGCAAACCGGGGATATCGCAATGAGTGAAGACCGTCATCAGCAGCGCCAGCAGCGTCTGAAAGAACAGGTTGATGCACGCGTGGCGGCCGCTCAGGACGAGCGCGGGATCCTCATCGTGTTCACCGGCAACGGCAAAGGCAAAACCACCGCCGCATTTGGGACCGCCACCCGCGCAGTCGGGCACGGTCAGAAAGTGGGCGTGATCCAGTTTATCAAGGGTGAATGGCCCAACGGCGAGCGTAATCTGCTCGAACCGCATGGCGTTGAGTTTCAGGTGATGGCGACCGGTTTTACCTGGGATACCCAGAACCGGGAAACAGATACCGTAGCCTGCCTCGCCGTCTGGGAGCATGCCAAAAGAATGCTCTCTGACCCGTCGCTGAACATGGTGTTGCTGGATGAGATCACGTATATGGTGGCCTATGACTACCTGCCGCTGGAAGCCGTGCTGGAGGCCCTCAGGAACCGCCCTGCACACCAGACGGCGATCGTCACGGGGCGCGGGTGTCATCGGGACATTCTGGAGCTGGCCGATACCATCAGCGAGCTGCGTCCGGTTAAGCATGCGTTCGATGCGGGTATCAAAGCGCAAATAGGGATTGATTACTGAAGAAAAAAGCCCGGTATATTCACCGGGCTTTTAGATTAACCGTTGTTATTACGGCTGCCAGAGCGGCGATTGCTGCTAACCTGGCTGTGACGTTTAACCGCACGGCGGATCTGGTTCGCCTTCATACGACGACGATCTTTCTCTACCGCCACTTTCGATGTGGTTTCTGGCGTCAGGCCAACCAGATCGCGCAGGTAGTTGGTTTGCGTCAGATCCAGCTCGGTATAGCCGCCACGTGGCAGGCCTTTCGGTAGCAGGATGTCGCCATAGCGGACACGAATCAAACGGCTTACCTGGACACCGACCGCTTCCCACAGACGACGCACTTCGCGGTTACGTCCCTCTGTCAGGGTAACGTTGTACCACTGGTTAATGCCTTCACCTCCGGTAAACTTGATGGTTTTGAACGCCGCTGGGCCGTCTTCCAGCTGAACGCCACGCGACAGATCGCGCAGTTTGTTCTCATCAACCTGGCCGAAAACACGAACGGCGTATTCACGCTCCACTTCACGACTCGGGTGCATCAGGCGGTTTGCCAGTTCACCATCGGTGGTGAACAGCAGCAGGCCACAGGTATTCACGTCCAGACGCCCTACGGCAATCCAGCGGGCGCCACGCAGTTTTGGCAGACGGTCGAACACCGTCGGGCGGCCTTCCGGATCGTTGCGGGTACACAGTTCGCCTTCCGGCTTGTAGTAAGCCAGCACGCGGCAGATCTGTTCAGCGGACTCTTTTACGGAGATAAGATGGCCGTCAATGCGGATCTTCAGCCCCGGTACGATTTCAACGCGGTCACCGAGTGTGGCGATTTTACCGTCCACACTCACGCGACCTGCTTCAATAATGGCTTCGATTTCACGGCGCGAACCGTGGCCGGCACGCGCCAGCACTTTCTGTAACTTCTCGCTCATTGAGCTTCCTCAGGTGTCGCCTTCACAGGCGTCGAATCAGGTCAAAAACAGGGCAACGCCCTGCTTTGATGGCCGCGTAGTATATCTGCTTACACCCTTACAAGAAAGGCTTAACATCGCCCACGCCTTCACGAATCACTTCTGGCGCGTCTTCGGTGAGATCCACCACGGTGGTCGGTTGCTGACCTAGATAGCCGCCATGAATAATCAGCTCCACCACTTTCTCCAGACGATCTTTGATCTCTTCCGGGTCGGACTCGGTAAACTCACTGCCCGGCAGCATCAGCGAGGTAGACAGCATCGGCTCGCCGAGGGTTTCCAGCAGCGCCTGGGCAATCGGGTTCGACGGCACGCGCATGCCGATGGTTTTACGTTTTTCCTGCAACAGACGACGCGGCACCTCTTTTGTCCCTTTCAAAATGAAGGTGTAGTTTCCCGGCGTGTTGTTTTTGATCAGGCGAAAGGCCACGTTGTCGACATACGCATAGGTCGACAGCTCAGAGAGATCGCGACACATTAGGGTGAAATTGTGGCCGTCCGGCAGCTGGCGGATGCGACAGATGCGCTCCATCGCCCCTTTATCCTCGATTTTACAGCCCAGCGCGTAGCCAGAATCGGTTGGGTAGACAATAACGCCACCTTTACGGACGATTTCCACAGCCTGGTTAATCAGACGTGGCTGTGGGTTAACCGGATGGATATAGAAAAACTGACTCATACTTCCCTCTCTTCAATTTGCTGTGGCTGTTCCCAGAGCTGCCAGACGGGCTCAACGCCAGCGGGTAACCAGAGCTTGCGCCCCAGTTCAATCCACGCGCAGGGCTGATGGAAATCTGAACCCTGTGACCCAAGCAGGCCAAACTGACGGGCGTAGGTCGCGAGCTGCGAACGCTCATTGGGTGCCTGCTGACACTGGGCAACTTCCATCGCCTCACCGCCGGATTCGGCAAAGTGGGCCAGCAGCCTTTTCAGCCATTTAGCAGAAAGATTATACCGCCCCGGATGGGCCAATACGGCCTTACCACCAGAATGATGAATCACATCAATAGCTTGTTTTATTGTACACCACTGGGGAGGAACGTATCCGGTTTTCCCGCGAGCCAGATACTTTTTAAACACATTCGCCATGGTCGTCGCTTTACCGGCGTCAACCAGAAAACGGGCGAAATGGCCGCGCGTGACCGCCCCACCGTTCGCCAGCTTGCGCGCGCCTTCCAGCGCACCGGGGATATGCGCCTTCTCAAGACGTTCGCCTATCAACTCCGCGCGTTGATTGCGTCGTGCTTTTTGTTCTTGCAAAAATGCGCACATTGCCGGATGTTCTGTATCAATATTCAGGCCAACGATATGAATTTCGTGGTTTTCCCAGAGCGTGGAGATCTCGACCCCGGGCACCAGATTTAGCGCCAGCCCGCTTCGGGCAATCTCGGCGCGCGCGGCGGGGATGGCGTCTGTTGTGTCGTGATCGGTTATTGCCAGCGTGCCGACACGCATTTCAACGGCGCGATGGACCAGGGCTTCGGGCGTCAGCAGGCCATCTGAAGCCTGCGTATGGCTGTGTAAATCATAAATTACGGCGTAGGTGGTATCGCTCAAAGCACTTCCCATAACAGTCTGGAGACATCCGAAGCACCTATGATACCGACTTACCGCGAAATACTGAAATCAGGGGTTGACAACACGCCATCGAACTAGTTAACTAGTACGCAAGTTCACACGAGAAAGGTATCTGAAAATGACAGCACATTTCGCTCTGCACGGTTGGTGGCGTACTTCCTGATCTTCGGGCAGTGTCACGCGTCTGCGAAAAGCAAACAGATACCCGGCCCGCTCCCAAGCGGGCTTTTTTTTGAACAGAATATGAGAATAACTACATGCAAACAGCCAAACCCCACCTCGAACTGCTGACCTGCGAGGCGGCCTATCGCCATAACCCTACCGCGCTCTTTCATCAGGTGTGCGGTGCACGTCCTGCGACGCTGCTGCTGGAATCTGCTGATATCGACAGCAAGGACGATCTCAAAAGCCTGCTGCTGGTTGACAGCGCGCTGCGCATTACCGCAGCGGGTGACACTGTCACTATTAAGGCGTTATCCGAGAATGGTGCGTCGCTGCTGCCGCTGCTGGATGCGGCTCTGCCTTCAGGCATTGAAAATGAGCGTCATCCGGACCTGCGAATTCTGCATTTCCCGCCGGTAAGCCAGTTGCTGGATGAAGATGCCCGCCTCTGCTCACTCTCCGTTTTCGACGCCTTCCGCCTGCTGCAAAATCTGGTCAAAGTGCCGGAAGATGAGCGCGAAGCAATGTTCTTTGGCGGGCTGTTTGCTTACGACCTGGTTGCTGGCTTTGAAGATTTACCGGAAACCGAGCAGGGTAACCGCTGCCCGGACTACTGTTTCTACCTGGCCGAAACCCTGCTGGTGATCGACCATCAGAAAAAATACACCCGCATTCAGGCTAGCCTGTTCACGCCATCTGTGTCTGAGAAAAATCGCCTCGCGCAGCGCATCGGCCAACTGCAACAGCAGATGTCAGAAGCACCGCCCGCGCTCCCGGTGCAGCGTGTTGAAAAGATGACCTGCGAGGTGAGTCAGACCGACGATCAGTACGGCGCGGTGGTCCGTCAGATGCAAAAAGCGATTCGTGCCGGGGAGATTTTCCAGGTGGTGCCGTCCCGTCGCTTTTCACTGCCCTGCCCGTCGCCGCTGGCGGCTTACGATGTGCTGAAAAAGAGCAACCCAAGCCCGTACATGTTCTTTATGCAGGACAATGATTTCACTCTGTTCGGCGCGTCACCGGAAAGCTCCCTCAAGTACGACGCCACCAGCCGCCAGATTGAGATCTACCCGATAGCGGGAACCCGTCCACGCGGCCGTCGTGCCGATGGCTCCCTGGACCGCGATCTCGACAGCCGCATCGAACTGGAAATGCGTACCGACCACAAAGAGCTCTCCGAACACCTGATGCTGGTTGACCTGGCGCGTAACGACCTGGCGCGTATTTGTACGCCGGGCAGCCGCTATGTGGCAGACCTGACCAAAGTCGACCGCTACTCCTTCGTCATGCATCTGGTATCCCGCGTGGTGGGTGAGCTGCGCCACGACCTCGACGTCCTGCACGCCTACCGCGCCTGCATGAACATGGGCACGTTGAGCGGCGCGCCGAAAGTCCGCGCCATGCAGCTGATTGCCGAAGCTGAAGGCCGCCGTCGCGGCAGCTACGGTGGCGCGGTGGGCTATTTCACCGCTCACGGTGACCTCGATACCTGCATCGTGATTCGCTCCGCCTACGTTGAGGACGGCATTGCTACCGTCCAGGCCGGGGCCGGGATTGTGCTGGATTCTGTTCCGCAGTCGGAAGCCGACGAAACCCGCAGTAAAGCGCGCGCGGTACTGCGCGCCATTGCTACCGCACACCATGCACAGGAGATTTTCTGATGGCTGACATTCTGCTGCTCGATAATATCGACTCCTTTACCTACAACCTGGCAGATCAGCTGCGTGCGAATGGACACAACGTCGTTATCTATCGCAACCACGTTCCGGCCCAGACGCTGATTGACCGTCTGGCGACCATGCAAAACCCGGTGCTGATGCTCTCCCCGGGGCCAGGCGCACCGAGCGAAGCGGGCTGTATGCCTGAGCTGTTGACCCGTATGCGCGGCAAGCTGCCGATTATCGGCATCTGCCTCGGCCACCAGGCGATTGTCGAAGCCTACGGTGGTTACGTGGGTCAGGCGGGGGAGATCCTGCATGGTAAAGCGTCAAGCATTGAACATGACGGTCAGGCGATGTTTGCCGGTCTGCCGAACCCGCTTCCGGTGGCGCGTTACCACTCACTGGTCGGCAGCAATATTCCGGCCGGGCTGACGATTAACGCCTCGTTTGAAGGGATGGTGATGGCGGTGCGTCACGATGCGGATCGCGTCTGCGGGATGCAGTTCCACCCGGAATCTATCCTGACGTCTAACGGCGCGCGCCTGCTGGAGCAAACGCTCAACTGGGCGCTGCAAAAGCTGGAGCAGACCAACACCCTGCAACCGATTCTGGAAAAACTGTATCAGGCCCAGACCCTGAGCCAGCAGGAGAGCCACCAGCTTTTCTCCGCCGTAGTGCGCGGCGAGCTGAAGCCTGAGCAGCTGGCCGCTGCGCTGGTGAGCATGAAAGTGCGCGGCGAAAGCCCGCAGGAGATCGCCGGTGCGGCAACCGCGCTGCTGGAAAATGCTGCCCCGTTCCCGCGCCCGGACTATCCGTTTGCCGATATCGTTGGGACCGGTGGCGACGGCAGCAACAGCATCAATATTTCGACCGCCAGCGCCTTTGTGGCGGCGGCATGCGGACTGAAAGTGGCGAAGCACGGCAACCGCAGCGTGTCCAGCCGTTCCGGATCGTCCGACCTGCTGGCGGCTTTCGGTATCAATCTGGACATGAACGCCGAGCGTTCCCGTGAAGCGCTGGATGACCTGGGCGTCTGTTTCCTGTTTGCGCCGAAGTATCACACCGGTTTCCGCCACGCGATGCCCGTTCGCCAGCAGCTTAAAACCCGGACGCTGTTTAATGTGCTCGGTCCACTCATTAACCCGGCGCACCCGCCGCTGGCGCTGATTGGCGTTTACAGCCCGGAGCTGGTCCTGCCGATTGCGGAGACGCTGCGCGTCCTCGGTTACCAACGCGCCGCCGTGGTACACAGCGGCGGGATGGATGAAGTTTCCCTGCATGCGCCCACGCTGGTGGCCGAACTGAATAACGGCGAAGTGCTGAACTATCAGCTTGAGGCCGCTGATTTCGGGTTGACCCCGTACCATCAGGACGCCCTGGCGGGCGGCACGCCGGAAGAAAACCGTGACATTCTCACGCGCTTATTACAAGGTAAAGGTGAGGCCGCCCATGAGGCCGCCGTGGCGGCCAACGTAGCCATGCTGATGCGTTTACATGGCGAGGAAGATCTGAAAGCCAACGCCCAAAAAGTTCTGGACGTACTGCGCTCCGGTGCAGCTTACGATCGCGTTACCGCACTTGCGGCAAGAGGGTAAATAATGCAGACCGTTTTAGCGAAAATCGTCGCCGATAAGGCCATCTGGGTGGAAGCCCGTAAGCAACAGCAGCCGCTCGCCAGTTTTCAGAATGACGTCGTTCCGAGCAGCCGTCGTTTCTATGATGCCCTCCAGGGCGCGCGTACCGCGTTTATTCTGGAGTGTAAAAAAGCGTCTCCGTCCAAAGGCGTGATCCGTGACGATTTCGACCCGGCGCGTATTGCCGGTATCTACAAGCATCATGCGTCTGCCATTTCTGTGCTGACGGATGAGAAATATTTCCAGGGCAGCTTCGATTTTCTGCCCGTAGTCAGCGGCATCGCGCCGCAGCCGATTCTGTGCAAAGACTTTATTATCGACCCGTATCAGATCTGGCTGGCGCGCTTTTACCAGGCCGATGCCTGCCTGCTGATGCTCTCCGTGCTGGATGACGAACAGTATCGCCAGCTCTCCGCCGTCGCGCACAGCCTGAATATGGGCGTGCTTACCGAAGTGAGCAACGAAGAGGAGCTGGAGCGCGCCATCGCGCTAGAAGCCAAAGTGGTCGGCATTAACAACCGCGACCTGCGCGACCTGTCGATTGACCTCAACCGTACGCGCCAGCTTGCGCCGCGTCTGGGTGCGGGCGTCACGGTGATCAGCGAATCCGGAATCAACAGCTACGCTCAGGTGCGCGAACTCAGCCACTTTGCCAACGGTTTCCTGATCGGTTCCGCGATGATGGAACACGACGATCTTAATGCGGCCGTTCGCCGCGTGCTGCTGGGTGAGAACAAAGTTTGCGGCCTGACCCGTGAGCAGGATGCGCAGGCGGCGTATGAGGCGGGCGCAATCTATGGTGGTCTGATCTTTGTTGAGTCCTCTCCTCGCGCCGTTAATGAAGAACAGGCGCGCAGGGTGATTGCGGCTGCGCCACTGAGCTACGTGGGCGTGTTCCGCAATGCGGATATTAACGACGTTGCGGCGAAAGCGGACGCGTTATCCCTGAGCGCGGTTCAGCTACATGGCGATGAAGATCAGACATACATCGATGCTCTGCGACATGTTCTGGCACCTCAGGTTCAGATCTGGAAAGCGCAAAGCGTTGGCGCCATCCTGCCCGCGCGTAACCTTACGCATGTTGATAAATACGTGCTCGACAACGGCCAGGGCGGCACGGGGCAGCGTTTCGACTGGTCACTGCTGCGTGGCGAAGTGCTGGACAATGTCCTGCTGGCGGGGGGATTAAGCCCCGATAACTGTGTGGAAGCAGCCAAAACCGGCTGCGCCGGCCTCGATTTCAATTCAGGCGTAGAGTCCCAACCGGGCATAAAAGACGCCAGCAAGCTGGCATCGGTATTTAAAACTCTGCGTGCATATTAAGGAAGAGAAGATGACGACATTACTTAACCCGTATTTTGGTGAGTTTGGTGGGATGTACGTCCCACAAATCCTGATGCCCGCGCTGCGCCAGCTGGAAGAAGCGTTCGTGAGCGCGCAGAAAGATCCGGCGTTTCAGGCGGAGTTTACTGACCTGCTGAAAAACTACGCCGGTCGTCCGACGGCGCTGACAAAGTGCCGCAACCTGACCGAAGGCACTAAAACTACGCTGTATCTTAAGCGTGAAGATTTGCTGCACGGTGGCGCGCATAAAACTAACCAGGTGCTGGGCCAGGCGCTGCTCGCGAAGCGGATGGGTAAAACCGAAATCATCGCCGAAACCGGCGCGGGGCAGCACGGTGTGGCCTCAGCGCTCGCCAGCGCCCTGCTCGGCCTGAAATGCCGCATTTACATGGGGGCGAAGGACGTTGAGCGCCAGTCGCCAAACGTGTTCCGTATGCGTCTGATGGGGGCGGAAGTGATCCCGGTGCACAGCGGTTCTGCCACGCTGAAAGATGCCTGTAATGAAGCGCTGCGCGACTGGTCTGGCAGCTACGAAACCGCCCACTATATGCTCGGTACCGCGGCAGGCCCGCACCCGTTCCCGACCATCGTGCGTGAATTCCAGCGCATGATCGGTGAAGAGACTAAAGCGCAGATCCTCGAAAAAGAGGGTCGCCTGCCGGATGCGGTGATCGCCTGCGTTGGCGGCGGATCTAACGCCATCGGCATGTTTGCCGATTTTATCGACGAAACCAGCGTTGGGCTGATTGGCGTTGAGCCTGCCGGCCACGGCATTGAAACGGGCGAGCACGGTGCGCCGCTGAAGCATGGTCGCGTGGGGATCTATTTCGGCATGAAGGCCCCGATGATGCAGACCGATGAAGGGCAGATTGAGGAGTCTTACTCAATTTCAGCCGGGCTGGATTTCCCGTCCGTAGGGCCGCAGCACGCGTTCCTCAACAGCACCGGTCGCGCGGATTATGTCTCCATCACTGATGACGAAGCGCTGGAGGCCTTCAAAACGCTGTGCCGCAATGAAGGGATCATCCCGGCGCTGGAGTCTTCCCACGCGCTGGCGCACGCGCTGAAAATGATGAAGGAAAACCCGGAAAAAGAGCAGCTGCTGGTGGTAAACCTTTCCGGTCGCGGTGACAAAGATATTTTCACCGTTCACGATATTCTGAAAGCACGAGGGGAAATCTGATGGAACGCTACGACAACGCATTTTCACAACTGAAAGCCCGCCAGGAAGGCGCTTTCGTTCCCTTCGTGACGCTGGGCGACCCCGGTCCGGAGCTGTCGCTGAAGATTATCGATACCCTGATTGACGCCGGTGCCGACGCGCTGGAGTTGGGGATTCCGTTCTCCGATCCGCTGGCGGATGGCCCGACAATCCAGAATGCGACGCTTCGCGCGTTTGCTGCGGGCGTGACGCCGGGCCAGTGCTTCGAAATGCTGGCGGCGATCCGCCAGAAGCACCCGACCATTCCGATCGGCCTGCTGATGTACGCCAACCTGGTGTTCAGCCGCGGTATTGATGCGTTTTACGCAGAGTGCGCCCGCGTGGGCGTTGACTCCGTGCTGGTGGCTGACGTGCCCGTTGAAGAGTCTGCGCCGTTCCGTCAGGCGGCGATGCGCCACAACGTCGCGCCGATTTTCATCTGTCCACCGAATGCCGATGACGATCTGTTGCGCCAGATTGCCTCTTACGGACGGGGTTACACCTACCTGCTCTCCCGTGCGGGCGTCACCGGTGCGGAAAACAAAGCCGCGCTTCCGCTGCATCATCTGGTGGAGAAGCTGGCAGAATACCATGCTGCACCGCCGCTTCAGGGCTTTGGGATTTCCTCTCCGGATCAGGTTACTGCGGCGATTGACGCGAAAGCCGCCGGGGCCATTTCCGGTTCGGCTATCGTGAAAATCATCGAGAAGAATGTGGATAAGCCAGAGCAGATGCTGGCTGAGTTACACGCATTCGTCACATCCATGAAAGCGGCCACACACAAGGCGTAACCGTTAACACCGTCTGGCCCCGGCGTCAGGCGGTTTTCCCTTATCTCTTCCTGAAAGAAGCAGGTCAAAATTGATCCTGTCGATATTTTCGGTGTGAATGACTTTTCAAACTTTCGCGTAAGCGTATGATCTGGGCTCTTTTTAGCGTTACCCTTCTGAGTTCAGAGGTTATTCATGTCCTGGCATTCCTTCAAACAGACTTACATGGTTAAGTTCTGGTCACCTGTTCCGGCCGTTATCGCGGCAGGCATTCTCTCTACCTATTATTTCGGTATTACCGGCACCTTCTGGGCTGTTACGGGCGAGTTTACCCGTTGGGGTGGGCAGCTATTACAGCTGGCAGGCGTTCATGCCGAAGAGTGGGGTTACTTCAAACTGATCCATCTTGAGGGCACACCGCTGACCCGCATCGACGGGATGATGATCATTGGCATGTTTGGCGGATGTTTTGCGGCCGCGCTGTGGGCCAACAACGTTAAGTTGCGCATGCCGAAAAGCCGCATCCGCATTATGCAGGCCGTAGTCGGCGGTATCATTGCCGGGTTTGGCGCCCGCCTGGCGATGGGCTGTAATCTGGCCGCGTTCTTTACCGGTATTCCGCAGTTCTCGCTGCATGCCTGGTTCTTTGCCGTCGCCACCGCCATAGGCTCATATTTCGGTGCAAAGTTCACCCTGCTGCCACTGTTCCGCATTCCGATGAAAATGACGAAAGTTAGCGCTGCATCTCCGTTAACGCAAAAACCCGATCAGGCGCGTCGTCGCTTCCGCCTCGGTATGCTGGTCTTTTTTGCTATGGTTGCCTGGGCGATTTGCACGGCGATGAATCAGCCCAAACTCGGTCTGGCCATGCTGTTCGGCGTCGGCTTTGGTCTGCTGATTGAACGCGCGCAGATCTGCTTTACCTCCGCGTTTCGCGATATGTGGATCACCGGACGTACCATGATGGCGAAAGCCATTATTGCCGGGATGGCCGTGAGCGCGATCGGGATCTTTAGCTATGTTCAGCTCGGCGTTGAGCCGAAAATCATGTGGGCCGGTCCTAATGCGGTCATTGGCGGGCTGCTGTTTGGTTTTGGCATCGTGCTGGCGGGCGGGTGTGAAACTGGCTGGATGTATCGCGCCGTGGAAGGCCAGGTGCATTACTGGTGGGTTGGTCTGGGTAACGTGATTGGCTCAACCCTCCTGGCGTACTACTGGGATGACGTCTCTCCAGTACTGGCAACCAACTGGGACAAGGTCAATTTGCTGAATACCTTTGGTCCACTCGGGGGGCTCATGGTGACCTACGCCCTGCTGCTTATCGCCTTCTTACTGGTTATTGCGCAAGAAAAGCGCTTCTTCCGGCGTGCCACCGTCAAAACTGAAACTCAGGAGAATGCCGCATGAAAGAGATCGTGCCTGATTATCGTCTCGATATGGTGGGTGAACCCTGCCCTTACCCGGCCGTCGCCACGCTTGAGGCGTTACCGCAGCTTAAGAAAGGTGAAATTCTGGAAGTGGTGAGCGATTGCCCCCAGTCGATCAATAACATTCCGCTTGATGCCAAAAATCACGGCTATACCGTGCTGGATATCCAGCAGGACGGACCAACGATTCGTTATTTAATTCAGAAGTGATTTCACGATCCAAAAAGGCCTCTCAGAGGCCTTATCTAGTTTACTGGCTTTGGCCACCGTCGTCGTCTGAGTTTCGGCAGGCATGAATGAGTGGTGAGACGTGTTCCGCAAACGGAACAGATAGCACCGTGAGGTAGGCTATGTGCTGGGCTGAACGTCGTGAACTGAAACTGTTTACCTGCACAAACCGGACACTCAAATTTGATGTTGGGGATATCCCCTCCAGCCAGGTATGTGGAACAACCACCATACAGCAATCCCCGGCTGACCGGGGATATATCTTCTGTCAGAAACGATAACCCGCTGAGAACATAAATACCCACGGATCCAGACGGGTACTGATACTCTGCTGCTCACCGCTAGCTTTAAAGCGCACATCCGTATCAATGTCCATATACCAGACCGAGGCGTTGATCAGCCAGTCACGGTTAATCAGATAATCCAGACCAACCTGCCCCGCCATGCCCCATGAGTCTTTCAGGCTGAGATTGGATAGCCCAGCCTCTTTACCGGTATCGTTAAATTTCTCATCAAAGAAGGTGGTGTAGTTAACGCCTGCACCAATATAAGGGCGTAATTTGCTGCTGGAATCGCCGAAGTACCACTGCGCCATCAGGGTTGGTGGTAAATGGTGCACCGTAGCAATGTCCCCGGTCGGCCCTAAACCGACGCGGTGACGGAATGGCGTGGCGGCCAGAAGCTCAACGCCAATGTTATCCGTAGCCATATACGTGAATGTCAGGCCTAACTGGGTGTTATTGCTAACGTTAAACCCGCCCATACCCAGTACATTGTCGGAACCTTCCGTTGGACGCACCGTTGCCGAACCGGCACGAATAAAGAATTCACCTGCTTCATGCGCGTACGCGCCGCCAGAGAGACTGCTTAAGATAAGGGCTGCCACCGCTAATTTTTTCATATCCGCTCCATCGTTGTGGTTTTAATTGCGGAGGAGAATATACTCACAAATGAGTAATAAGTGATCTAACACAGATCACATTAAAACCAGTAAGTTAACATTCATTGATCTAGGTTAATTTTTGGTGACGCCTCATAAAGCAATAAGTTGTTACCGCGTCAATTTTTGGCATTTCATAGTTAAAAAATTTTCTGTTTTTCCTCTCTTGCGCTTCCTGTAGCGGCTGGATAATTTATCGCTCTCACAATCTGATTTGATGCGTTCTACTTTTGCAGGTGTGCCATGAGTGATCATAACCCGTGCATGACGTGCGGAGCCTGTTGTGCGTATTTTCGAGTCTCTTTCTACTGGGCTGAAGCCAGCGATGGCGGCGGCACCGTTCCGGTTGATCTCACTGAACCCTTGACCCCTTTCCTGCGTTGCATGCGCGGCACCAACCAAAAACAGAGCCGCTGTGTGGCACTGCAAGGTGAACCTGGGGTATCCACCCGCTGTTCCATTTACGCGGATCGCCCCAGCCCGTGCCGCACTTTCGCGATGTCGGGAGAGGATGGACAGGTCAATGAGGCATGCAATCGCGCCCGCGCCCGCTATGGATTACCGCCGCTTTACAAAGATATGCTTTTCCATACAAGCCTTGATGCTGCCACCAGCGTGTTATCCGGTGTACAATTGCCGGCTAATTAACACCTGCAATACTCAAGGAGAGTGCATGTCTATCACGGCGAAGTCTGTCTACCGTGACACGGGAAATTTTTTCCGCAATCAGTTCGTTACTTTTTTACTGATCGCGTTGTTGTGCGCCTTTATTACGGTGGTGCTGGGTCATGCGTTCTCACCCAGTGATGAACAGATTGCCTCGCTGAGCCAGGGGGATCATCTTGCAGGCAGCGCAGGGTTATTTGACCTTGTGCAGAATATGACGCCAGAGCAACAGCAAATCTTGCTGCGTGCATCTGCGGCATCTACCTTCTCGGGGCTAATCGGCAACGCCATTCTGGCGGGTGGCGTGTTGCTGATGATCCAGCTGGTGTCTGCCGGCCAACGCGTCAGCGCGTTACGTGCCATCGGGGCCAGTGCTCCGGTGCTGCCGAAACTGTTTATCCTTATCTTCCTGACTACGCTGCTGGTCCAGATGGGGATAATGTTGGTTGTCGTTCCGGGCGTGCTGCTGGCTATCGTGCTTTCATTTGCGCCAGTAATGGTTGTGCAAGACAAAATGGGTATTTTCACCGCCATGCGCAGCAGTATAAGGCTCGCGTGGGCGAATATGCGTCTGGTCGCCCCGGCCGTTATCAGCTGGTTGCTGGCCAAGACTCTACTGTTGCTGTTTGCGCCGAATTTTGCGGTATTAACGCCAAACGTCGGCGCGGTTGTCGCCAATACGCTGAGCAATCTGATTTCAGCTGTACTGCTGGTCTATTTGTTCCGCCTGTACATGTTAATTCGTCAGTAACCGGGATCGCAGAATGAAGCAGTTTCTTGATTTTTTACCGCTGATCGTATTTTTCGCTTTTTATAAGCTGTACGACATCTATGCCGGCACGCTGGCGCTGATTGTGGCAACGGCTGTGGTGCTGATTTACAGCTGGGTTCGCTATCGCAAAGTTGAAAAGATGGCGCTCATCACTTTCCTGATGGTGGCGGTGTTTGGTGGTCTGACGTTGTTCTTCCACAATGATGAATTTATCAAATGGAAGGTCACAGTGATTTACGGCCTGTTTGCGGGCGCGCTGCTCATCAGCCAGTGGGTGATGAAGAAGCCGCTGATCCAGCGCATGCTGGGGAAAGAACTGACGCTGCCGCAGGCTGTGTGGGGGCGTCTGAATATCGCCTGGGCGCTATTTTTTATTCTGTGTGGTCTGGCGAATATCTATATCGCATTCTGGCTGCCGCAGAATATCTGGGTCAACTTCAAGGTGTTTGGCCTGACGGCGCTGACCCTTATCTTCACCCTACTCAGCGGCGTTTATATTTATCGCCACATGCCGCAGGATGACAAGCACTGATCCTTCTGGCCAGATCGTCACGCGGTCTGGCCTCTTTTCCCGCCTTCCCTTTTCTCCACAACCTTCCTGCGAAAATGTCTGAATCATGAAGATTTTATGGAGATTGCTGTCGCTTTATTGTAATGAGAATCACTATCATTAATATTCTTCATCGCATTTTTAACAAATGGAAATGAGTTGATGAATAACATAATAAGATTTGCCCCGGCTACACTTACGCTCGCCATTCTTTCAACGCTATACCAGAGCGCGCACGCAGCGGAAGATCCTCTCGCCGATGGTGAAACAATGGTCGTTCAGGCAACCGCTGAAGAGGCCCTAAAGCAACAGCCGGGGGTTTCCATCATCACGGCAAAGGACATAGAAAAGGATCCACCGGTTAACGATCTTTCGGAAATTATTCGCAAAATGCCCGGGGTTAACCTCACCGGAAACAGCGCGACAGGCAGTCGTGGTAACAACCGTCAGATCGACATCCGCGGTATGGGGCCAGAGAACACGCTGATTCTGATTGACGGTGTGCCGGTGACGTCACGTAACTCGGTGCGCTACAGCTGGCGCGGGGAGCGCGACACCCGCGGGGACACCAACTGGGTTCCGCCAGAGATGGTTGAGCGTATTGAAGTGCTCCGGGGACCAGCTGCCGCCCGCTATGGTTCGGGGGCTGCCGGCGGCGTCGTCAACATCATTACCAAACGCCCGTCCAACGACTGGCACGGCTCCCTCTCCCTGTACACTAACCAGCCTGAAAATGATAAAGAGGGGGCGACGAAACGCGCTAATTTTGATCTGAGCGGCCCCCTCGCGGGCGATGCGTTAACGATGCGCCTGTACGGGAACATCAACAAAACCGACGCAGATGCTCAGGACATCAACACCGCGCAAAACGGCTCTTACGCCGCCGGGCGAGAGGGCGTACGTAACAAGGACATTAATGCCCTGCTCTCCTGGAAACTCACGCCACAGCAGATTATCGATTTCGACTACAGCTACAGCCGCCAGGGCAATATCTACGCGGGTGATACTCAATACAGCAACAGCAACGTCAGCCCTGACGGTCTGGTGTCGTCCCTGTATGGACACGAAACCAACCGAATGTACCGCCAGTCTTATGGCATTACGCACAACGGCATCTGGGACTGGGGTCAGTCAAAGTTCGGGGTTTATTATGAAAAGACCAACAACACCCGACTGGAAGAAGGCTCTACGGGCAAAGTTGAAGGGATGATCAATAGCGATAAATACGATACCAGCCGGCTGGAGTCATACCGTTCAACGGGTGAACTGAACATTCCTTTCTTCTGGCTGGTCGAACAGACGCTAACCGTGGGTGCAGAATGGAACCGTGATGAACTGAACGATCCGGCCTCAATGCAGTCGACAAATGTGTCGGGAGAAGTGATTAACGGCGTTCCCGGCACGGCTTCTGAGCGCAACAGCAAAAACAGCGCTGACCTCACCGGCATCTATCTTGAGGACAATATTGAAGCGCGTCAGGGCACCAACCTGATCCCAGGGCTCCGCTTTGATTATCACAATCAATTTGGCAGCAACTGGAGTCCGAGCCTGAACCTCTCTCAGGATTTGGGTGACATGTTCAAGGTTAAAGCGGGTATCGCTCGGGTATTTAAAGCGCCAAACTTGTATCAATCCAGCGAAGGCTATCTGCTTTCCACCCGCGGCAATGGCTGCCCGAATAACGTTTCCGAAGGAAGCTGTTATCTGTTAGGTAACCCGGATCTGGATCCGGAAATCAGCGTGAACAAAGAGATCGGCCTGGCCTTTGCCCTGGAAGGCTACGAGGCTGGAATTACCTGGTTCCGCAATGATTACAAAAACAAGATCGTTTCAGGAACGGATGTGCTGGGGCAGACAAGCAGCGGCGCAAATATCCTGCAATGGGAGAACGGTGGTAAGGCCGTTGTTGAAGGGCTGGAAGGCAACCTCACCGTCCCTGTTATTCGCGACACGCTAACCTGGCGTACTAATGCGACGTATATGATTCAGTCTGAAAGTAAAGACACCGGTAATCCGCTGTCGATTATCCCCAAATATACCGTCAACACCATGCTGGACTGGGAGGTTAACAGCAAGCTTTCAGCCAACGTAAGCTGGACGATGTACGGCCGCCAGAAGCCCAGAGAAAACGCTGAAATCCGCAAAGAGGAAAATGCGATGTCCAACAGAGAGATCGGCGCGTATTCCATCGTGGGTATCGGCAGTAACTATCAGCTGACCAAAAACCTGCGCCTGAATGCCGGCATCAGCAACCTCTTTGACAAGCAGATTTACCGTGAAAATGACGGTGCATCTACCTATAACGAACCGGGCCGCGCCTATTACGCTGGCGTAACCATGTCCTTCTGACCTTCAGGCGCCCGCGCTGCGGGCGCTAACCCTATTCTCTCCAGCCAGAAATCATAGTAGCATCCCGCCTGAAGTCTTCAGTTACGAGTTTAAAAACAATGACAACAAATGACGCCCCACAGGGCGAACTGGTTTTACGCACACTGGCAATGCCTGCGGATACGAATGCCAATGGCGATATTTTTGGTGGCTGGTTAATGTCGCAGATGGATATGGGCGGTGCAATCCTGGCAAAAGAGATTGCACACGGGCGCGTGGTAACCGTCCGGGTCGATGGCATGACCTTCCTGCGCCCTGTCGCGGTGGGGGACGTGGTTTGCTGTTACGCACGCTGCGTAAAACGCGGCAATACGTCTATCTCCATTAACATTGAAGTATGGGTGAAAAAAGTCTCTTCTGAACCGATTGGTCAGCGCTATAAGGCGACGGAGGCCCTGTTCATCTACGTGGCAGTGGATAGCGACGGTAAGCCCCGCCAGCTCCCACGGAGCTGATCCTCAGGTAAAAAAAAGCCTCCTTGCGGAGGCTTCTTTTATTCCATCTGTGCCCCGCCGTTCAGGCGGAAGACAATATTTACAATCAACCCATTGCCGGGTTTACCGGCTTCATAGCGCCACCTGCGCATGGCCGATTTAACTTCGCGTTCAAACATATTCGCCGGCTGTGCGGACAGGATTTCCACGTTATCCACACGTCCATCAGCCGTAACGTCGAATTTCACCCGTACACGCCCTTCAATACGTAACGCCTGAGCACGTGCCGGATACTGCGGCTGGTTACGGCTCAGCGCGCGCGGGCCCGCTGGCGCCGTTACCGTCGGTTTTGTCGCGGTCGTGGTGTTACTCATCAGCGGACGTGACGGGGCGGCATTTTCAACCGGCTGCGTGGTGCGTGGCTCAACCGGACGCACTTCGCGTTTCGGACGCTCTTCCACCTTTTTGACCGGCTTGGGTTTTGGCTTCGGCTTAGGTTTCGGCTCTGGCTTATGGATCACCACCGGCGCTTCTTTTGGCGGTTCAGGAATCGGCTCGGGTTCCGGCTCGGGTTCAACAACGGGCTGTGGCGGCGGCGGCGCAACCTGCGGCGGTTCAAGATCCGCGGGCGATACCATGGTCACAGAAATTGGCTGCGCTGGCGCTGGCATTTCAATAACCTGATGAACCGAGGTATAGAGCAGACCCGCCACGACAGCACCGTGAATAACGACGGAAAGCAGCGTCGGCCATGGAAAGCGGCGAGGTAAATCAAGGGTCATCGAAGTCATAATCATCAACGTTAAAAAACCGAACCTCGATTTTAAATGCAAATAGCAATCATATTCAATAAGACACTTTGTCCTGGCGCAATTTAAGCGTATAAGAGGGCAAAAAAGGGGCATCCAGATCAGGGTTTTAACATTGTTATTATCTTTACATTGCAGTCATTTGTGCTTTCACATAACGTAAATGTCACTTTTACCGGTTAAGGAGCTTTGCCGTGCTTTATGTGATTTACGCTGAAGATGTACCTGATTCTCTGGAAAAACGTCTTTCCGTTCGCCCTGCCCATCTGGCGCGTTTACAGCTGCTACAGGATGAAGGTCGGTTGCTGACCGCAGGCCCGATGCCTGCCGTTGACAGCAACGATCCGGGCGCGGCGGGTTTTACCGGCTCCACGGTGATTGCCGAGTTTGAATCTCTGGAAGCCGCGCAGGCCTGGGCAGAAGCAGACCCGTACGTCGCAGCCGGCGTGTACGAGAAAGTCACGGTTCGCCCGTATAAAAAAGTGTTCTGAAATGAAAGGCTCCCTCGGGAGCCATTTTAAACACCTTAACACAATGAAATAAAATGGTTTATTACAGGCCGAGTCCACATATTGACCACATTGACACATCACTTCCCGCCCATGCGGGAAGTTTCATTTAAATCATTCTCTATTAAAAAGATTTCTCGGCAAGATTACTTAACAAGCTCACGCATTACGTTCCCATACTTAAATTTCAGATTTTGACTTGAGAGGAACATGCCACTGTTAGCTCTGAATCGCCACGGGTTTAACAGACACCTCAGAGTCATTTAAGATGACTTAAAGAGAGGTGCCCATGAGCGGTAAGCGTTATCCTGAAGAGTTTAAAATTGAAGCAGTCAAACAGGTTGTTGAACGCGGTCATTCTGTTTCCAGTGTTGCAACACGTCTCGATATCACCACTCACAGTCTTTACGCCTGGATAAAGAAGTACGGTCCGGATTCTTCCACTTATAATGAACAGTCAGATGCTCAGGCCGAAATCCACGAAGGCTGGCTGTATCTGGCCGTGGTGGTTGAGCTGTTCTCACGCAAAGTTATCGGCTGGTCAATGCAACCCCGCATGACAAAAGAGATTGTCCTGAACGCATTACTTATGGCGGTGTTGAGGCGTAATCCTCAAAAGCAGGTACTGGTTCACTCTGATCAGGGCAGTCAGTACACGAGCCATGAGTGGCAGTCGTTCCTGAAATCACACGGTCTGGAAGGCAGCATGAGTCGTCGCTGTAACTGCCACGACAACGCGGTTGCGGAAAGCTGTGCCAGCGCTGGCGCTGACTGGCAAATGCTGGAGTAAAAAACGGATGCAAACTCATGCACCTGATGCATGTAGAGCTTAAATACGAGAAAATCGCGAGTAAATGGCATAACAAGACCGGCATTCTGAGTGCCGGTCTTGTGGCTTGATGCAAGCATCAGTTTTGCCATGAAATGATGTCGTCCAGTCCAGAGAGCAGGTCGGGAAAGTAACTTTCATCAATATCGAAGGAATCATCAAGGGTAATACTGTCAGCATGGTTTTCAGGCTTAAGTACCATGCAAACGCCAACAGCCCCGGCAAAATGTGCCTGATGAAACTTAAGCACAACCTGCTCGAATGCCGAGGTTAAATTAATATCCTTAAATTTCGCCCCTGTCTTTAAGGCCAGATGGAAATCATGTGTATCATTCCTGAACTGCTCCAACTGACCGACAAAAAACTCTGCAGCAAACTCTGTTTTTAAGGCTGGGATTGAGAATTCAACCCAAACCATAATACGGCTATAGGCAGGCTCTTCGGGTTCAGCCAGCCTTTCATAAGGCGTTAATTTAAGGTGTCTGTCACCGCTTGTGATATCTATCATGATCCCCCCTTACGGCATGTACTGAAAATGCATGATAGTCCAGTCAGCTTCCCTGACCAAAACCTCAAGACGGTAAGACTTATAAATATAAGTGCCTTTATTTTGCCTGTCTTCCACAAGCTTATACATACGAGCCTCGTAACGGAAAAGCCCTGGCTTTTTGAGAGGATCCGGCGTTCTTATGCCATAACGAATGGCCTTTTCCTAAATCTGCAAAGGCACATAACGACCTGGGGTCAGCATGTGTTTTACAGATGACTCACTCATCCTGAGCGCGCGAGCTGATAAGCCCATTTTAAGGCGGCCACGCAAGAGACTGATGGTAGCCTCACTGAGCCTCACAGTTACGGCGGCTTTGACACCACTTTTCAGTAACGACTGACCTGCCCGTAAAAGACGAAATGCACCAAAAGCAATTAGAGCGAGGTCTGTTGGGTCAATCAGGGGGGCTTCTAATGGCGCTTCTTCCAGCCTAACAAACATGCCGTCTGCATCATAAATCTGCCATAAACCGGGAGCCTGAGCGACGGAATAACCAATACACATCCCGCTTTCGTCATCAACGATGGGTTTTGAGTTCAGTGGAGGATTGCGTGGGCGAAATTCGAAATATTCACCGGCTGGCAATGTTGACTGGAAGGTGTAGAAACGTCCTGGCTGGTCTGTAATTAATCCAACGCTCATTGTCATGATTTCCTTTTGGGCTAACCTTTGAGTCATCATAAAGGACGTTTTTACTTCAATCTACTTTTCCTGATTCTGATTTTATCGGCTTAGAAGTTAACGCCTCTCAGGGCTCGTTGTTCAACACCACCGACACTGAAAGCGAGTTTCAGCACCGGCGGCGTTGCTATCGTCGACGTGGCGGCGGAATTATCGAACCTATCACCGGTGTAAACCCCTCAATTTTCGTATCGCTGATCTCGCTATATTTGCGGTTATTTTCTCTTGCGATAATTAGCCATCTGAATAAATAATCTTTCATAAAGTCCACTCCATTTCAGTTGAATTTCCAGGCCACTCGTCAGTAGCCGGATATTTGAAACTTTTCTTGCCATAAATCACCGTGCCCCACGCGCCAGCGCGTCGAGCTCACACCGTTCCGGGGTAATGCCGTCCTGAGCTAAATCGAAACGAATTTTTGCGACGCGATCCCTTTCGGACTTTGTCATCCGGGCTGATGGCGCTTGCTCGCTGGTTTTGAGCGGCGCATTGCTTCTTTGATGCCGATGTTTGCGCGGTGCGCGAGCTTTTAACGCCTCGTTAAGCACCTACACAACGTCTGGCTCATTCCAACCGATAACCCCGCGCTCAATCAGATTTAACACCGCTGCGGCTTGCTCGGACGGTGTGGGGGTCATAACTGGATCGCCACCGCCTGTGAGCTTTCCACAGTTATTGACAGGACTCCGGGCGCGTCAGAGCCGCTTTTTATGGCTTTTGACTGCTAGTAGTAAAACGTGAAGCCTTGTCTGGCGCGGCTTTCCAGCTACGCCAGACATTAAAAAGGCTCCCTCAGGAGCTTTTTTATGCGCCTCAACACAATGAAATAAAAGGATTTATTTCATGTCATGTCCACAGATTGACCACATCGTTACAAGAAGCCCTGCAGTAGCGGGGCTTACTCTTGATGAGCAAATTTCGGTCCTCAGTGAATAGAAATCCATTAATTAAATCGTTTTCGCTAGAGTTAACGAAGTTCATGCTCAGCTATAATAAGAGCTGAAATATGTCGTTGATGGATACTGTCGTTTTTGCAGTCACATTCATTAGCGTTATGTTCACGCTCCCATAAGCCAGAAGGTTGTCTGCGGTAATACCATCCAGGGCATAAACCAGCGTTTGTCATCTCTAATCCAGGATGCATGACCACCAACTCACAAACCTCAAAAAGATCCTGCGCATGATTGATTATACCTATTCCTTTTTGGTATACGACGTTATGGCCCATGCCGGGATGCTTAATAATTTCATCGATTTCGAATGCAAGGTAAGTTTTACCTTCAATCATTTTTTCGATTTTAGGAAATCTCATTGGAGTTTCGGCTGGTGCAGTTCCAAAAATAATTACCCCCGGAGCTGAAACAACCTTCCCCCCTGTCAATTCACCTTTAACCGTATCAATCGACATGAAAATTTCACTAATTTTACCGCCTTGGTAAAATGCTGTATCTGGTGACGCAATTTTTTTAAAACTATCCTGATACTCAGGTATTTCAAGCGCTCGTTTAAATACAGGCACAGGGAATTCCGGATCACGTAGCGACTCTATTTCTCTCCATGGTAAATCTAAAAGTGCTTTGAGAATGGGGTCTTTTGACACAGGCGGGAAAAGAGAATCAGTTTTCGTTAAACCATGTAAGGCTGCATAATCACGAAAAATAGCTCTACTTGCTGTTATTTGAGCAATGAAGCAATTTTTTGGAACGGCCTTTCCCATCGTAGGTCCCAAGAGCCACGCCTTTTGCGCTTCAGTTCGAGGATGAGACGCCTTAATTGTTAAAGTGGCAAGATCTATGAGCCCCACCTCATTAGCAATCGATTTATCAATCACATAAAGGTGACCTTCACCCTCTTCATAGACATAACTAACGTATTTTTTTCTTTCCCATAGAAAGTTTTCATCACAATCTTCACACATGTCGATGCTGGGTGATTCGGTATACTTATGGCTAGCAAACCATGCACTTACAGCAGGACTAGAAGAGCAGTCTATATAAAATGATCTCCATCCATAATGTTGCAAAAGGGCCTGAACATAACCTATGTCATTGACATGCTCACCAATTAGCACCTCAAGAACCTTGCTCGCATAACGGGACCATTTGATTGTTTCTGTTGGAATACAATCCTGCCGATCAAATGAAGCGATAATGGATGGCTCTCCAGGTTCACCATAGTGAGTAAGTTGCCCCCTAAACAGTACGTCTTGACCAAATTCGTCTATCAACGCTTCCAACTCATTAAGCGTACTAACTTTAATATTTTTCATTTTTATCCATGGGCTAGAGTCAAAAAGTGAACTCAAGAAACCGACATGTGTGGCAATAAATTTTCCAATCGGAATCGAGCAAATAATTTCAGTGAAAAACCTTTTTGAATACAGGAAGGCAATAGTGAAAAGATATTTACATATTATTCATACTCATTTCAATAAAGCAATATTTGTATCAATAAGTTATTCGCAATGAGATTATTAGCAATTAATGATGTTTTATCAACTACAAAAAATAGATATCCCCGTATACACGGGGCTATCTTTTGGTCACATCCAGTGGATCTGTTGCTGGCCCGACGTTGTCGGATGCGGTGCCGCTGGCACTACAACCCCCGGTGATACGATAAAGCGCTCGACCGTTTCGGTGGTCACAAACGTTGCGCTGCAGTTGATGTTTGTGCACTGGTGGTAACGCTCCTTGGTCGTGTCAGTAAAATAGCGACTTGTGCGGGCGTGAGCGGCGAAATGGCATTTTGGACAGTGAAACATGGCGAGCACCTCATAAAATTTCCGATGCGTTAATTTTACTCACTTTATTTTTATATAACAAATAGTTAAAATCAAATCACTGCGTTAATTCTTCGCTTTCGTACTCCACATCCGAAACCTTAACCTCAAGCTCTAAGCCCGTTGTGTAGCCGTTCCCGTTGAGGTTATGCACCACCCGGCTGATTATCCATGCCTGCTCGTCTATAACGCGCTTAAAGCCTTTCACCGCCACCGGCGTTTCAGGAAATAAATCTGCGCGGCCGAGCGCCAGCGAGATTGAAAACTCCGCGACACCTCGCTGCAGCTTGTCCCATTTTGCCTGAGCGGCGCGCATGGCCTGCGCCTTTGTCGCGTAGATGGTCACCAGCTCCAGCACGTTGTCAGACTCACCGACCATATACTCACCCTCACGCGCTTCCTGCTCTTTTTGGGCTTTTGCCTTTGCAGTGGTTTTGGTCGCTTTCGGATGCTGCAGCGCGCGCAGGTGCTGCGCCTTTGGTTTGCGTCTGAGCTTCACCTTTTGCTTTTGCGGCTTCGGGTCTTTGGTGTGCAGCCATTTTGCCGTTACCCCGGTGTAGGCTTCCCGGTCAGCGATGGCGAACTGATGCCGGTCGCCATCGCCGCGCTCGACGGTCATTTGCGGGATAGGCTTGCCACTGGCCGTCTGTGCGCTACCGGCTTTCAGGAATAACAGTTTCCCAAACTTCACCGCGACAGATGCGCCGTTGCGCTCCGCCAGCCTCGCCAGAAATGCCGCGTCAGATTCCTGCGTCTGGTCAATGTGAGGCACGGGGATCGCTTTCAGCGTTTCCGCCACGCTGGCCGTCAGCTTGTTGCGTGCCGCAATGGTCTCCACAATGACCCCGAGCGTGGTGTCATGCCATGACTGTTCCCGGCGTGAATTAAGCGACCCGCGAAAATCAGCGCTGCGCCCCCTGATGGTGAGCGTATCAGGCGCGCCCCGGTGCTCGATTTCATCGACCGTGAAACTCCCTTTATTCAGCAAGGCGGATCCCTGCCAGCCTAACCACAGCGTCAGCTTTGCACCGCGCGGAGGCAACTCGACAAGCCCGTCGCTGTCATCGAGCTCGATGTCGAGCTGGTCGGCTTCGAATCCGCGGTTGTCCGTCATGGTCAGGCTGATTAGCCGGTCGCTGAAATTCTGCGTGATATCATCGCCATCGAGCGTCAGCATAAACGCCGGGGCAATCTGCGCCCCGGCCTGAATATTCATACCCGTAATCATCCCGCCAGCCCTCCCAGCCAGTTACCGGCAGACGTCACCAGATTGTCGGCCTGCGTTTTCAGGTCGCCGTAAATTGCCGCGAGCGACTCATCGACCCGTTTCAGCGAGAGGCTAAACTCGATTTTTCTGGCCGCGCCGTCGCTGAATAATTCGCTGTGCGTGTGGGTCACTTTATCGATGACATACATGCCGTGGATCATGCCCGTTCCGTCAATCAGCGGCCACGCCCTGCCTTCGTCGGCCATCAGCTCGATGGCGGTCAGTGAGAGGCGACCGCCGGTGATTTCGGGGTAGAGCACGCCCGAGAGCGTGCGCGAGGTTTCCCCCTCCCCAAGAAACTGATAGGCCGGTGGTTTGCCGATGCGATCGTTAGACGCCCAGCGGTAGTCCTTCGAATACTGCATCGACTGATGCGGCAGCGTTCGGCGCTCAAATACAAATAAACCCAGTACCATTAACATGCTTTAGCCCTCATCAGTCATGGCGCATACTTGAGCGCTGGCGCGCACGATTTTCCCGGTCGAGTTTATCGACGGCCTCCCTGAGCTGGCGGTCGAGGTCACTGCCCGGGGCGACGCCCCCCTGTAAAGTGATGTGATATTCAGGTTTGCTCTGGTCAACATAGGTCTTTCCGGCAGGAGCCGGCACCGGGTGATACCACTGAGAATCGCCAAACAACGGGGTTGATCTGATACTGGACTCTTTAACTGAACCCGTTGCGGCATTGGCTTTTGCGGCTTTCTGGTCAAGGTCGCTCGACTCTTTATTGATAACCCCGAGTTTCTCCAGTAACCAGTTAACGCCGCCGCGCAGTTTGTTAAAACTATTGAGCGGTAACATCAGCGCGTCGGCCAGTGCCTTACCGAACAACACCCCCGCATTTTTGCAGCTATCGAGCGTCTCCTGCGTTGCCTTAACCGGCGCTATCAGGTCAGTGAACCACTGCCAGACCCCGCGCAGTTTTTCGATGATGGAATCAAACACCGGCGCGAGCGGCGAGAAAATTTCAGCCACCGGCGCAAAGGCCGCTTTAAGCCCCTCCACCACACCCGAAAAGAATGCGCTTATTGGCTCCCAGTATTTACGGATAAGCAGCGCACCGGCCACCACGGCAGCGACCACCGCGACCACCGGCAGACTGATTGCCCCTAATGCCGCGACAATGGCACTTCCGGCAGTAGTGAAAACAACGCTCAGCATGCCAGCAGCAGCGATAATCGCGTTTATTCCTGCGATGACAGGCCATGCAATCAGACCAATCCCGCCGAGCACCCCAACCAGCGCCAGACCACCGGCGACAAGGTTAAACAGGGTTTGCGTCAGTTCAGGGTTAGCTTTCGCCCACGCGGCCACCTTGCCGAGCCAGTCTGTCGCGGAAACCGTCAGGCGACGCAGTGCTGAGTCTTCTTTTTCGAAAACCTCAATCTGCAGGTCTTCCCATGCTGACTGCAGGTTTTTCAGATCGCCGTCGAGGTTATCCGTTTGTATTTTCGCAATGCGCTCGGTCGTGCCTTTTGAGTCGCGGATTTGCTGACGCTTATTGTCGAGCGAGCCATCACCGGCAGCGGCGACGAGTTTAATCGCCCCCTTCATGGCCTCTTCACCGAAAATGACTTTCAGATATTCGCCCTGCTCTGCGGTGCCGAGCTTGTTTTTCGCAAAGGACTTGTGAATATCTTTGAGGATTTTCTCGACCGGCAGCATGTTCCCTTTGCCGTCGCGGGTTATCACGCCTAATTCTGAAATGGCCTCAACGGCCTTACCCATAGGAGCCTGCAGACGGTTGAAAATGGCACTCGCGCCCGTCCCGGCCATCGAGCCTTTAATCCCGTTATCCGCCAGAATGCCGAGCATGGCGGTCGTGTCTTCGATGCTCGCACCTGCAGCCTCAGCAATTGGCGCGACATATTTCATCGCCTCGCCCAACTCGACGAGACCGGTGTTAGATGACGTAAAGCCTTTCGTCATCACATCCGCGACGCGCTCAATCTCGGTGGTCGGCAGGTTAAATGCCGACTGCATGTTAGTGATAATGTCGGCGGCTTCTGCGATATCCACATCGGCCGCGAGGCTGAGGTTTACGGTCGAACCGGTCGCGGCCAGCACGTCATCGGCGTTATAGCCCGAGCGTGCGAGCGTGGTCTGCGTGCGCGCTACATCACCCGGCGAAAAGGCGGTTGTCGCACCTATATCACGCGCCTGTTGACGAATGGCCGCGAGCTTATCGTCGCCCTTATCGAGCCCGAGGATCGCCTGCGTGCCTGACATCTGCTTATCAAAACCTATACCCGGCGCAATAAAGCGTGACGCACCATAAAGCCCGGCGGTCGCCACCCCGACGCCCACCATCCCGGCATTACGCGCACCGGCGGCGAGCTGTTGCCCGGATTCATAGCGGCTTTTTACCGCGCTGAGTCTGGCCTGTTGCTGACTGACGCGCGCCAGTGCATCACGTTGCCGGTTAAGCTGCGCGGTTGTCTCACTGATGCTGGATTTCAGACGGCGCTCGTCTGCCGACAGCGTGCGGGTATTTATCCCGGCCTGCGCGAGCTCCGTGCGCTGGCGCTGCACCGACTGCCTGAGCCCGTTATATTTGAGCTGCAGGTCAGCGGCGGATTTCTTTGCCGCCTCCATCGCGCGCACCTGCGCGTTAGTGGGGTTTTCGGTGTTTTTAAACTGGACGGCCAGCGCTGCGGCCTCCTGTTTCGCTTTGTTAAGCGACTGACCGGTCACGGCAAGCTGTGCGCTCGCTTTCCTGAATCCGTCAATTCGGGACGCCTGCGCATTCAGATCGCGCAGGGTGTTTTGAGAAGTGCGGATATCGCCAGCAAGGGATTTACTGGCGTTCTGGATAGCTTTGAGCGGTCGGCTTGCCCGGTCTACTGCGTTAAGCAGCACCTCAAGTCTGACGTTATTGCTCATGGTGGTTTCCGCTTCGCTGCAGCGCCTTATCGCGCCATGTGAGGAGCTCGGTCACACTCAGGGAATTCAGCTCTGATGGCGGCCAGTGAAAAATCACCGCGATATCCGCCATCAGGTCATCGACCGAAACGTTATCGGGGAACGTCAGCGAGCCGAAGATGGCGACAAAAAACCGACCACCTTACCGGCGAACAAAATCAGGTCTGACGCTTCCAGACGCATGACCTCATGCTCGGTGAGTGCCGGGTACGTCATGCGCGGCAGCACCTTAATCAGCGCATCGACGTCAGAGTTTGCCAGCGAGGCCAGACTCACACCGCGCAGGGTTCCCGCGTTGGGTTTTGTGACGGTCACCTGCTCGATTTTCTGCTCACCGCGCATGATGGGGTTATCGAGGAGCACAATGTTTGAGTTTTCGGTTTCGTTGATGTTTTCCATGATGTTGGTCTCGTCAAAGTTAAGTGACCGGCCAGCCTGACTGACCGGTTAAGGGGTTACAGGCCGATGGCCTTACGGTGTTCCGCCAGACGGTCGACGCCGTCGACTTTCATCACCATGTTGATGACGTCAATCTCGATGACCTCTTTGCCGTCAATCGTGAGCTGGTAGTACGCGCACTCGGTCGACATTTTGGTCGTGCCGCTTTCGCCCTGTTTGTTTTCGCCGCCGTCGTACTCTTTGTGACGGCCACGCATGACCACCTCAACGGCAGAAATTGCGCCGGTGTCATCGCGCTGGTATGAGCCGGTAAAACGCAGTGGCACGCTATCCGCACCCGGTGACGCGTACTGCGCCCACAGTTCGACGTCAGGCAGACCGCCGAGCGTCCACTCAAGCGACAGCGCGTCATCATCGAGGCCGAGGTCAATCGACACCGAGCCCGGCATCCCGCCGCCACGATATTTCTCAAGTTTGCGGGTCAGCTTTGGCAGGGTGACGGATTCAACGACGCCCATGTAGCTGAGACCGTCGTTAAACATGTTCAGGTATTTCAGTTTGCGTGGTAACGCCATGCTCTGAGCTCCTTAGCTGTTGACCGAGTCTGACAGGTTCGCCAGATAGGTATCGGTGATGCGCTGGCGCAGGGTCAGGTTTTCCAGCGGCGGGACGGGGGTGTAGTCGTAATCGATATACAGTTTCCCCGCCTTGAGCGTTTCCACGCTGTTTGACTCCGGGTCGTACCAGCAGGTGCCGTCAACGATATAACCGTTGTTTTTCAGCTCGCGGAATTTGGCATTGATACCGGCGACAATGTCGCGGATGAGCGTTGCGGTGACGGGTTTATCAATCGCCCAAGCGTGCGCCTCCGCCATCGTGTCGGCCAGCACCTGCGCCGTGCGGGTGTAGTTTTCAAACAGGAAAAGCGGGTCATCTGAGCAGGTACGATTGCCCCAGAATTTAAAGCCGTCGTTACGAATAAGCGTGGTGACACCGGCCTGATTAAGCAGGTTTGCGTCGGTGGCTTTCTCCTGCAAATCCCACGAGACCGAGGCGCTGACGCCGGTGACGCCATTCACGCCGACGTTAGAGAGCGTTTTGTGCCAGCCGGTCTCCTGGTCGATTTTGGCACGCAGACCGAGCGCGCGGGCGGTCGCCCATGCAATATCGGTATCGTTGGCCGTGGTGTCCCATGCCAGAAAATCAGGGTGAATGACCATCAGCTCGCGCTGGCTGAAATTCTCGCGGTAGGCAATGGCTTCAGAAATGGTCTTGCAGCCCCATGCGCTGATATAGCCAAACGCGCGCAGGCTCTGACAGGTTGCCGCGAGCGCGGTCGCCACTTCCTGAGAATCCAGCCCCGGCACGCCGAGAATGCGCGGCTTAACGCCGGTGACGGTTTTTGCAGCCAGCAGCGCCTTAAGCCCGGTGTATTTGCCGTTTTCGTCAGTCGTGCCGATGATGTTGGAAATGGTCTCTTTCTGCGCCGCTTCCGGGTTTTCCGGGTCTTCGGTACCTTCGGCAACGCGCACAACCACAACGACCGGCTTGCACTGGTCGGCAATGGCCTGCAGGGATTTTGACAGGGTACCAAGTTTACCGGCTTTACCGATGGCGTTTTGCACGCTGGTAATCAGCACCGGCTCATTGAGTGGAAATGTCTTTTCGTCAGCATCGCTGGCCGTGCAGACCATGCCGATGATGGCCGTCGAGACGGTGGAAATGGTGCGCGTGCCATCATTAATCTCGATGACCTCGACGCCGTGATGATAGTCGCTCATCCGTTTAACTCCGTGGTTAAGGGGTGCAACTATTTTCTGTTGTGCATGACGTGTGCGAAACGTAATGCCGTTGGAGGAGTGACAGCACAACGGGCAGCGAGCGGTCGGGGCGTGCGGGAAAGATGATTGATCGTTTTCAGCGATCAATCAGGAGGAATTGATCGCCGATAACCATTATCAATGAAGGGATATTGTCGCTATCGTTGCGCCATTAACGAGGGAGCGAGAATGACGATTTTACTCTGGATTGTTGGTGGTCTGACTGCATGGTGTCTCTTTGGCTTTTGCTGGCTCAGACTGTTTGCCGGTGATGAAACAGAAAATGACTATGAAGAATGCCCCTATGACTAAACCCGCTTAACGCGGGTTTTTTATATCTGTCAGAAACCTTTCACACCGGGAGTGCAGGCCATTCAATATCCGGCGCGGCATCAGGGGAAACCCGGCTAAGATAAACACGGTACTTTTTCCACACCGTCAACATGCTGACCTCGTTCTCGCTCGCCTCCCCCAAATCGACAGCATCCTGTAATGTTTCAATCGTGAGCGTAGCTTCCTGCATCAGCCGTTTTTTTTCACCTTCAGCAAATGACACCTCTGCGGCGCGTTCTGCCTCTGTGTCTTTCTCCCAGCTTTCGCCACCCCAGCGCATATAGTTTCCGTCAGGGGCAATGGTCGTCACATCGGCAGGTAAAGCACCGGGCGCGGCGATATAAACGCGCTCGCCTGTCTCTTTGCTGTAGAGCGTTTGGTTTCGGTAGTCCTCGACCAGCGCCCACGTTGTTCCGTTGAATACAGCGACCTTGCCCTCCGGCACGTCAGGCGGCGCAATACTGGTGCAGTCTGCCGGTAGACCCGTATTAGCCGGTATATAGGCATCACCCGCGCCAATAAACTCCCGGGTGTCTGCGCGGAGGTTATAAATTCGGATAGTGCGGTCTTTACCAGAAAATTTAAAAGCCATTATGCGAGCCTCACAATGTAGTTATAAGCAATGTTTTTGACAGTGTTCTCTGCGTTACCGGTGGCGGCAACGGTGATGGTGTGGGTGTGTGACCCCATAACAACCGAGTGAGTGTGCGAGCCTACGGCCACCGTATGCGTGTGAGCCCCTACGGCTACCGTATGCGCATGCGCTCCAGCGCTGGCCGCCGTGCCTGAAACGGTATGAGTATGCGCACCCGCACTCGTTGTAGGCGGACCATTTGGGTTGTTATTTTGTGCGTTATTAAACTCATTACGATCCACATATCGGCCAGCACCGGCTCCCCCGCTGCCAACCCAAACAGGAACGGAGTGGTTATGAGCCCCCGCGCTTGCTGCTGTACCGGAAATACTGTGCGTGTGTGCGCCCGTGCTGTTTGATGACTTTGTTCCGTAGTCAAAGGCGCTGGTCGTTTTCGTCCCGTAATCGAATGCGCTGGTCGTTTTAGTGCCGAGATCGGTTGATGAAGCCGATGCACCGTGGGCGTGCGACTTAATGCCGTCCAGCTCCTGTGACAGCACTGCGCGTCCGCTTGCGGGTTTCCCCTTAATCGTCCAGCTGCGCATATCCGGGATGACGCCTGAAGGATATGCCGCCGCCAGAAGTGGATATGCTGATTTATCAAACGTTTGACCGGCCATAATGGCGTAACCGGCTGGCACCGTATCAGACGGCCACGGAATAGGCGCACCTACCGGGTAATTGTTATATCCGTCATGATGAATAAGTTTCCAGCCCTTAAAAACGCCTGCCGTAACAGCGGCAAAACCAATGACATTGCCATCAAAATCAATCCCAATGACGGTGTTATAGCCCTGAGTATTAGAGTGTGCGGAGTTGATGTATTGCTTCCACGCATGGCCGCCGGGCATGCCATTTTTTACAGAGGAGCCGTTAAAAAAACCGCTTCGCGTTCTTAAATCAACTGCAACATCGGCAAATGATTCAGCATAGGTATTCAGGCCAGCACCCTTTGGCACGCGACCTTCAGCATTTTGATTCGCAGACTTAGCGGCATCAAACGCAGCCTTAACTGCTTTCGGTGTCGCCGCCAGCGCCTCCGACGTACTGTCGGTCGCGCTGCTGAGCTGGACAATACCCTTTTGCGCCGTGGTGGCGTCCTGAGCCGAATATTTACCTTTCGCAAGGTCATACGCTGCCTTAACCGCTTTCGGCGTCGCTGCGACGCTCTCAGACGTGCTGTCGGGCGCGCTGCTGAGCTGGACGATACCCTTTTGCGCCGTGGTGGCGTCCTGAGCCGTGTATTTACCTTTCGCAAGGTCATATGCCGCTTTAACCGCTTTCGGCGTCGCTGCGACGCTCTCAGACGTGCTGTCGGGCGCGCTGCTGAGCTGGACGATACCCTTTTGCGCCGTGGTGGCGTCCTGAGCCGTGTATTTACCTTTCGCAAGGTCATATGCCGCTTTAACCGCTTTCGGCGTCGCTGCGACGCTCTCAGACGCACTGTCGGTCGCATTACTTAGCTGAGTAAAGCCCTTTGCGGTGAGCGTGGCGTCAGGATGGCGGCGGGACTGCTCATGCTCCGCAATCTTGTCGTCGACGTAGTCCTGCGTTGCCATCACCGTTGAGGCATCAATCGTCAGCTCGACTGACTCGATGTCGCTTACCATGATAACCATACGCACGGTCTGCGCGCGGCCTGACCCCTCCGCCAGCGCTGGCTTGTAGCTTTCGGCCATATTGCCGACCGCAATCAGCGTGCCGGTGTCATCATAGAGCCCGAGCTCGCGCATCCAGAAACCGCCGGTCTCCGGCGGGATAAGCAACTCCGCCACGACGTAGTTTTTATTCTTTTTATCCTGGCTGATTTTGTTCAGCGCGTGACGCCAGACCTCTTTGACGAGTTTTGTCTGGTTCGGGTCAGGCACCGGCAGCGTGCCGCCACCGTCACCCACGGCCATCGCCGTCAGGTTCACCTTTTTCCCGTTCGGGAGGGTCGCTGCAGCCAGCTTGATTGCACCGGCTTTGGTGATGACCGTTTTGTATTTCACTGTCATTGTGCTCTCACTTATCCGGGGTAAACCGTGATGATGTCGCCGTCATAGGACAGAGCGCCGGTGTAGAGGTAGCCGGGGATATCCTGAATAATATTGAGGCCAATTAAATGGCGGCTGGCTGGCTTTGCATCGGCGATAAGCCGCTCCATTTCGTAATACATTTCCTCGGTGATGCCGGTCTCCAGCACGCCGATATCGAGGCGAAACGTGCCGGGCGGGTCGTTTGTCTCCCACCATTCAGAGACGTTAATCAGATAGCCGAGCGGCTCCACCACGCGGCGCACTGCGCCAATCGTTCCCTTGTGCGCATGGATAAACCACGCCGCGCGGATCACTTCCCGTTTTGTGTCCTCCGGCCAGCTCTCATCCCACCGGTCGACGGAAAACGCCCACGCCAGCCACGGCAGCAGGTTTGCCGGGCAGTCGTCGGGACTCCAGAGACGGCGCAGGGGTACGGGCGTGTTTTCGATTTCAGCGCAGGCGCGCGCGGCGGCGACCTCCAGCGGCGAGGAGCCCACCGGCAGCAGTCGGGTATTACTCATCGTTGCCCCCGATGGTCACGCTGTACTCGGTGCACCATGACGCCTGAGTCTCGTCGAGCACGATGTCAGCCACCGGCGCGGCCAGCTCAACGCGCTGCACGCCCTCGACGTGGAGCGCCGCATAGATGGCAGATTTACGGATGTCACGCCCGAGGCGGTGCTGCGCGGTGATATACGCCTGCAGCTTTGCTTTTGCCGCACTGAGCACCGGCTCGCTTTCGGGACCGGGGTAAAGGTAAAGCGACGCGGTGATTTTATAGTCGACAATTTTTGCTGACTGCACGGTCACGCGGTCTGCAACCGGCCGGACGTCCTCGTCGTTAAGCGCAGTGCGCACAATGGCGAGCAGCTCGTCAGAGGCCACGCCGTTATTTTCACGCGACAGCACCGACACGGTCACACACGCAGGCTCGGGACTGATGACGGAAATATCCGCGACACGCCCGTCAGCGCTGCGGCCATGAAACTGGTATGCGCCGGTTGAGCCTGCGGTACTCAGTCCCTCAAAAGCCTGCTGAATGCGCAGGCGGTAGTCAGTGTCCGATTCCATCACGGCTGGCGTGGGCGGAAACGTCGTGTCATCTGGAGGCGTGATGACGAGGCGCTCGACGTTATAATTTCCGCCTATCTGGTCAAGGTCGGCATCTTCTGCATACGCCAGCATGACCGCACGCGCGGCCTCGTTGACGCGCTGTCGCCAGATAACTTCCCGGTAGGCGTTTTCCTGCAGCAGCTTAACAATCGGCTCTGATTCGAGCGTCAGGGTGCGCGCGACGGCCTCCTGTTGTTCTTCGGGGTATAACGAGACGAGCGTTGCCTTGCGCTCGCTCAGGATGCTCTCATAATCCAGCACTTCCACGACATCGGGCGCGGCGAGCTGGTTCAGGTCAACAATTGCCATAGCGTTTAACTCAGTGGAATGGTGAGGGAAAAGGGCTGGCCGCTGGCCGCGCGCGTGCCGGTGATGTCGACATACAGCCCGCCGTCATCCTCCGACCGCTCAAAGGTGATGCTTGTCAGGCTGACGCGAGGCTCCCATTTCTGGATCGCGGAATAACACGCGGCCATAATCTGCAGGCGCAGCGCCCTGGTCTGCGGCTGGTCAATCAGCGCCGACAGGAGCGAGCCGTATTCACGGCGCATGACGCGCGAGCCAATCGGCGTAATCAGAATGTCGCGCACGCTTTGCCTGATGTGCTCGACCTCCGAGATACTGAGGCCGGTCTGGCTGTTCATGCCCAGATAACGCACCGTCATTTAGTACCCTCCGTCCAGCTTCCGCCCCGTTCGACGCCGCCGTGGTCGTGGTCATCCACCTGCACGCCGTTTGAGGTAAATGTCCCGCCGGTATGCTCGATGTTCCCTGACATCTTCCCGCCTTTCTTTACTTCGAGCGTGCCGGTCGTCAGCTTGTTGGTGCACACCACCTCGGGCGTATCGAGCGTGATGCGGGTTTCGGCTTTCACCAGTACCAGCGGCACAGTCGCCGTAATAGAATCCGACGCGGTGACGTCGGCGGTCTTAATACCTGTCACGGTGAGCGCGCCGCTTTCGGGCTCGTACTCGATAACCGCCCCGTCAGGAAAGGCGACGTGAATCGCATCGGGCGAGGTAGACGGCGCGGGATGTTCATCCGAGAAAATGCCCGGCAGCACAAAGGCCGTATCGAGCTCGCCACCGATGGCCAGCAATAACACCTGCTCACCGACCGAGGGAGCCCACCACACGCGAGAACGACCGGCGCGACAGGTGAGCCAGTTAAGCCAGGTGGTTTGCATGCCGCCGGTCTGGACACGACACAGCCCCTCGTCGAGGTTAACGTCGGTCACAATGCCGGTGCGGATAAGGTTGCGGATCGCGCGTGCGATTTCCTGCAGAGAATTTAAATTATTCATAGGGAAAGGATGCCGCCGGGCGAGGCCAGCGGCAATGAAGCCAAGTTTTGTGAGATATAGCACAACCTCGCACTTATTCAGTATTTAAAAAGAGGACGAAATGAAGTCAATTCAAACGTACTCTTCATCGCCCAATACATCCCTATGTTAAATTAGCGAATCGCGTCCCCTTCCAAATCTCAATAAATTAGGTTGCATTCACAACAATTAAGTTTATATTGGTAAAACATCAAGTTACAATATATATGACAACCCCAACACCTAGGTGAATTATGAAAGAATTGTATTTAGATGATACTACAAATTGCGTAGGAACAATTTCAAACGTCGCAGACTTTCTTAAACTTGTAAAAAGTTCAAACGGTGAATGGCTTTACGGAAATTTATTTAGAGGGCAGCATGACGCCAAATGGCCTATATTGTCATCCCTTACACGAAGCGTAATACCTTCAATTGAGGATATAGAAAGCAAATACGGCAAGATCACTATAAACTCCCAGAGGTTTGACGATCTATTTAAAACTGAAAAATATAACAAGCAATTAAATGAAAAGTTAAATACCATATTTCACGGGTATGTTAACTTCAAAAACCTTTTACCTCCATTCCTTAATGAAATAGAAAATAAGGAGTTCATCCTTAACTCTGACCTATCACTTTTACTACTCGCCCAACATTATGGATTTCCTACTCGCTTTATTGACTGGAGTTTAAATCCACTCGTGGCTCTATTTTTTGCTGTTGAGTTTTCAGAGCCAAAAACACAAAACAATGCTGCAGTCTATAGCTACACAGGTGAAGAAACACTCACAGGTGAAGAATTTTATGAAGGATTTCAATGTGGTTACAATGCTTATGACAAAAAAGCATTAGATTCACTGCCAGACCTTCAAAGTGGGACGTTTAACTTTTTGAGTTCCGGCAAAATATCATCCTATAAATTCAGAAAACTAGCGGTAGAGATGATAGGCTTCGTACCTCAGACTCCAATATCTATTACACACTTTAAATTCGATAGAAGAATGGATGGTCAGGAATGCATGTTTACCTTCCAAAATAATATATTAAAACCATTCACACCAAAACACTCTCAAAACCTTAAGAAGATTTTAATATCAAACCCCTACGCAATAAAAACAGAATTAATTCAGCTTGGGTTTGTCACATCAAAAATATACCCTTCGATATCCGGGTTATCTCAGGCACTGAAATTTAATCACGCAAATAAAAATTTCAAGTTCACTATATAATAACCCCCTACTGAAAAAGCAGCACCAAAGACTTTGGAAAGGGGATATTTTGTTTATAACATTATGAATTGATAGGCTTTCATTCTATCCATTTGAGTAAAAGCCTCTCAACAAGTTTTTCATCATGTCTGCCAAAACCCAACAACTGTCGCTCTGAATACTGTACCTCCTCCGCGCTAGCGTTTGGCCGATCCTTTAGCCCGAACTGATGAACTCGCGCGATGCGCTGCACCTTGCGGGTAAATTCCACCACCGCGCTATTTTCACGGCCACTGGCTTTCATGTACCGGCTTGTGCGCAATGTCTGAAACATCGCCCTTTTGATTCGCCCGGTCTTTGCCCTAAGTGGCTGGCGTTTTCTTGCCTTATAGGGCGACCCGTCTGGGGCTTTTTGCTGTTTGATACGCTGCTGTTGTGCCGTTCTGAGTTGCTTTGCTATCTCACCGGCAAGCTTTCGACGCCCAGCGGGTGACAGGGCAGCAAGCAGTCCGGCGAGTTGGTTATCAAAAGGCTTAAAGTTACTCATCCCACTTGCTCACCAGTTCGCCGTTGATATAGAGCTCTTTCGGGCGCGTGACGGGCTCAGGCAGTGGCGGCTCCGGGGCATAACTGACATGCAGCGCGCCGTTTTCCTCCTTAATGATGGTGCGCTCGATGAGCTGCAGGCTGATGCTGATATCGACACTATCCTCGTCGTTCAAATCCATCAGGAAACAGTAGCCCTTTTTGCGTCCCTCATCGAGCGTGCAGATATCCGGCTGGTTTTCCCTGAGCCATGCGGCCACCGGCACGAATATCAAATCAGGGTCGCCAACAAAATCACACACGATCACATTGAGTGTGTATTTTTTTTCGTGTGACAGCGAGGCCGCGAGTCGCGCATCGATATTTCCCTCGTCGGCAAAAATGCGCATCATCTCGGGATTGGTTTTAAGTTGCGGGACGGCGTCAGTTAACGCCTTGCGCAGGCTGATTGCTTTCTTCATCGAGTTTATCCTGACAGTCTTTGACGGTTTCAACCTGCAGCGCGCAGGCGGCGAGCGCGTGCTCAAGCCTGCGAATGTCGGCGCTCAGGTCGCCATTAGTGGCCGGATCGCTTTCCGGCATCGGGCAATAACTCACCTTCGGGCAGGCGCTGTAAACAATGACCGGCGGAGGCGCAACCGGCGCGGGTGTGCAGCCTGCGCACAACATCAGGCAGCTTGTCGCTATACCAGCGGCGTAACGTTTCATTCTCATTTATCAGCCTTGTAATGGTTTCTTCCCGTCGCACGGCCATTGCACCGGCGGCGATTAACTCACCGCGTAAAGTGACCTGCGCGGTTTCGTTTTTCCTGGCAATTCCCTGCGAAACGGAAAGCTGATTTTTCAGCATCCCGATCACATATTTCTGTTCAACTGCCACCTTGTTTGCCCGTTCAAAGGAGCGCATCAGGTTGCCGTTTTCATGGCGCTGCCAGAGCACAACCGCCATCAGCGCGGCCAGTAAAAACAACATCACTTTCATTGAATACCCCTGATGCAGTAGGCACGCTCACGCGCGCGGCGGTTTTCCAGCCCTTTGTTAACTTCGCCATTCACGTAAACCCAGCGGGTGAGCTGGTCGCACGCCTGCCACCATTGATGACGCTTGATGTACGAGACCAGCGTTGAGCGGCAGGCCGCGCCGGTTCCCACGTTGAATGAGAAGCTGACCAGCGCATCGTAAACCTGTTGCGGCATTTCCACCGGCGCGCATACGGCCAGACGTTTCTCGACGTTCATCACATCCGCGACAAGGTTCGCCGCCGCCTGACGCTCGGTGATGTCCCCTTTCGGGACGACGCCTGCAGTGTGGCCGATGCCCGACGTCCACACTCCCGCGCTGCACTGGTAAGGCGTCAGGCGACAACCTTCGAGGTCGGCAATCAGCGCCAGCCCCTCGGGCGAGGTGTTAAGCAGACGAAAGTCAGGCACCAGTGCTGCCAGCGCCAGCACGGCGGCCACACTGCATTTTTTAACGATTGATTTCACGAATAGCCCCCTTATCGAGTCCGAGTGACGTCAGATAGAGATAGGTTTTGCGCTTAAACCAGTAGTTCGTCAGCGCGGTAAAAATGGCGCATCCGCCGCCCACGTAAAGCGCCATCTTTTCGGGTGAAATTGCCCCGAGATACGCCAGCGCAACGGCCAGCCAGTAGGCTATAAACGTGGTGATTTTTTCCATGCTCAGTCCCATAGATTCACCGTTTCGGTTCTGGCCGCGCTCTCGGTCTCGGGCAGCTCTATTGCCGTGCCGTGCGGCAGAATGACGCCGAGCTCGGACAGACCGGGATTCGCTTCTAAGACGGTTTCGACTATCCCCTCGGTGCGCCCGTAATACCGGGCACAAATCGCGTCGAGGGTGTCGCCCTGCAGCGCATACGCTTTCATCAGATTTGCCCCACAATACAGCGCGCTTTATCCTGGATACGCGCCACTGACCAGCGCATATCCCGCCACATCTCATCGATAGTGCTGTCGATACTGTCGGCCTTTTTGTCACCTTTGGCGGTCGCATCCACGCCGCGAAAGCGCTCATAGAGCGTGGCGGTCGTCATGGCACACACGGCGTTGAAATAGTGGAAAACGCGCACGCTCTCGCCGTCGAGCTGGTCGGTCGGGACATCCGCCAGCGTGGCGTGACCGGCTTCGAGCTGATGCTCGCGCCATTCGCCCAGCTCCGCATTCGTCTCCGCGATGGCGGTCTTAATCGCCCGGCGCAGGCGCACGGGGGAAACGGTCTGTTCTAACCGCATTTCCTCCCGCACGCGCTTCGGATCCACGTCAGGAAAAAACGGGGTGTTTTTGATTACCGGCTCGCTCACGCCTGGTGGCGGTATCACCACGCCCGGCACATCCTGCGGCTCTTGTTTTGGCTCAATAATCAGCGTCGTCATGACAACCTCGGGTAATGGGTGGGCGGTGGACGCCGTTCGCTGTCAGGGTAAGGAATACCCGCATTGAACGGCGTGCCGCCCGGCTCGGGGAGCGCTCGGTTAACCTGCGGCTTTTGCCGCCTTTGGTGGACGCCCGCGCCGTGCCGCCGGTTTAGCGGCAGGTTTGCGCGTGCGCGGTTGAGTCTTTTGGGTTTTCGGGGCGGGTTCGGCTTTTGGCCTGAGCTGACGCTCTAACTGCTCGATATCCTTTTTCACCCCGATAGTGCTTTCTAACTGGATCGCACGCTGCAGGTGCGCCAGCGCCTCGGGCAGTTGCTTCGCATCACGCAGCACGTAGCCGGTGATTTTGTGCAGCTTCGCACGCACGATATCGGGCATATCCGCGCGCTCCGTCAGCGCAATGGTGTCGAGCAGGTTCGCCAGTTCGACCGGCTGTTTTGCAGCGAGCAGGCGCTGCGCGGCGAGCGTAACCTCTTCGGCCAGCAGGCACGGCGTCGGACGGCGGCCGACCGGCATGGTGAGGCCGTAGGTCATGGCGTAACGGGCAATATCCAGCGCCCCGGCGATATCGTCAGCATCGAGACGCCACAGCATGACCGTCATGACGATGTCATCCTGCGCCCCTCTACCACTTTCGAGAACGCCAGCTACCCACGGCAGATAGAACGGCAGCAGCTCGCGTTTTTTCGCGGCTTTTCGCTCTTTTGAACTGATTTGTTTTAGCGTGCGGTTGTCTGCGGCCAGCTTAACGAGCATCTGCTCATAGGCAGTTGCATTGCGCAGCGGGACAGCAGCCCGCTGCGCAGTTTCAGAGGCCGAGACCCGCATCATGTGACGCGCTGCGGGACTCGTCATGGCTTACTCTCCGCTTTCCGGTGCTGCAGGTGCGGTGAAGTCACCGAGCGTGATGTTTTCAATCAGGCACCCGGCGGCGTAAGCCTCGACCACGTAGTCGATATTCATTGACTCGTAGTTTTCGACGCGGTCTTTCTTCGGTTCTTCGATGATGGCGCGGCGGTGTGCGTCATCCATGAAGTAAATCGACAGGTTGTCGAGACGCGTCACCATCAGGGCATTTGCCGGGAAGTACGGCACGCGCACGGCTGGCAGGTTGCCGATGCGCTTCTGGCTGATGATGATGTCAGCGGCCAGTGACTCGGTGTTTGCCTGCTCCTGATTAACGATAGGGAAATATTTATCCGCCATCAGCTTACGCCCGGTGATGACAACCAGCTCCGGGTCATCCTGATAAATCTCGTCAATCAGATTGCCGGTGGCATCCATAACCAGCGCGTCAAGGTTCGCATAGTCGCCGTTTTTACCTACGCGGATCACTTCAGAAATCACTGCCCCTTCCTCGTCGGTGATTTTTGACATCACGCGCGCTGGCGCTTCATTGCGGTACTTCTGCAGCCAACCAACGGCTACATCCTGAAGCAGTGGATTTTTTTTACGGTCGGACGTCGCCGCACGCTCGATGCCGTTGAAACCGGCCATGATGAAATCGAGCGACTGGCGCTTGATAATCGCGTCACGAATACGGGTCTGGAAGTCCTGGAATCGCGCCCACAGGTCGAGCTGTTTGTAGCGGATATGGAAGTCAAAGTTAATCTGCGCGCACTCGTATTTATTGGATTCCAGCGCGGTGAAATCAGCGGTCTTACGTTCATCATCACCGGCAGTGTCGGCAGTGCTGGCAATCGTACCGTTAACGCCCACCCCGACCTTTTCGCCTTTCAGCTCATCGACCGGCACGATGTTGATTTTGGTCAGAAACGCGGATGACATCTGCAGCGTGGTCATTAGAGTTTGCGTGACCGACGGCTCGACGGTGAATTTCTTCGCCACGTCATCGGTGGAAACGCCGTTCAGCTCCGCAACGCGGGACAGGTAGGCATTGAATTTGAAGCGGGTATCTTTACGCATGGTTATTCCTGTTCGGGTAATAGGTATCAGGCCGGGCTGCACGCCCGGCGGGTTATCAGCAGTTGGTCAGCAGCTCGTCGCCGGTACCGCCTTTTGAAAGCTCGCGGCGCGGCTGGCACTGGCTTTCGGTGCAGTCGAGGGAGCTTTTCAGTGAGGTAAACGCCTGCGCGTTTTCATCGACTTTGCTGGTCACGTCCTGCTTAAGCTGCGCAAAAGCGGTCTCCAGCTCGGTGATGCGCTGGTCGGTGGCGGTGAGGTTGGTTTGCACCAGCTCGGTGACAGTGGTGACAGCCTCATGCACATCGGCGAGACGTGCATCATCGTTGGCCTGTTTGCGGCTGAAGATGGCCTTAACCTTGTCGGTCAGGCTGTTGAGCATGGTGTCGGGAACGTCCTCAAATTCCAGTTCAGCCAGTGAGGCGACAGAAAAAACGTCGTCCGGCTGGTCTTTTTTACCGGCGAGCGGGTTCTGCGTGGCGCGGCTGCAGAATTCGAGGTATTCCGTGCCGAGGCTTGCTGGGTCATCGGTAACGGCAAGGCCAACGAGGTAACATTTGCCGCTGTTGGCAAAGTTCGGGCGGATCTCCATCGAGGTGTAAACCTTCTGACCGGCTTTCACCATGCTGACCAGCTCGTCGAGCGGCTGAATTTTGCCAAACAGCGCTTTTTTGCCATCGAGCGCAGAGCCATCGCTGATAATCTCCGCCTTAAGCTCGGTCACATCGCCATAACGTTTAAACTGGCTGTCAGGCATCAACCCCCGGATATGTTCGAGGTTAATGCGGCAGCCGTAGACGCGCGGGTCGAACGTGTCGGCCATATCCTGAATATCATCGACGCTGATGACGCGGCCGTCGCAGGTGTCACCCTCGACGCCGATGCGAAACCATTTAGAAACTTTCTTTGCCATTGTTCAGGTGTCCTGATGTTGGGTTTTCGGGTCGGGGTTAGTTTCCCGACTCTGACCCGTATCAGCCACCGATTGCGATCCGATTAGATCCTACACAACAAGGGTTTAGCGATAATACCCGGCCATTTAATTAGCCTTGCCTCGTGAGAAAAAAACGAGGTAAGCATGACCATTTCAACGGACCTTTCACTGTTAAATGACCCGCGACGACAGGCGCGATTGCTGTACTGGCAGGGCTTCGCCGTGCCGCAAATCTGCGACATACTGCAGCTCAAGCGCCCTACCGTGCAAAGCTGGAAACAGCGTGATGGATGGGAGGACACCGCGCCGATTAACCGCGTGGAATCGACGTTAGAGGCGCGACTCATTCAGATATACGCTAAGCCCGACCTGACGGCGCATGACTTCAAGGTCGCTGATTTTCTGTCGCGCCAGATGGAGCGCCTTGCTCGCGTGAACCGCTACGGCCAGACCGGAAACGAGGTGGATTTAAATCCCAAGATCGCCAGCCGCAACAAAGGGGATCGCAAAAAGCCGAAACGAAACTATTTCAGCGAGGAGGCAATTGAGAAGCTGGAAGAGATTTTCTTCGACCAGTCGTTTGACTATCAGCTCCGCTGGCATAAAGCGGGATTAGAGCACCGCATCCGTCATATCCTGAAATCGCGACAGATTGGCGCGACGTTCTACTTTGCGCGCGAGTCCCTCCTGCGCGCGCTTAAGACCGGGCAGAACCAGATATTTTTGTCGGCCAGTAAAACGCAGGCTTACGTGTTCCGTAAGTACATCATCGCCTTTGCCCGTCTGGTTGACGTCGACCTGTCAGGCGACCCGATCGTCATCGGCAACAATGGCGCTGAGCTGATTTTTCTCGGGACTAATTCCAACACCGCGCAGAGCCACAACGGCGACCTGTACGTCGACGAAATTTTCTGGATACCCAATTTCCAGAAGCTGCGCAAAGTCGCCTCGGGCATGGCCTCGCAGTCACACCTGCGCACTACCTATTTTTCGACCCCGTCGACGCTGGCGCACGGCGCTTATCCGTTCTGGTCAGGCGAGCTGTTTAACCGTGGCCGCAGCAACCGCGACGAACGTGTCGACATCGATATCAGTCATCAGGCGCTCGCCGGTGGCGTGCTGTGCGGTGACGGACAGTGGCGGCAGATTGTCACCATTGAGGACGCGCTTGCCGGTGGCTGTACCCTGTTTAACCTTGACCAGCTTAAGCAGGAAAACAGCGCGGATGACTTCCGTAACCTGTTTATGTGCGAGTTCGTCGACGATAAGGCATCGGTATTCCCGTTCGAGGAGCTGCAGCGTTGCATGGTCGATGCGATGGAGGAATGGGAAGACTTCGAGCCATTCGCCGACCGTCCGTTTAACTGGCGTCCTGTGTGGATTGGTTATGACCCGTCACACACCGGCGACAGCGCAGGCTGTGCGGTGCTGGCTCCTCCGCTGGTTGCCGGTGGCAAGTTCCGCATTCTTGAGCGTCACCAGTGGAAAGGCATGGACTTTGCCGCGCAGGCCGAGGCCATCCGGGCGCTGACCGAAAAATACACCGTCGACTATATCGGCATCGATGCGACCGGCATCGGCCAGGGTGTTTACCAGCTCGTGCGCTCATTCTTCCCGGCGGCACGCGCCATCCGCTACACGCCGGAAATGAAAACCGCGATGGTGCTGAAAGCAAAAGACACCATCAGGCGCGGATGTCTGGAATATGACGCCGGTGCGACCGACATCACTCAGTCATTTATGGCTATCCGCAAAACCATGACCAGCAGTGGCCGCAGCGCCACCTATGAAGCCAGCCGCAGTGAGGAAGCCAGCCACGCGGATATCGCGTGGGCGACCATGCACGCCCTGTTAAACGAGCCGCTTTCAGCCGGTAGCGGTATGCAATCAAGCTCAATTCTGGACATTAACTAAGATGAAAAAACGTCAAAAGAAACAGACAAAGCAGACCAACATGACCGCCATCGAACCGCAGAAAATCGAGGCGTTCACCTTTGGCGAACCGTCACCCGTTCTGGATCGCCGCGATATCCTCGACTATGTCGAATGCATTAATAACGGCAAATGGTACGAGCCGCCGGTCAACTTCTCCGGGCTGGCGAAAAGCCTGCGCGCCGCCGTGCACCACAGCTCTCCGATTTACGTAAAGCGCAACATCCTGACGAGTACCTACATCCCGCACCCGTTGCTGTCACGTCAGGATTTCAGCCGCCTTGTGCTCGATTATCTGGTCTTTGCAAACGGCTATCTTGAAAAGCGCATGAGCGTCACCGGCCAGCTTTTTAAACTGGAAACCTCCCCGGCCAAATATACCCGCCGTGGCGTCGAGGATGGCGTTTACTGGTACGTGTCGGACTTCACTCACCCGCACCAGTTCGCGCCCGGCTCGGTGTGCCATTTGCTGGAGCCTGACATCAATCAGGAGCTCTACGGGATGCCGGAATACCTTAGCGCGCTAAATTCAGCCTGGCTGAATGAATCCGCCACGCTGTTTCGTCGCAAGTATTACCAGAACGGCGCGCACGCGGGTTACATCATGTACGTCACCGACGCGGCGCAGAGCAGCACTGACGTTGAGTCGCTGCGCTCCGCGATGAGGGATTCGAAAGGGCTCGGGAATTTCAAAAACCTGTTTTTCTATGCCCCGAATGGGAAACCGGATGGCATCAAGATCGTGCCGCTGAGTGAAGTCGCAACAAAGGATGATTTTTTTAACATCAAGAAGGTGAGCGCCGCCGACCTGCTCGATGCGCACCGCGTACCGTTCCAGCTCATGGGCGGCAAGCCCGAGAATATCGGCTCAATGGGCGATATTGAGAAGGTGGCGCGGGTGTTTGTGCGTAACGAGCTGACGCCGCTGCAGGAGCGGTTTAAAGAGATTAATGATTGGTTAGGAATGGAGGTGATCCGCTTTAAGGATTACAGCATCGAGACCGACTAAACCCGCCCAAAATGCCGCCTCCGGGCGGCACACCCTCAGAGCAAGTCAGACGCCGCACACGCGACGCAACCCCGCCACCGCCTGAGATTCGACCTCATCGCTCAGCGCGCCGCCACCACGCGCACAGACGCGCAAAATAAATCCTGTCACTCCGTCTGGCGCGCAGTGCTATCCCCGCCTCGCCTGCGCGCTTAATGGGTCGCTTTTAATGCAGGTGCATCAGCAGCCCCAAGCCGTTCCCGCAGTGGCACGGGTAGAGAGAAAATGTGTTAAGGATTAAATGCAAACTCATGCACTGGATGCATGCATTACAAAAAAAGGAAAATAGTGCCAAATCCTTCTCTTTTCAACACAACCATAGTTTCTGGAGCCTTCAATTTAAAATTCGAGGTACCCGACAATTAGATACTGCAACACTGACATACCGCTTTTGGCAAGAGACAGAAAAAGTCAGTTTTATACTTGGGAACGTCTCACATGATTGATAAACGATTGAAGAGTTATCAAATCTCCCCTCACTTCTGGGGGATAAACATTGATAAGTGGCTCTGGTACTACTAATTGTAGATTGTGGTACTTCATTTCTTTTATCTGATTAACGCTGACACCGGGCTGCAAGGTGACAAGGTATTTTTCTTTCAGACGTTCAGCTTCTGCCAAAACCTGCCTCCAGCGATCCTTGCAGGTGGTTTTTGCTGCAAGCATAAACAGCGAGTTTACCGGGTATGACGGGTCATGATAGGCCCGAAAGTGGGGAAATAAAAAATCGGGTTTGGAGTTATTTTCGGTGACGTTAAACTTTCCACCTTTTTCATAATGGAGTCCATTTTCAACAAATGTAACCTCAAGATGATTTTCAAAAGCATATCCGACCCGACTCTTTCGTCGGTTATGAACACTGAGAGAGTAACTGATAAATTCATCAACATCATCGAAATTCAGGCCAAATCCTTCCTTAAGCCGCTTTCTTACAATATGCCGCTCTAGCACGCGAAATAGCATTTCCTCTTGCGCTAACCACTCCATCAACACTTGGTCAGAATTATCTAATGAAGATCTAGCAACTCTCTCCCTCGCCAAATTCGAAAACACACGGGAAGCTGGGAATCCATTAGGTGATATTTCAAGGAGTTGCTCAAGTATCAACTGATCTTCATCACCTTCCTGAGCAAAGATGATGCCCATTTCCTCAAGACACATCTGTACCGTTACCAACAGTGTGCGAGAGTTAAGCTCAGACGAGTGAAACTTTGAATCTCCGGTTTTATTCAGGCCAAACAAATCACGTAGTTGCCATTCAACCGGGCTTCCCTGCGGACAAAAACATATCACCAAATCTTTATTTGGTCTAAGCGCAACAAGCATGAAGTCACCTTCATTTAAGCATTCAGTGACTGCGTTATCGCGATAGTAAAGACGATACTCAGGGCCCCGTTTCTCATTTCCGGCACGGGTATTGTACCAAGTAACTTGGGTATCAACGCAGATGGGGGTTTCCTCACTATCTGTGAGTCGAAACATTTTGCATTGTAATTCTGTCTTTTTCTGTTCAGCTAACGGACCTAAAGCCCTCCCCAAACCGGCTTCAACTAATCCGCCTATCTCGTGCTGGTTAGACCGAGTTGGCAGAGCATCTACCGCACGTAATGTCTTGGCTGCAGCAAATTCAAAATGTTCTTTGAGTCTGATATCCATATCTTAGTCCTGTTGAAGTTTGACAACTGTAATTTACATAGATAGGTTGTAATGTGGAATAAAAAAAGCGCCGATCGGCGCTTCATTTTTCAGTTTTCATACCGCTTCATTAAATGAGTCGGTTTCACGCTGCAATACAGCTCTTTCTATTCTAGATTTAAGCAGTCTGGCAACAGCAGCAAAAACAGGTACTACAACTGAATTCCCGAACTGACGATAAGCTTGGGTGTCTGAGACAGGTATACGGAAAGTGACTTTACCGGGTTGTTCAAATCCCATGATACGAGCACATTCTCTTGGAGTCAGGCGACGTGGTCGCCGAGCCATGTTTTCAGCATCAAAAAAATCATCTTCGCCTTTTTTATGATCCCAGCCACGATCAATCAAAATTTCTGATCCATCTTTGTGGTATCGAGCACTTAAGGTACGGCAAACCGCCGATTTATTGTCTGGATTTACAAGACCATACCCAAAACCGTTACCTTTTTCTTTATGTTTTTTTGCATACTTATAGAGATAATCCCAAAGCTTTGGAGTAAGTGTATACTTTTCATCGACACTCTTGTCCAGCAAGTCTTTAACTGCTGGCAGACGTGGCGGATACTCCTTAACTATGTCTCTTAACGTAAATCCTTCCGAAAGGTTTAAGTCTCGTCTGAATCCGACTAACACAATACGTTCACGGTGTTGAGGAAGGAAATTTTTACCATCTATTATTTTTGGGTCATCAGAGCCCATTGTATCAGCATCAGCTACGTCATATCCCAATTCGTCTAAAGTCTGCATGATGATGCGAAAAGTTTTTCCTTTATCGTGACTTTTTAGATTCTTCACATTTTCCAGAACAAAAACGGATGGTTTTTTTGCCATGATAATACGTGCAACGTCGAAGAAGAGCGTTCCTTGAGTGTCACACTCAAAACCATGCTTTCGCCCGAGCGAGTTTTTTTTGCTTACACCCGCCAAGCTAAAAGGCTGGCAGGGAAAACCAGCCAGCAGAACATCATGGTCCGGGATATGTTTATCAATGCTGGCGTAGGCTTCTTCCTCAGTAATATCATCATTATTGCTTAAAGTAATATCACGTATATCTGAATTGAAAACATGCTCATTCTCGTCGCAGTACCAATTGGCTTTGTATGTTTTAACTGCAAATTCATTCCACTCGCTGGTAAATACACATTTCCCGCCAATGGCTTCGAAGCCACTGCGGATGCCTCCAATACCGGCAAAGAGGTCAATGAAACGAAATTTACTTTGCTCATAATGGGCGGGAGCACTAGGCAGCATGCTTCGTAGCATCTGCACTTCAACTTCAACTAGTCTTTTGCCGATTAGCTTACCATTTACCCAACGATTAATAGCCTCCCTTGACCAGTCGCTGCCACTGACTGCCCGCAATACTTCAGCCACAACTTTCTGATCATAAATCTCCAAAACTTTCTTCAAAAGATGAAGATCTTCTTCCTGCCTAAGCTTTTCTATATCCTTGGATTTCTCTAAAAGCTCTTTGATGACCGGCTGTAATTCTTCCATTGCCACTCCATCTGGGTTAAATGTGTGATGCGATTTCACTGATGCAACCCTAACACAACCACATGGTTATGTATACAGTGATCTAGCAAAACTCATAAACACAATAAATGATTATGAATCGCCAGTAACATATCCAACAGGTGAGTAATTTTAGTATTTAAATGCAAAACTTAGGCAAGCTGACAGGTGAGTTAATGAACCATCTCCACGGGACAAATCATGTTGGGTCAAGCATTAAGTGAGTCGCTGCAATTTAATAACTATTTTAATTGGTTACTCTCGATAGGCCGCAAATCCCGGCCACTCATGAGCAGCCGCATACTTGAATTTTTTATCGCCATAAATCACCGTTGCCCCACGCGCCAGCGCGTCGAGTTCCCACCGTTCCGGGGTAATCCCTTCCTGAGCCAAATCGAAACGAATTTTTGCGACGCGATTCCTTTCTAGCTTCGTCATCCTAGCTGATGGCGCTTGCTCGCTAGGTTTGAGCGGCGCAGCGCTTCTTTGCTGGCGATTATTGCGCGTGGCACCAGCTTTTAACGCGCCGTTAAGTATCTTCACGACGTCTGGCTCATTCCAACCGATAACCCCTCGCTCAATCAGATTTAACACCGCTGCAGCTTGCTCAGACGGTGTGGGTGTCATAACCGGATTGCCGCCGCCGGTGTACTTTCCACAGTTATTGACAGGACTCCGAGGCGCGGCAGAGCCGCTTTTTAAGGTCAAAGGCTCAACGGCCAAAACCTTTGGAACTATGCGCCATTCGGCTTTACGGGTTACATGGACACGATGAGCCCCGAGATGAGGGGCATAAATCCCGACAACCCTCTCGATATCTTCCTCGTATTCGTTGACCTCATCAGTCACCTTACGGGCGACCCTGACGGCCTGAGCATCACGCGGCATGTTTGCCCCACCCTGCGCGATGATGTACCGCTCAAAGTCCCCCTCATCTGCAGCAGCTCGCGCGGCCTCGACCCTGTCGTCAAACTCGCAGGCAATACTCACCCCACGCGGCAGTTTGCGCAGTTCACGGTAAGCGCCCATCGTCGGGAGTCCAATCGGTTTAAACTGAGGGATACGCCATGTTGACGCCCATGCGGTGACGGCTTCGGCCGTATCTTTCAGAGGCTTGCCGGTGTCGTGATCGAGCTGGCCGTCGAGCGCGTAACCGTCGATATTTTTTGCAATGTATTTAGCGATATAACCCGCCGCTCCGCCCTGATTAAGGTGGCGTGACTCAAAGCGCTGTTTTGACGCGCCCTTTTCGTGTCCGTCCTCTTTGAGGGCATAACGACGCATAATTTCGTTAATGGCTTTACGCTGACCGGGTTTGCAAAAAAGCATCATGTGCCAGTGTGGCGTGCCGTCGTGGTGCGGTTCGACAACGCGCATCCCATAAACATCTAAATCGTTATCTTTGAAAGCTGTACGCATCAGGCTCCAGATTCGGCATAGATAGCGCTGGCCGTCTTTGGGTGTGAATGCTGTTTCGTTCCAGCCGTGATTAAGCTGCACCGTTTTGCTTTCACCTTTGCCAACCTGACGGGTCGGGTGATACTTCGATGGCGTGGTCAGCGTGATAAACATCCCCACGTCACCAACGCTGGTCGCGTAGCGTTCAATCCCGGCGATAGTATTCATCAGCTCCATACGACGTATTTCAGGGTTCGAAATACTCCCCATGACCTTGCTTATGAGGTCAATACGTTCGCCAGTGATTTTGTTTTCCAGTTCGCAGGATTTCAGGTATTCGAGATTAGCCAAGCGGCGCGCGTGAACATCGCGGATCGCTATTTTGCTTGCGTAAGGTGAACGGTCTTTGTTGACCTCACCTGCTGCGATGAGCAGCGCCTCGCGCCAGCGCATCCTCTGCGCCTTGAGCTGGTTGACCCACCACTCGTCTTTAATCAGTCGTGAAATAGCGGAAAATGCCATGCGGATCGTCATCTGACCCTTATGGTATTTTTTCCAGTACATCGGGGTGATGTTAAATACGCGAGCAACACCGGCCACTTGCCCGTATAGGTGCGACTGAGCTTCATCGGTGAAAAGTGTCTCTTTCCCGCCGTGCGCCTCCGCCCAGGCGTCGCTTAACTCCTCGTATTTGCTCCAGAGCTGAGAGGCAATTCTGGCCGCAAATTTCCTGAGTTCTTTGTCATTCATATCTGGTAAGCGCGCATACTGGTCGCGCTCGGACAGAAAACCAATCGAGGCGGATTCATTCATCCCGCACAGCTCATTAACACGCTCAAGACGCGGCAGCAGCTTGCGCTCAAATGTGTTTTTAAGGAAATACAGCCCACCCAAAGGGCTCTTTTGACGGCGGATGAAGTTATAACGCGATGTAAACAGGGTTTGCAGGAAAAATGGCAGACGGTCAATACGGTTTAAAACACCTTGCACCTGACGGAGTTCGGCACGTGTAAGGGGTCTGTCGCGGCCAATGGCCTCGCGGGATTTATTCCAAGGGTATGTGAAATCAGTCATGCCACCAAAAGCTCCAACTGTTGCGGATGCTTTGGCATTTCAGACCAGCATTGAATTGCAGGAGGCGTGACACTCTCGATCGCGTTTTTCAGAATAGCGCAGCGACCAATAAGAATGGCGGCTTTAAGTTCACGCTCACTCAGTTTCTGGTTGTAATCCGCCTCCTGAATGAATCGAGTTATCTCAGGGTATTTGCTTGTAAATTTTGGAATATTACAGGCGAGATTTGTGCTATCTGCAGTAGCAAGCGGATAGTTTCCAAGGACACGGCCATCCAGCATACGAAGGCCATGAATTTTAGTTTTAAAGCTATGTTTCAGATAAATTGCATCGAATGCTTCACGCATCCTGCGATGCCAGCGCTCAGTCCTGATGCTGGCATATTCACCAGATGAGCCAAAGCACACCCGAGGCCATTCATTACAAAGCTCAACCAGTCGGTCTAATGACTCATGAAGATGCCAGACAGGCGCGGCTTTATCCCGGAAACAGCGAGGCATTGAATCGATAAGGGCATCATTGTCAGCTTCTCCACCCTCAACCACATCAGGAATAACAAAGAAAGACACCTTTGGGTGATGATAGTGGGGCAATAACCACCGATAAAACTCCTGCCAATTGATAACAAGACCACGTTTCCACGCGGAAAAAGCCCCATTATCAATAGCAATGGCGCAAGCATATTTAATCGAGGCGGCGAGCTGGTCAGGTCTGGCAAAAGAAACAAAAGCGCCAGCACCATTCACTGCAACACGATGAACGTTACCGGCGTCTCCCCATACTGGCGTGCCGTGATAATGGATAATCGAATCCGTCATCATTAGCACAGCCTAGCTCTTAGCCTTTGAACTGAAAGCTTGCTGACATTTTTCTGCCAGCCGCTCAACCTGCTTTTCTAAATCCGAAAACTGACGGGACTCACCTGTTAAAATTTTATGCAGTAACAGACCCGAAACGAGCTTAGAAATGGTCGGGTAGTAACCCACAACGTCCAACCATTCCTTACCTTCATTCTTCCCGGATGTAGCGGTCTTTTTTTCCTGCAATATGAATTGATAGCGGTCACTGGTGATGACGTACTGGTTATTAATCTCGATGCGTATGCTCATTTTTGCTTCCTGTTAAAAGTGGTTAGCCAGCCTTACCAAAAATTGAGTTGTGTAACTTTTCCGACTCCTGACCTAATAACTCGATAATCTCGGTACGATTAAGTTCTGACTTACTGATGTGCGCGATAAGCCCGTCAAACTGAGAAGAGAAACGGGTCGCCGTATCGCGCTGTGCCTCACTTACTGCCTGCGCCAGATGTGCCGAATACATCCCCCGCTGCGCTGTATTTTGTTCTTGCATTTGCCTATCTCCGGGCAAAAGGAGTCCCCACGCTGTAAGGCGCGTAATTAGTCGAATCCAGATTAATTAATGTAAATACTGCTCAGGTTTTACCGAGGTTAAAATAGTTGGTGCGTATTCAAAAAGGCTGAACAGCTCTCGCAGAGCGCGGAAAAGTTTGTCACGCCAGTAACAGTCCTCTTCATTCAAACGCCAGTGCGGCATCATAAATTCCTGCTCTGTCAGTCCAGCATGAAGAAACAATGAACGCCTTTGGCTGACGGTCAGGCGGCTGATGAAAGTTGATTTTGACGCGCCAAGTTGACGATACCGGGTGAATGCATTTCTCAATTCATCAAGCGCACAAACAAGACGCTCACGATCAGCTTCAGCCATTTCCTCTAAGCGCATCACAGAGTGACGCTGTTTTAATTGAGCATGGAAACAAACCGTAAGACGCTCCCGCTCCATCATCTGATTGTAAAAATCACAAGTGTCCTGCCAGCGAGGCTGAGCCAGATACTTGCAGACCAGACCACGAAGCGCCGTTGGTTGTTTCTGGATCACATCAAGTGTCATTACCGTCATAACCACAGTCCTCTCTTTTTGACCAAGCGACGAAGCTTCTCGATAACACCCGTCTTACGGGTTCGGATGATGATGCCCTTGCGTCCGCGACCGTGTGTGATAGTGAAGTTGAACGGATTAGGGCTTTCTCTTCTAAGCAACTGTGCAATGCAACGAGGTTCATTCTTCATACTGGCCCCCCTAATCCGAGCCACATCAGCCAACCGTCTCTAATTTCCTTCGGACGGCTGTCATAGGCCATCTTCATGCCCTTGTTCCACGCTGGCAGATAAACCCAATATTCCCCAGCGCGCCCACTTGTTGACTGCGGATCAGTCATCTCGACTACAGGCAGCTTGCCCTTCTCAATCATGCCTTTAACGGCCGCAGGTGTTTTACCAATAAGGCGCGCGAATTCCTGGTATGGAACGGCGTCGCTCACACTATCAATGACCCTATTCATTTGTGAGTATTCCTCGTTAGTGTTTTAATTGCTCCTAATGGCTATTAATTGCCATATTGGAGCCATTAGTTTGCGATAACGAATTGAAGATTACTCCGTTATCGTTTTTCTATCAATAGTGGAGTGTTAATTACGATGATACCCGTAAATGAAAAGCTAGCGATCATGCGTGAGTCGGAACGTATGAATAGGAAAGAATTCAGTGACTTAACAGGCGTTCCATACAGCTCTCTTTCGAGTTACGAGAAGGGTGTAAAAGATATGGGCATACAGGCGGTGATGAAGATTTTGAATCATCCTCAGTTCAAAAAATATACGATGTGGTTCATGACAGAGACGATATCACCTGAAGCTGGGCAGATTGCACCGGCTCTCGCGCACTTTGGGCAGCAAACAACAACGTCAGCCCACTCAGACCAGAAAACTGGCTAACTATTTATGGTGCTTATTTGTGCAGTAAATGCACAGTGAGTTTTTGCTATTTAAATCAGGAAATTGAAGTACGAAGTAACATCATCGGGAGGCTTTATGTCTGTTAAAAAGCTCGATGATGGTCGATATGAAGTGGACATTAGACCGGCTGGGCGTAACGGAAAACGCATCCGTCGGAAGTTCGACAAGAAAAGCGAGGCGATGGCTTTTGAAAAGCATACTCAATATAACCATCACTCAAAGGAATGGCTTTCAAAACCCACGGACAAACGCCAACTGTCAGAACTGAAAGAGTTATGGTGGAAGCTGAAAGGTAAACACGAGGAACACGGTCAATCGTATCTCAGGAAAATTGAGCGTTTCGAAACGATGACCGGTAACCCATGCGCTTTCCAAATCACCAAGAGCCTGATAACGCAATATTGTGCTCAACGCCGGGGTGAAGGTATTAAGCCAACTACCATCAACCGCGACCTGATCACGCTAGGTGGGATGTTCACAACCCTGATTGAGTCAGAACTGTATAACGGTGAACATCCATTCAGGGGATTCAAAAAACTGAAAGAGCAGACAGCCGAAACGGGCTATCTCACTCTTGAGGAAATTGACGCCTTACTAGCTGCGCTCTCAGGTGATAATCGTAAAATTGCGGTTTTGTGTTTGAGTACCGGGGCAAGATGGGGAGAAGCTGCGCGATTGAAGGCGGAGAATGTGATTCATAACCGGGTGTCTTTCGTTAAGACGAAAACCAACACACCGCGCACGGTCCCGATCTCTGATGACGTTGCGGCTTACGTAGTCGGCAAAGCACGAGGCTTTCTGTTTCCTGAGGCCAGTTATGCTGAATTCAGGCGAATCCTCAAAGAAGTTAAGCCCGACTTACCGGCGGGGCAAGCAACACATGCGCTACGACACTCTTTCGCCACGCACTTTATGATTAACGGGGGCAATATCATCACACTGCAGAGGATCTTAGGTCATACGAAAATTGCGCAGACAATGGTCTATGCGCACTTCGCTCCTCAGTACCTGCAGGACGCGATTTCGCTTAACCCGCTGAAGGGTGCTAATGGTGGTCAGAGTGTCCACAATGTGTCCACACCCTAGCCGCTTTTTATGGCTTTTGACTGCTAGTAGTAAAACGTGAAGCCTTGTCTGGCGCGGCTTTCCAGTTACGTCAGACATTAAAAAGGCTCCCTCGGGAGCCTTTTCTTCATTCAGTGCAGCGACGCCAGCCTCGCCGCAAATCCAACAAACAGCAGGCCTATCAACCCATTCCCCAGCTTCGCCAGTTTCTTTTTGGTTTTCAGATAACGCGTGACAAACGCGCCTGAGAAAATCAGGAAGCTCATGTACATGAAGCTGATCAGCTCAAGCGTTGTGGCGAGGATCAGGAACGACGTGCCGGTATTCTTCGCATTGACATCAATGAACTGCACGAAGAACGATACGTAAAAGAGAATCGCTTTCGGGTTCGTCAGGCTCAGCACCAGCGAACGCTTAAGGATCGCGCTTGCCGGTTCGGCGCTACTTTCGTGCGCATTTTTTTGACGTGTCATAACGGACCAGAGCATTTTTCCGCCGAGCCACAGCAGATAAAACGCCCCAAGATAGCGGACAATATTAAATAATACCGGAGTGGTCTGGATCAACGCGGCGACGCCCGCCCAGGCCAGAAACATCAGCACGGCATCACCAATAAACACACCGGTGGCTGCCAGATAGCCTTTCTTAACGCCGTGGCCAATCCCTGTTTTCAGCACAAACAAGGTGTTCGGTCCTGGAACCAGCACGATAAAAAATGCGCCGACAACATAGGTCCAGAAATTCAGTACACCAAACTCCGCAAACACGTCTCACTCCTTTTGCTCAAAAACAGCGGGGATACCGGCAATTACGGTATCCCCTGAATCAGTTGCGCTATTGTACGCCGTTATAACCATCAAGATAAGTCGCGGCCAGTTCGTTACCAAATAATATGGCGTCTTTACTGTCCATGTCCGAAGACCATTTATCCTTCGCGTTGCCTGCGTACAATTCCTGCGACTTCGCATTTTCTTTCAGCTGATCGCGAATGCTTTGCGCGTATTCACTGGCTTCAGCCTGAGTCCGCCCTTCCGCACGGTCAGCTTTGCCCCGGGCATAAAGCTCGCGGAACTGCGCTACGTTCAGGTGATAATTTTTCTGCACGCTGGAGGTGTAATTGCCGCCAGTAAAGCTGGACTGATGCGACACGAAATAAAACGCGTGCCGTTCGGGTGAGGTTTTGCTACTGGCACAACCGCTTAATACTGCAATCCCGAAGAGTGCTGCCATCACTTTTACGTTCATCCTTTTTTGCTTTAATAAAGCCAATGTATTCCCCACGCAAAAACATAATCTGCCAATGAGGAAAATGACGAAAGTCCTAAACCTTCCCTGAGCGCATCCAGCGCCAAAAGTGCAATAAAAATCCAGAGATAAGGATTCATCTTTTAATATCATGACGTTATGGGGACGTAGTATATCGTGGAAAGCAGACGGGAGGAGACTGCAAAGATTGATAGTCTGGATGTTTAATGGGCACCTTTACGGTGCCCCTCATGCTTTTCAGATATCCTGGACCGCGAACAGCAGCGCGTTACGGTGTCTGTTCAGGCCACATTTTCTGATGGCGTGGATACGCATATTGCGGCGGGATTGTGCTTCCAGCCAACGAGCCTTACGACGACTCACCTGTCGCAACATGCGCCAGCGCCCTACTTCAGTTCTACTGCGCTTCATGTCTACAACTCTTTCTCTAACAGAGATGCCATTATATGCCTAAGCAGGCGGCAAACCAGCGCTTTTATCTGCCGTTTTTATTTGCCAGATGAATCCTGATGCGTAAACTCATAACAATACGCTTTCAAAAGGATTTTTTATTTATGACAACCTTCTACACCGTGGTGAGTTGGCTGGTCATTTTAGGATACTGGCTGTTAATTGCCGGGGTGACGTTGCGCATTCTGATGAAACGCAGAGCGGTACCTTCCGCCATGGCCTGGCTTCTGATTATCTACATTCTGCCGCTGGTGGGCATCATCGCCTATCTCTCTTTCGGTGAACTTCATCTGGGTAAACGCCGGGCCGAACGCGCCCGTGCCATGTGGCCCTCCACGGCAAAATGGCTTGCCGACCTTAAAGCCTGCAAGCATATCTTCGCCGAAGAGAACAGCAGCGTGGCCGCATCTTTGTTCAAGCTGTGCGAACGCCGCCAGGGCATTGCTGGGGTAAAAGGCAATCAGCTGCAACTGATGACCTCTTCCGATGACGTGATGCAGGCGCTGATCCGTGATATCCAGCTCGCCCGGCATAATATCGAGATGGTGTTTTATATCTGGCAGCCGGGCGGCATGGCGGACCAGGTCGCCGAATCGCTGATGGCCGCTGCACGTCGCGGTATCCACTGCCGCCTGATGCTGGACTCCGCCGGCAGCGTGGCCTTTTTCCGTAGCCCGTGGGCAGGCATGATGCGCAACGCCGGTATCGAGGTGGTCGAGGCGCTGAAAGTGAATCTTATGCGCGTCTTTCTGCGCCGCATGGATCTTCGTCAGCACCGGAAAATGGTTCTGATCGATAACTATATCGCCTACACCGGCAGCATGAACATGGTCGACCCCCGCTTCTTTAAACAGGATTCCGGCGTGGGGCAATGGATCGATTTGATGGCTCGCATGGAAGGCCCGGTGGCAACCTCTATGGGCATCGTCTATTCGTGCGACTGGGAAATTGAAACCGGTAAACGCATTCTTCCCCCGCCGCCGGATGGCAATATCATGCCGTTTGAGGAAGCCAGCGGGCACACTATCCACACTATCGCCTCCGGTCCAGGCTTCCCGGAAGATCTGATCCATCAGGCACTGCTTACCGCCGCGTACTCAGCGCGGGAATATCTGATCATGACCACGCCCTATTTCGTCCCCAGCGACGACCTTCTGCACGCCATCTGTACAGCGGCACAGCGCGGAGTGGATGTGAGCATTATTATGCCGCGCAAGAACGATTCGCTGCTGGTCGGGTGGGCAAGTCGCGCGTTCTTTAGTGAGCTGCTGGCCGCGGGCGTTAAAATCTATCAGTTCGAAGGCGGTCTGTTACACACCAAGAGCGTGCTGGTAGACGGAGAGCTGAGCCTGGTGGGTACCGTCAACCTCGATATGCGCAGTCTGTGGCTGAATTTTGAAATTACGCTGGTCATTGATGACGCCGGTTTCGGCGGCGATCTGGCGGCGGTTCAGGATGATTATATCTCCCGCTCACGCCTGCTGGACGCCAGACTGTGGGCGAAACGTCCGCTGTGGCAGCGAATTGCCGAACGACTGTTTTACTTCTTTAGTCCGTTGCTGTAAAACGTGCCCAACGATGTTTAACAGGTAGTCATCATGGAAATGGATCTGAACAATCGCCTGACCGAAGACGAAACGCTCGAACAGGCCTACGATATTTTTCTCGAGCTGGCGGTCGATAATCTCGACCCTGCTGACGTCATTCTTTTCAACCTGCAATTTGAAGAGCGTGGCGGTGCTGAGCTGTTCGATCCGTCTGAAGACTGGGCCGAACACGTCGATTTTGATCTCAACCCGGACTTCTTCGCTGAGGTGGTAATTGGCCTGGCAGATGAAGACGGCGGAGAAATTAACGACATCTTTGCCCGCGTCCTGCTGTGCCGCGAGAAAGACCACAAGCTGTGCCATATTCTCTGGCGTGAATAATAAAAAAGGCTGCCCGCGCAGCCTTTTTTATTTAATCCGGCAAGGCATTTCCACAGCGGTGACAAAACCGCGCCCCGGGTTCATGATTTCCCTGCTGACAATTCGGACATTTGCGTTGCTGCTTGCTGTTCTGGAAGGCGCTGCTCATATGGGTGGTAATTAGCCCCGTCGGTATCGCTATTACCGAATAACCGATCAGAATAAGAATCGATGCCACAATACGTCCGAGCGGCGTATGCGGTGTAATATCGCCATAGCCCACGGTGGTCACCGTGACGATAGCCCAGTAAACCGACGCATTAAGCGTGGTAAACCCGTATTTTGGCCCTTCGATTAAATACATCAGGGAGCCAAAAACGATCATCACGATAGCAATAAACGAATAGAAGAGAATAAGCTGGTGGCGGGCGCTGACAATGGCGACCCAAAAAACCCTCAGCGACGGCATAAAGCGCAGCAGCTTCAGAATTCGTAACACACGAATCGCCCGCATTGCGCGCCAGGCAAACACATAATTCAGGCTGATCTCAGGCCACAGCCACATGACATACAGCGGCAGGATAGTGGCTAAATCAATAAATCCCCAGAAGCTGAAAACGTATTTCGCCGGATTTGGCCAGCTAATGACCCTCAGCACATACTCTGCGGTAAACACCAGCGTGACGATCAATTCCAGCCAGACAAATACGTGCCACTCCTCATACGTCATGTGGTACTGCGTTCCGGCACCGGATTCGATAAAGATAATAATGACGCTAATCAGCGCAAATAAGCCACACAGACCCTCGAAACGGCGACCGGAAACCGTTTCTGGATCAAATAAAAGGTGATAAAGCCGCTGACGGGCCGACGTGAATAATCGCGACACATTAACCTCTAAAAAATAAGGGCTGACATCATGTCAGCCCTTGCGATTATAACGGGTCTACTTTCAGGCAGGAAACCGCATGTCGGAAACTGCCCTCCAGAACCGGCCGTGTTTTTGCACATTCCGGCCCGGCTATTGGGCATCGCGTACGGAATACGCAGCCTGAAGGCGGGTTGATTGGCGAAGGCAGTTCACCTTCCAGAAGCTGAATGGTTTTATTTTTTTCCAGATCGGGATCCGGAACGGGAACCGCAGACATCAGCGCTTTGGTATAAGGGTGCAGCGGATTATGGTACACCTCATCATACGTGCCCAGTTCCACGGCGTGGCCCAGATACATGACCAGCACACGGTCTGAAATGTGTTTTACCACCGCCAGATCGTGGGCGATGAAGATCAGCGACAGCCCCATTTCCCGTTGCAATTTCTGTAGCAGGTTAACCACCTGGGCCTGGATGGAAACGTCCAGCGCCGAAACCGGCTCATCACAGATAATCAGTTTCGGTTCAAGGATCAACGCGCGTGCGATACCGATACGCTGGCACTGACCGCCGGAAAACTCGTGAGGGTAGCGGTTGATGAGGTTAGGCAACAGACCCACCTTCAGCATCATCGCTTTCACCCGATCGCGAACTTCCTGGCGCGGCATCTTCGGATGATAGGTGCGCAGCGGCTCGGCAATGATTTCGCCAATGGTCATACGCGGGTTCAGGGACGCCAGAGGATCCTGGAAAATCATCTGGATATCACTGCGCACATTGCGCCATTCATCCGGCTTCATCCCCAGCAGATCTTTGCCAAGCCAGGCCACTTTCCCGTCGGTGGCTTTCACCAGGCCGATGATCGCACGCGCAAACGTCGACTTGCCGCAGCCGGATTCGCCCACCACGCCCAGGGTCTCCCCTTCGTACAGGCGTAGCGTGACGCCATCCACCGCTTTCAGGGTTTTGGCTGGCTGCCAGAACCACTGTTTACCGTCTTTGATATCGAAATGGACCTTCAGGTCAGCGATTTCGAGCAGCACATTTCTTTTTTCGTCGATTGCGTTCATACCAGCTCCTCCAGCGGCTTAAAGCAGGCGCGTAGACGGCCTGGGGCAAACGCTTCCAGCGGCGGTGCGCTGTTACAGATTTCCATCGCATGCGGACAGCGTGGCTGGAACGGGCAGCCTTTTGGCAAACGCAGCAGGTTTGGCGGGTTGCCCGGGATAGTCAGCAGCGACTCCCCTTCCGCATCGAGGCGCGGTACGGCATTCAGCAGCCCGATAGAGTACGGGTGGGCTGGCTGGTAGAACACATCGCGGGCATTACCGTATTCCATCGTGCGGCCTGCATACATGACTAACACTTTGTCGCAGATCCCGGCAACGACGCCTAAATCGTGGGTGATCATGATGATGGCGGTGTTGAACTCACGCTTCAGCTCGTTCAGCAGCGTCATGATCTGCGCCTGGACGGTCACGTCGAGAGCGGTGGTTGGTTCATCAGCGATCAGCAGTTTTGGCCGGCAAAGCAATGCCATCGCGATCATGACGCGCTGGCGCATACCGCCGGAGAATTCGTGCGGATACATGCGCATGCGCTTGCGTGCCTCAGGCATTTTCACCGCATCCAGCATTTTGACGGACTCTTCAAACGCTTCGGCTTTGCCCAGCCCCTTGTGGAGCATCAGCACTTCCATCAGCTGTTCACCCACCCGCATATAGGGGTTCAGGGAGGTCATCGGATCCTGGAAAATCATTGAAATCTGCTCGGCGCGCAGCTTGTTCAGCTCATGTTCCGGCAAGTTCAGGATCTCTTTCCCGTTAAACGTCGCCGAACCGCCGATCACGCCGTTTGATGCCAGCAGGCCCATCAGCGCGAATGCGGTCTGGGATTTACCGGAACCGGATTCGCCCACAATGCCCAGCGTTTCACCGGCACGCAGGTCGAAGTTGAGATCGTTAACGGCAGTCACATCACCGTCGGGGGTTTTAAACGTCACGCGGAGGTCTTTAACGTCCAGCAGTGCGCTGGTCCGCTGTTGCGCCTGTGGCGCGGTTGCCGTTTCAATAATGGTCATGACGGCGCTCCTTAACGGTCTTTCGGGTCGAGGGCATCACGCAGGCCATCGCCGATAAAGTTGAAACAGAACAGGGTGACGACCAGGAAGCCCGCCGGATACAGCAGTAACCACGGTGACACTTCCATGGAGTTTGCGCCATCACTTAACAGAGCGCCCCAGCTACTCAACGGCTCTTGCGTACCTAATCCCAGGAAGCTCAGGAAAGATTCAAACAGGATCATACTTGGCACCAGCAGGGAGGCGTACACCACCACCACGCCCAGCACGTTAGGAACGATATGACGCACCACAATATTGGCGGTAGAAACGCCGCCAACCTGTGCGGCTTCGATAAACTCCTTACGTTTGAGGCTCAGCGTCTGGCCGCGCACAATACGCGCCATATCCAGCCAGGACACCATCCCGATCGCCACGAAGATCAGCAGGATATTTTGACCAAAGAAGGTCACCAGCAGAATGACGAAGAACATGAACGGGAAGGAGTTCAGGATTTCTAGCAGACGCATCATCACGGAGTCCACTTTCCCGCCGAGGTAACCGGAAAGCGAACCGTAAAGCGTGCCGACGATCACCGCCACCAGCGCCGCCGCGATGCCAACCATCAGGGAGATACGGCCGCCAATCGCCACACGCACCAGCAAATCACGCCCGGAGGAGTCGGTACCGAAATAGTGCCCGGATTCCATATCCGGCGCGCTGGACATCATGCCCCAGTCCGTATCGAAATAGGTGAACTGAGAGAGCATTGGTGCCAGGGTTACGAACAGCGCGATAAGCACCAGCACGACCAGGCTGGCAACGGCGGCACGGTTATGCATAAAACGACGGCGGGCGTCCTGCCAAAGGCTACGACCTTCGACCTCCAGCTTTTCACTGAAGTTTTCCAGCGCCTCGCTGTTTTTCTTACTCAACATCATGGCGTGCTCCAGTTAGTAACGGATTTTCGGGTCGATAACGGCATACAGCACATCGACAACGGCATTAAACAGAATGGTCAGCGCGCCCACGAGGATCGTCAGGCTCAGCACCAGCGAATAGTCACGGTTAAGCGCCCCGTTAACAAACAGCTGCCCGATGCCCGGCAGGCCATAAATGGTTTCAATCACCATTGAACCCGTAATAATGCCGACGAAAGCAGGACCCATATAGGAGAGCACCGGTAACAGTGCAGGCTTGAGAGCGTGCCGGAAAATAATCCGGCGCATCGGCAACCCTTTCGCACGGGCGGTACGGATAAAGTTCGAATGCAGGACTTCAATCATTGAACCACGCGTAATACGGGCGATACTGGCAATGTAGGCCAGAGATAATGCCACCATCGGCAATATCATGAACTTCAGCGCCCCGCCATTCCAGCCGCCCCCGGGCAGCCATTTAAGGGTTATCGCGAATATCATGACCAGCAACGGCGCGACAACGAAGCTGGGGATAACCACCCCGGTCATTGCGACCCCCATTACGGCGTAATCCCATCGGGTATTTTGTTTTAGTGCGGCGATAACGCCCGCAGTGACACCGAGAACAACGGCCAGGATAAATGCAGCAGCCCCTAATTTAGCCGATACCGGGAAGCTGGACGCCACCAGGTCGTTAACGGAATAGTCTTTATATTTGAATGACGGACCAAAATCACCGTGTGCAAGTTGCTTCAGATAGTTGAAGTACTGCGTGGTGATAGGATCGTTTAAATGGTATTTCGCTTCGATGTTGGCCATAACTTCTGGCGGAAGCGTGCGTTCACCGGTAAAAGGACTGCCCGGCGCAAGACGCATCATAAAGAAGGAAATTGTAATTAGAATAAATAACGTTGGAATCACTTCAAGACAGCGACGCAGGATAAATTTCAACATTGCCCGTACCTTCTGGCGTGTGCCTGATGAATGTTACAAAATAGACACAGTGGGGCAAGCTCGCTCGCCCCACGTATTGCCATTAATGCTTGATAATATAAAGATTCTTAACGGAAATATTATCTAACGGGTCTTTACCGGTATAACCCCCTACCCATGGTTTCACGAGGCGGGCGTTAACGTAGTAGTAAACCGGAACGATCGCAGAGTCTTTATCGAGCTGTTGTTCTGATTTCGCGTACAGATCGGCGCGCTGGGCGTCATCTGCCACTTTCAGGGTATCGCCAATCAGCTTATCAAACGCCGGGCTCTTATAGTGTGCGGTATTGTTCGAACTGTCGCTGAGCATGGTGTTCAGGAATGAGGTCGGTTCGTTATAGTCCGCACACCATCCTGCACGTGCCACGTCAAAGGTTCCCTGATGGCGCGTATCGAGGAAGGTTTTCCATTCCTGATTTTCCAGCTTCACGTTCACGCCGAGATTTTTCTTCCAGATTGACGCGACGGCAATAGCCAGTTTTTTATGCAGATCGGAGGTGTTGTACAGCAGACTAAACGTCAGCGGCTTGTCGGCGGTATAGCCCGCTTCAGCCAGCAGCTTTTTCGCTTCTTCATTACGTTTTTCCTGGGACCATTTGAACCATTCAGGTTCAACAAGCTTCATACCGTCGGTGTAAGGCGGGGTGTAGCTGTAAGCCGGCAGGTCGCCCTGATTCTTCACTTTATTCACGATAATGTCGCGATCCAGAGCCAGCTTCAGTGCGGTACGAACACGTACGTCGGTGAACGGTGCTTTCTGGTTGTTAATTTCATAATAGTAGGTGCACAGATACGGATCGACGTGAACTTCTTTCGGGATCTCTTTTTTCAGCTTCTGGAACAGTTCAATCGGCATGTTGTTATAGGTCATGTCGATTTCGCCGCTGCGGTAGCGGTTTACGTCCGTTACCTCAGAAGAGATTGGCAGGTAGGTGACCTGATTGATAACCGTCTTGGCATTATCCCAATACTGCGGGTTGCGCTCCAGCACCATACGCTCGTTAACGACCCAGTCCTTCAGCTTATATGCACCGTTGGTCACGATATTCGCAGGCTGCGTCCATTTTTCACCAAATTTTTCTACCGCGGATTTTGGTACCGGAGAAACGGACGGGTGAACCAGCAACTTATAGAAGTACGGAACAGGTTCGCTCAACGTCACTTCAAAAGTGTTGGCATCGATGGCTTTTACGCCCAGGTCGGTTACTGGCTTTTTACCCGTGATGATGTCATCAATATTGGCGATATGGCCATACTGGAGGTAACTCGCGTACGGGGAGGCGGTATTCGGATCCGCCAGACGCTGCCAGCTATAGACGAAATCTTCGGCGGTAACCGGCGTACCGTCAGACCATTTGGCATCTTTACGCAGATGGAAGGTCCAGACTTTAAAATCTTTGTTGTCCCATTTTTCCGCCACGCCCGGAGCCGGGTGGCCGTCTACGTCAGTCACCAGCAGACCTTCAAACAGATCGCGGTTAACGTTAGACTCTGGAACACCTTCAATTTTGTGCGGATCAATAGACTGCACTTCCGCACCGTTATTACGTACCAGCGTTTGCTTCTCAGCCAGCTGAACACCAGCAGGAACGTCCGCAGCCATTGCAGCGTTGCCCGCGATTAGCGCAGTTAAAATCCCCGCCGCTACCAGACTTTTTTTTGTGATGATGGACATTGTGTTGATACTCCACTCATTATTATGACTGGCCTTCGCCAGTTGTGTAATCCCCTGTTGGGGCCTGTACAGCGCAGGAGTTTTTTTTGCTGCTGTCAGGTTCTTTTTTTACTTCTTGCTATCATCGACTTCATTATTACTGACCGCTCGTACGGCGATCTTGCGTCGATTCTTTACACCTCTCCCCTGTCAGTGAGGTGTGCTGGAAAGCTTAAGTGATGTCTATATGAAAATAGTTCTCATCAACTTGTTTAATGCCGCAAAATATAAGGCCGGAAAGTACCAAATGGTGCCAACTCTCGCCAATACATTTTGCAAATTTGTTAAGCATTTCTCTTTTACGGAGTCAGGCGTAGCTATGCCGCCGACCACCTTTCACGCCAAAAACAAGTAAAACCCTTACAATACATTCAGTTGTAGAGTTCTCTCGTGACTGGTGCGATGACATGACAAATTCGAACGATTTTTCACGAAAATTTAACATCTGGTTATTATTTAGCACATTCGTCTGGGTCAGCGTCGAAATTACTAATATCATTTCGGTTATCTGTCAGCAAGCCCCAGAGTATCATGTGAGTAAAATAACAGAGCGTTTGAAGGATTTATGGGCAGAGAAGCAAACTGAAAATAAACAACCTCTTGAAAATCAACAAAAGAGGGTTATTAGTAGAACTTATTATGGCTGGTGCGTATTTCAACTTTATTTATATGATTTGCTGATATTCACGTAAAAAAACGGAGCCGCTGGCTCCGCTCTTTCAAACGAAAGTCAGTGTACTAATCCGGGGAATATACTTTTTATACCGGTAACGATAAATTCGATGCCTAACGCCATTAACAACAGACCCATGATACGGGTAATCACGTTGATGCCCGTTTGTCCCAGCAAGCGAACCAGCCATGGTGCCATACGAAATACGCCCCAGCAGCAAAGTGCGAACAGGGCAATGGCGACAGAGAAGCCAATCAGGTGCATCAGGCTGTGATAGCGTGTTCCCCATACAATGGTAGAGCTGATTGCCCCCGGGCCCGCCATCAGCGGCAGTGCCAGTGGCACCACGCCGATGCTCTCGCGGATAGCTGTCTCTGATTTTTCCTGCTTGTTCTGTTTATCCTCCCCCAGCTTGCCGCTGATCATCGACATGGCAATCGTCACCACCAGGATCCCGCCTGCTATTCGGAACGAATCAATCGAGATGCCGAAGACCTGAAGAATGGCGTCCCCCAGATAAAGAGACGTAAGCAAGATAATCGCCACCGACAGGTTTGCCGTCAGGTTGGTTTTATTTCGCGCGGCAGCTGTCTGATAACTGGTCATACTGATGAAGACAGGGATAATCCCTACCGGGTTGACCAGGGCAAACAAGCCAATAAAAAACTTGAAATATGTAGGGAAATCAAAGAGCGTTTGAATCACATTAAGCTCCGCAATTGAGCATGGTCAGGGAGAGACAGCGTGTAATGATAAATCCGCGCTGAAGATACGCTTTTTAGCCGCACACTTCACCAGAAATCTGTTCTAAAACGTTATCAATTCATGATGTTAAACATTTGTATACTCAATGATAGCGCCACTTCCAATAGTTACTTAATTATTTAACACTGGAATAATTAGCACAAAATAACCCTGCTGAAAGGTATCAGCTTAGGACAAAATTGATCTTGATCATAATTTTCGTACTCAGAAGTGAGTAATCTTGGTTACGCCGCCAGGGAGATCACCTATCAAAAAGGTATGATGCTAAGGTAAGGCTCTTTTAGTAAATTAGTGAGCGGAAGCAGTGAGTAATCCTTTGTTTTACTGTGTGTTACGCAAGTGGGATCGGCTCTGACTATACTGTCAGACGTATCGAGCGCTGGTTTACTAAAAGAGTTTAAACATTATCAGGAGAGCATTATGGCTGTTACCAATATCGCTGAACTGAACGCCCTCGTCGAGCGCGTGAAAAAAGCCCAGCGTGAATATGCCAATTTCACCCAAGAACAGGTTGATAAAATCTTCCGCGCGGCCGCTCTGGCTGCTGCAGATGCTCGAATCCCTCTCGCTAAAATGGCCGTTGCCGAATCCGGTATGGGTATCGTTGAAGATAAAGTGATCAAAAACCACTTTGCTTCAGAGTATATCTACAACGCCTATAAAGATGAGAAAACCTGCGGTGTGCTGTCAGAAGACGACACTTTTGGCACCATCACTATCGCTGAACCCATCGGCATTATTTGCGGTATCGTTCCAACCACTAACCCAACCTCTACCGCCATCTTCAAATCTCTTATCAGTCTGAAAACACGTAACGCAATCATTTTCTCCCCGCATCCACGTGCGAAAGACGCCACCAACAAAGCAGCGGATATCGTGCTTCAGGCTGCCATTGCTGCGGGTGCGCCAAAAGATCTGATCGGTTGGATCGACCAGCCTTCTGTTGAACTGTCCAATGCCCTGATGCATCACCCGGACATTAACCTAATCCTGGCGACCGGCGGTCCTGGTATGGTTAAAGCAGCATACAGCTCCGGTAAACCAGCCATCGGCGTAGGCGCAGGTAATACCCCTGTTGTGATCGACGAAACGGCAGATATCAAGCGTGCAGTTGCCTCTGTGCTGATGTCAAAAACCTTCGATAACGGCGTTATCTGTGCATCTGAACAGTCTGTTGTCGTGGTTGATTCGGTATACGACGCCGTTCGTGAACGTTTCGCCAGCCACGGCGGCTACCTGTTGCAAGGTAAAGAACTGAAAGCCGTTCAGGACGTGATTCTGAAAAATGGTGCACTGAACGCAGCTATCGTAGGTCAGCCAGCGTATAAAATCGCTGAACTCGCCGGCTTTAGCGTCCCTGCTACCACCAAGATTCTGATTGGTGAAGTGAAAGTCGTTGATGAAAGTGAGCCGTTTGCTCACGAAAAACTGTCCCCGACACTGGCAATGTACCGTGCGAAAGATTTCGATGACGCGGTAGAAAAAGCAGAGAAGCTGGTGGCGATGGGCGGTATCGGCCACACCTCTTGCCTGTACACCGACCAGGATAACCAGCCAGAGCGTGTTGCTTACTTCGGTCAGAAGATGAAGACGGCACGTATCCTGATCAACACCCCTGCTTCTCAGGGTGGTATCGGTGACCTGTATAACTTCAAACTCGCACCTTCCCTGACTCTGGGTTGTGGTTCCTGGGGTGGTAACTCCATCTCTGAAAACGTTGGTCCAAAACACCTGATCAACAAGAAAACCGTTGCTAAGCGAGCTGAAAACATGTTGTGGCACAAACTTCCGAAATCTATCTACTTCCGCCGCGGCTCTCTGCCAATCGCGCTGGACGAAGTGATTACTGATGGCCACAAACGTGCGCTCATCGTGACTGACCGTTTCCTGTTCAACAATGGCTATGCAGACCAGATCACCTCTGTTCTGAAAGCTTCTGGCGTCGAAACTGAAGTCTTCTTTGAAGTTGAAGCTGACCCAACCCTGAGCGTTGTACGTAAAGGCGCTGAACTGGCTAACTCCTTCAAACCTGATGTGATCATCGCACTGGGTGGCGGTTCCCCAATGGACGCCGCGAAAATTATGTGGGTCATGTACGAGCATCCGGAAACCCACTTCGAAGAACTGGCGCTGCGCTTTATGGATATCCGTAAACGTATCTACAAGTTCCCGAAAATGGGCGTGAAAGCGAAAATGATCGCCGTCACCACCACTTCCGGTACCGGTTCAGAAGTGACGCCATTTGCTGTTGTGACTGATGACGCAACGGGTCAGAAATATCCGCTGGCTGACTACGCACTGACGCCAGATATGGCTATCGTTGACGCCAACCTGGTCATGGAAATGCCGAAATCACTGTGTGCGTTCGGTGGTCTGGATGCGGTAACTCACGCCCTGGAAGCTTACGTTTCCGTACTGGCTTCTGAGTTCTCTGACGGTCAGGCTTTACAGGCACTGAAACTGCTGAAAGAAAACCTGCCAGCTTCTTACAACGAAGGTTCGAAAAACCCTGTAGCTCGTGAACGTGTACACAGTGCGGCAACCATCGCGGGCATTGCATTTGCTAACGCCTTCCTGGGTGTCTGTCACTCCATGGCGCACAAGCTGGGTTCACAGTTCCACATTCCTCACGGTCTGGCGAACGCCCTGTTGATCAGCAACGTTATCCGCTATAACGCCAACGACAACCCAACCAAGCAGACTGCATTCAGCCAGTACGACCGTCCGCAAGCTCGTCGTCGCTACGCTGAAATCGCAGACCACCTGGGTCTGAGCGCACCGGGCGACCGTACTGCAGCGAAGATCGAGAAACTGCTGGCATGGCTGGAAAGCCTGAAGGCTGAACTGGGTATTCCTAAATCTATCCGCGAAGCAGGCGTTCAGGAAGCTGACTTCCTCGCTCACGTAGATAAGCTGTCTGAAGATGCATTCGATGACCAGTGTACTGGTGCTAACCCGCGCTACCCACTGATTTCCGAACTGAAACAGATCCTGCTGGATACCTATTACGGTCGTAACTTCACTGAAAGCGATGTCGCTGCCGTAAAAGTTGACATCCCCGCAGTTGTAAAGGCTGACAAGAAAGCGAAGAAAAATGCTTGATTGACAGTGTGAAAAAAAACCCGCCGCTGGCGGGTTTTTTTATATCTGAGGATCCGTAAGACATTTTTTTTATTTGCGATTGTCGCCCTGTAACGCCGTCAGCGAGCCTACAGCCAGCGCCTCTTTATAATGCTTGCGGCAGACCGAGACATAACGTTCATTGCCCCCTATCACCACCTGCTCGCCATCAGCATAAGGCTTGCCCGACTGGTCCAGGCGAAGAACCATACTTGCCTTGCGGCCACAAAAGCAGATAGTTTTCAGCTCAACCAGCTTATCCGACCAGGCGAGCAGATACTGGCTACCGGCAAATAACTCACCGCGAAAGTCAGTGCGTAATCCATAGCAAAGAACGGGAATATCCAGCTCATCAACGACCTCTGAAAGCGCATGGACCTGCTCGCGGGTCAGGAACTGGCTTTCATCTACCAGCACGCAATGGACAGGCTTAGAGGCATGCTGGGCACGAATGTCCTCAAGCAGGTCCGTTTCAGGGTTAAACAGCCTTGCAGGCGACGAGAGCCCTATTCTTGAGCTTACCTTCCCTGCCCCAAAGCGATCGTCGATTTCGGCGGTATAAACAACGGTACGCATCCCCCGCTCCTGATAATTGTATGAGGATTGCAGTAACGCCGTCGATTTCCCTGCATTCATTGCCGAATAGTAGAAATAAAGTTGTGCCATTGGCCGAAGAACCCTAATCAATGTGTAATATTCCCGATGGATCATTGTACCATATTTTGTATTGTCATCAGCGGCGGGCTGCGTGCTCCAGGCTGTTCTGCACCAATAAACTCTTCGTTGATAGCGCAAAATAATGCGTTAAAACAGACAGTAAAGGCTTTTAGCACGGACAATAAGGCGAGCTCGACACCGGAGATAACACTTCTTTTTATAGTGGCTTCTGCAATCTTTAAAATTCACTATTTATTAACTATTCTTCTGTTCGCTGCGCTTAGCCGGAGTAATACGAAAGGCTGATATTTATCAACCGCAACTATAATTCCTGAGGTAAAAGTCACAAAACAAACATGCAAATGACGCGCTTTTGCCGTTTGAAACGATATCTCATCGCCCCAGCAAACAATGAAATTTAAGTTAGCGTAATTAATAATAGCGTCATTAATTTTGTATTTTTTGAATTCCTTACATTCCAACCTATTGCACAAGTGAAATTAACGCTCTATTATTAGGACAACAAACCCACCCCCATTATAAGTTTGAGATTACTACAATGAGCGAAGCACTTAAAATTCTGAACAACATCCGTACTCTTCGTGCGCAGGCAAGAGAATGTACCCTTGAAACGCTTGAAGAGATGCTCGAAAAATTAGAAGTTGTCGTTAACGAACGTCGTGAAGAAGAAAGCGCAGCAGCGGCTGAAATCGAAGAACGTACACGTAAACTGCAACAGTATCGCGAAATGCTGATTGCCGATGGTATCGATCCAAACGAATTGCTGAACAGCATGGCTGCGGCTAAAACCGGTACCAAAGCAAAACGCGCAGCACGTCCTGCGAAATATAGCTACATCGACGAGAACGGCGAAGAGAAAACCTGGACCGGCCAGGGTCGTACTCCTGCTGTAATCAAGAAAGCTATGGACGAACAAGGTAAACAACTGGATGACTTCCTGATCAAGGATTAATCTGGAAAGATTCTGAAAAATCCCGCTTAATGCGGGATTTTTTATGCCCATAATATACCCCGAACATCTCCTTACATTCTGTCATATTGCCAGGCTCACTATTTAACGTCCTTGACAATCTCCAGCCAATTACGGATCGACAGGCATAAAAAAACCGGTGGGCATCGCCACACCGGTCTTGTTCACTGGTCCGTGAGTTTATTACTTAATACCGACGCTACCTTTGAGCCAGGCTTTAAATTCTTCACCCAGGCTGTTATGGCGAATGCCATATTCGACGAATGCCTGCATATAACCGAGCTTATTACCGCAGTCATGGCTCTTACCTTTCATGTGGTAGGCTTCCACGGTCTCTTTCTCGATCAGCATATCGATAGCATCCGTCAGCTGGATTTCATCGCCCGCACCCGGAGGCGTTTTGGCCAGCAGCGCCCAGATTTCAGCACTCAGTACGTAACGGCCAACGACAGCAAGGTTAGACGGCGCGACGTCCGCTTTAGGTTTTTCAACAACGCCAACCATTGGTACGCTTTCACCAGGTTGCAGGGCAACACCTTTGCAGTCAACCACACCGTAAGCAGTCACATCGTCGACTGGCTCAACCATAATCTGGCTGCTGCCGGTTTCGTCGAAGCGTTTAATCATTTCCGCCAGGTTTTCCTGGGAAAGATCGGACTCATACTCATCAAGGATCACGTCTGGCAGAATAACCGCGACCGGCTCATCACCCACTACCGGATGTGCACACAATACTGCGTGTCCCAGGCCCTTCGCCAGGCCCTGACGAACCTGCATAATGGTAACGTGTGGAGGGCAAATAGACTGCACTTCCTCCAGCAGCTGGCGCTTTACGCGTTTTTCCAGCATTGCTTCGAGTTCGAAACTGGTATCGAAATGGTTTTCGATAGAGTTTTTAGATGAATGCGTCACCAGCACAATTTCGGTGATACCTGCCGCAATACACTCATTCACGACATACTGGATTAATGGCTTATCAACCAGAGGCAGCATCTCTTTTGGGATTGCCTTCGTCGCTGGCAACATCCTGGTACCCAATCCCGCCACCGGGATAACGGCCTTTCTGACTTTCGAATTTAGGGCAGCCATTGAAATTCTCCTGAACTGTTCAAGTTTTGAACTTTTATGCATTGAATAACGCGTTGAGTATACAGTCTCAGCCACTAATACGGGTCTGAAAAGAACGCGTTGCCGATCAATTAAGACAAATACGCATGAAACTTGCAGCGATAGTAGCACTGCCAGCAAAAACACAGGTAAAGCAATCTGAAAAATAAAATCTGACTGCTTACTCCGTGGACAACATTAAGCGTAACCGCCCACCGGCACCCCAAATTTGGCACTGCCAGGAGGTGCAGCGATGGCTAATTTGATTAAGGTAAGTATTACCCAACGTTCCCAACGGCACACCGTTACTCACCTGTATATGGTGTTCGCCGGTATTCAGCGTGGCATTTAATCCAGCAGAGACCAGAATAAGGTTATTCAACCCGCTGTGATAATAGCCAACCAGAAGCGGGAACTGCCCCGGCAAATTGGCCTGGCGAAAAAGTTGGTTGACCTGTTTTAGTAAACTGCCTAACTCAGGAAGTCGTTGCCCCTGATGGGATAATTGTTCCTGTAGCAATCCATTAAACAGCGCACGGAGTAATAAGGCCGCCAGAACGCCGTTATCTCCCGCTCGGGTAACATCCAGGCAATAAAAAGCGAGGTCGGAATCTGATAGCGGCGCAATATCCAGCACCAGTCCAGGCTGGTCAGCCGCTACCAGCTGGCGATAATTTACTCTGCAATGAGAGATATTTTGCTGCACCGGCGGCTGAAGTTCCTGAAGCAGCTTCGCTGCCGCGAGCGGATTACTGACTAAAGCATCCCAGTCCTGGAAAAGACGTTCTTCTTCTTCCACCCGGGAATTAAACATATTGGGATACAGGCAGGCCAACACCGTTTCACGCAGTCGGTTTAAATCTTTAACCGGTTTGAGCAGGATATCCTGCACACCCAAACGCAACGCCTTAGCAATATCCGCCATATTTTCGGTTGCCGAGATCACCAGTATCGGTGTCTGATAACCTTCGTTACGCAGGTTTTCCACCAGCATTAATCCGTCCATGCGCGGCATCTCGAGATCGCAGATCATCAGATCAGGCGCCATGCTGGCCATTTTTTCCAGTGCCTCGACGCCATCTTCGGCAAGGGACGTGGTTGCACCCAGTGAGGATAACCACGAATCCAGTAGCGATCGGAAAACGGGCTCGTCTTCTACTATCAAAATATGTTTTCCGGCCAATGGCTGTGTCATGGTTCCTCCCCTGGCTGACAGTTACTCAATAGTGGCATGCTATTGGTACTATCGCCTGTCAGATTTTGCTGAAGTAATCAAAAAAGTGCTTAACGTGCTGTACGCACAAAAGGCAACAGTTCATCTATTTTCTTTTCGACGGCTAACGAGCCCGCTGCTATGGCGGCCTCAGCCCGGTGGAAATCAAGGGTAGAGATTTGTGGACAATAGGGCTGAATAAGAATATCCGGAGGATCGCCAGCCATACGGTTTCGCTTCAGGCGATTCTCAAGAATTTGAATGGAGGTCGTCATGATTTCAATGGCGTTCGGCGCGGTCACCGTGCGACGGGCAGTCAGGCGCCCTATTCTGCCGCGTAAACGCGCATGCCAGGCAAGTTTCTCTTCTTCCGCATCATCGCTCTGAAGATTAACCGGCATCAAATCCTGCTGCATAAGGTGAGCGTCGTGCTGTAAATCCACTGCAATGACGATATCTGCCCCCATGGCGCGCGTCAGAGAGATGGGGACAGGATTCACCACGCCACCATCAACGAGCCAGTAGCCATTATGAGGCACAGGGGCCATTAACCCAGGCATGCTACAGGATGCGCGAACGGCGAGATGAATATCCCCTTCGGTGAGCCATAACTCCCTGCCCGTACTGAGGTTGGTTGCAACGGCACCGAAAGGCATTTGGCAGTGGCTGAAGTCAGCGAGGGGCATTATCTTACGAAACTGATTGAATACGCGTTCGCCGCGCAGCAGGCCGCCACGCTGCCAGGAGAGATCCATCAGGCGCAGTACATCCCAGTAACTAAAGGAGCGCACCCAGCTTTCAAGCTGCGGGAGCTTACCGCAGGCGTACGCGGATCCGACCAGCGACCCGATAGAACATCCTGCGACAATATCAACGTCAATCCCCATCTGGTTTAAGGTATTGATAACGCCAATATGTGACCAACCCCGGGCTGCACCTGAGCCCAACGCCAGTCCAATTTTTACCTTTCTCATTAGCCCTGTTTTACTTCCCCTGGATTCCCGACATAGCGTCAACGCACCTGCTCAGTTAACATATTGCTACCTTAAGCGTTTAACGCCTTATTTTTTGTTCCAGGAAGAGAATCGTGTCTCAACTCTGCCCCTGTGGTAGCGCTCTGGAGTATAGCCTATGTTGCCAGCGATATCTTTCTGGCGAGCAGGTTGCACCAGACCCGTCACACCTTATGCGCTCGCGGTATACTGCTTTTGTGATCAAAAACGCAGACTACCTGATTAAAACCTGGCATCCGTCCTGTGATGCTGCCGATTTTCGGCAAGAGATTGAAGCCGGATTTGCCAACACCGTCTGGCTGGGCCTTACCGTCTTTGATGCCGCTCCCGGCCGCGATGCCAACGAGGGCTATGTCAGTTTTGTCGCCCGCTTTAGCGAACAAAACAAACCCGGCGCCATCATTGAACGCTCACGGTTCTTAAAGGACAGCGGGCAATGGTATTATATTGACGGCACACGTCCGCAATTCGGTCGTAACGATCCCTGCCCCTGTGGTTCAGGAAAAAAATTTAAAAAGTGTTGCGGCAGTAATGCCTGACAACTCAGACTTCGCAAATACATAAACAGGATTTCCCGGCGATGCAATCATTACAACGTAAAGTTCTGCGCACTATCTGTCCCGATCAAAAAGGACTGATCGCACGAATTACCAACATTTGCTACAAGCATGAACTGAATATCGTGCAGAACAACGAGTTCGTTGACCACCGTACCGGTCGCTTCTTTATGCGTACCGAGCTGGAAGGTATTTTCAACGACACAACCCTGCTTGCCGATCTGGACAGCGCCCTGCCGGAAGGCTCGGTGCGCGAGCTAAACCCGGCGGGTCGTCGCCGCATTGTCATTCTGGTCACCAAAGAGGCGCACTGCCTGGGCGATCTGCTGATGAAAGCCAACTACGGTGGCCTGGACGTCGAAATTGCCGCCGTCATTGGCAACCACGAGACGCTGCGTACGCTGGTTGAACGTTTCGACATTCCGTTTGAACTGGTCAGCCATGAAGGTCATACCCGCGAAGAGCATGACAACCTGATGGCTGCTGCGATTGAAGCGCATAACCCGGACTACGTGGTGCTGGCAAAATACATGCGCGTGCTGACGCCATCCTTCGTGGCGCGCTTCCCGAACAAAATTATCAACATCCACCACTCCTTCCTGCCAGCCTTTATTGGCGCGCGTCCGTATCACCAGGCATACGAGCGTGGGGTGAAGATTATTGGCGCAACCGCGCACTACGTGAATGATAATCTGGACGAAGGCCCAATCATCATGCAGGACGTGATCCACGTGGATCACACCTACACGGCAGAAGATATGATGCGAGCTGGCCGTGACGTTGAGAAGAACGTACTGAGCCGTGCGCTTTATCAGGTACTTGCTCAGCGCGTCTTTGTGTACGGCAACAGAACGATTATTCTTTAATCCTTCGGAAAATGAATTGATTAGCTTTACGCCTTTACGGATAAAAAGCAGGCAAACAGCTTCATTTTCCTAAAGGAATGCTTTACAGGGGCGTCTCATTTGATATGATGCGCCCCGCTTCCAGCAGGAAGCAGGCCAGTTAAAAGCATTACCCCGTGGTGGGGTTCCCGAGCGGCCAAAGGGAGCAGACTGTAAATCTGCCGTCATCGACTTCGAAGGTTCGAATCCTTCCCCCACCACCATCTCCAGCTTTACTTCAAAATATGAATTACCCCTGGTGGGGTTCCCGAGCGGCCAAAGGGAGCAGACTGTAAATCTGCCGTCATCGACTTCGAAGGTTCGAATCCTTCCCCCACCACCATCACTTCCAGATTCTTTAGCACTCTCCAAAAGCACAATGCTCCATGGTTCTCCCATGCGGGGAAAGATGAGAAGCTTCGACCAGGGTTCGATCCGAGCATAGTGAATTCCGTAGGCCGGGTAAGGCGCAGCCGCCACCCGGCATCCGCACGAAACCCTGGTTCCAGGACAAAAAAAACCCCGCAAATGCGGGGTTGTATCAATACAGCGAATCAGCGACGAGCACGCACGATCTGATATTTGCGCGTCAGGTACTCCACCGGCGCACTCCAGATGTGCACCAGGCGAGAGAACGGGAACAGCACAAACAGGGTCATACCCAGCACCAGGTGAACGCGGAAGATGAACGCCACGCCGTCCAGATGCTCAGAGGCACCACCGCGGAAGGTCACGACAGACTGCGCCCATCCCACCAGCTTCATCATCTCGCTGCCGTCCATATGCTGCGCAGAGAATGGAATGGTCAGCAGACCCAGCGCACACTGCACCATCAGCAGGGAGAGGATCAGGATGTCCGCTCCGGTCGTGGTAGCCCGCACGCGTGGGCTGAACAGACGGCGTTTCAGCAGCAGCAGCCCACCCACCAGGGTCATCACGCCGCAGGCACCACCGGCGAGCATCGCCATCTTCTGCTTCACTTCAATCGGCAGCCACGCTTCGTACATCCAGTGCGGCGTCAGCATCCCCAGGAAATGACCGGCGAAAATACCCAAAATCCCGATGTGGAACAGGTTTGACGCCAGGTTCATCCCTTTACGATCCAGCATCTGGCTGGAGGCAGCACGCCAGGTGTACTGGCCATAGTCATAACGCAGCCAGCTTCCCACCAGGAACACGGTGCCCGCGATATACGGGTAAATGTCAAAGAAGAACATATTCAGGAAGTGCATTAGTGCTGTCCTCCGTTAGAGATATTCAAATATTGCGGAGCCACCGCTCCGGCAAAACGACGCTGATGCGCGGAGATTTCAGATTCGCCACAGCTCTGGTCAGCAAAGAATTTCACCTGTTCTTCTTCCCAGACGGCATCCAGTGCTTGTGGGGTGTCGTCACGGGCTTCATCCGCAATTTTTTCCGCCACTTTTTGACTGTCAACCGAGGCGTTAGCCAGTTTCACCAGCAAATCGAACAGGACTGCATAATTGCTCTCACGTTGCTGGAGACGTGCGCCGAGCAACGCCAGAATGGGAGCGATGTCCTGCAACCCGCCCAGCGCTTCCTCTTTCGGCAGCTGCGCCAGATATTCCAGGTACAGAGGCAGGTGATCCGGCAGCTCGCGGCTGTCGAGTTGCAAACCGTGCTGCTCGTACTGGGCCATCAGATCCACCATCGCCTGACCACGGTCGCGGGATTCACCGTGAACGTGTTCGAACAGCAATAGAGACGTGGCACGACCACGGTCAAACAGCTGGCTGTAGTCCGCCTGCGCATCAAGAAGATCGCGCGCCAGCAGGTCGCGGAGGAAAATGCCCAGCGTCTGGGCATCCTCTTTATCCAGGTTTTCAGATGACGCGAGTGCATCAAAGAGTTCCTGTTGATGCTGCACAAGCGCAGCATCAGGGTACTCGAGCAGACGCGAAACAATGACGAGTTCAATCATTGGTGCGGCTCCGTTTTGCTGGTCACATCCATCGCGTCGATGCGGCGGCTGTTGAACAGGTTGAATTTGCTGTCTGACCCGTGGCAACCGTCGCCAAAGGTAAAGCCACACCCACTTTTCTCCGGGAAGGCCTCGCGAGCCAGCTCGCGGTGACTGCTCGGCACCACGAAACGATCTTCGTAGTTAGCGATTGCCAGATAGCGGTACATCTCCTGCGCCTGCGCTTCGGTCAGGCCGACCTCTTCCAGCGCGCGGGTATCGTTAACGCCGTCAACGGTTTCCGCACGTTTGAAGTGACGCATCGCCAGCATACGTTTCAGCGCCAGCAGCACCGGCTGGGTATCCCCTGCGGTGAGCAGGTTGGCCAGATACTGAACCGGAATACGCAGGCTTTCCACGTCCGGCAGAATGCCGTTGCTGCCCAGTTCACCTGCGTCAGCCGCAGACTGAATCGGAGACAGCGGCGGCACGTACCAGACCATCGGCAACGTGCGGTATTCCGGGTGCAGCGGCAGCGCCAGCTTCCAGTCCATCGCCATTTTGTACACCGGGGACTGCTGTGCGGCGTCAATCACGCTCTGCGGAATACCGTCTTTCAGCGCCTGCTCGATCACCTTCGGATCGTTCGGATCGAGGAAGACGTCCAGCTGACGCTGATACAGATCTTTCTCGTTCTCGGTGCTTGCGGCATTTTCAATCGCATCCGCGTCGTACAGCAGCACGCCGAGGTAGCGGATACGCCCTACGCAGCTCTCTGAGCAGACGGTCGGCATACCGGCTTCGATACGCGGGTAGCAGAAGATACACTTCTCAGACTTACCGCTCTTCCAGTTAAAGTAGATTTTTTTGTACGGGCAGCCGGTGATGCACATACGCCAGCCGCGGCACTTGTCCTGGTCGATCAGCACAATGCCATCTTCTTCACGCTTGTAGATGGCGCCGCTTGGGCAGGTCGCCACGCACGCCGGGTTAAGGCAGTGTTCGCACAGGCGCGGCAGATACATCATGAAAGTGTTTTCGAACTGGCCGTACATCGCCTTCTGCATGTTCTCGAAGTTCTGGTCTTTGGCGCGTTTTTCGAACTCGCCGCCCAGAATTTCCTCCCAGTTTGGACCGCTGGTAATTTTGTCCATGCGCTTACCGGTGATCAGCGAGCGAGGACGGGCGATCGGCTGGTGTTTGCTTTCCGGCGCGTTGTGCAGGTTCTGATAGTCGTAATCAAACGGCTCGTAGTAATCGTCGATGCCCGGCAGATGCGGGTTAGCAAAGATTTTACCGAGCAGCATCGCACGGTTACCCATGCGCGGTTGCAGTTTGCCGTTGATTTTACGGATCCAGCCACCCTTCCACTTCTCCTGGTTTTCCCAGTCGGTCGGGAAGCCGGTGCCCGGCTTACTTTCCACGTTGTTGAACCAGGCGTACTCCATACCTTCACGGCTGGTCCAGACGTTTTTACAGGTGACTGAGCAGGTATGACAGCCGATGCATTTATCCAGATTCAGCACCATGCCGACTTGTGAACGAATTTTCATTTTACGCTCTCCTGTACCTGGTCATTACCTTCGCCATCTAACCAGTTAATATTCTTCATCTTACGTACCACCACGAACTCATCGCGGTTTGATCCTACAGTGCCGTAGTAGTTAAAGCCGTAGGCCAGCTGGGCATAGCCGCCGATCATATGCGTCGGTTTCGGCGTAATACGGGTCACAGAGTTGTGAATACCGCCGCGCTGCTCGGTGATCTCTGAACCCGGCAGGTTAACGATACGTTCCTGCGCGTGGTACATCATGGTCATCCCGGCTGGTACACGCTGGCTCACCACCGCACGTGCCGTCAGGGCACCGTTGCTGTTGAACACTTCGATCCAGTCGTTATCTTCGATACCCAGATCTTTGGCGTCCGCTTCGCTCATCCAGACAATCGGCCCCCCGCGTGACAGCGTCAGCATCAGCAGGTTGTCGCTGTAGGTGGAGTGGATACCCCACTTCTGGTGCGGCGTCAGGAAGTTCAGCGCCTTCTCAGGGTTACCGTTTGATTTCGCCCCCATCACCGCTTTCACGGAGCGGGTATCGATTGGCGGCCGGTAAACCAGCAGGCTTTCACCAAAGTCACGCATCCACTGGTGATCCTGATACAGAGACTGACGGCCAGAGAGCGTGCGCCATGGGATCAGCTCGTGAACGTTGGTGTATCCGGCGTTATAGGACACATGTTCATCTTCGAGGCCAGACCAGGTCGGGCTGGAGATAATCTTGCGCGGCTGAGCCTGAATATCGCGGAAGCGGATTTTCTCTTCTTCTTTATTCTTCGCCAGATGCGTATGGTCACGGCCGGTAAATTCACTCAGAGCCGCCCACGCTTTCACCGCCACGTGGCCATTGGTTTCCGGTGCCAGGGTCAGGATCATTTCCGCTGCATCAATTGCCGTGTTCAGCATTGGCTGGCCTTTGGCCGGGCCGTCTGCTTTGGTGTAATTGAGCTTGCGCAGCAGGTCCATTTCGCTCTGGGTGTTCCAGGCGATGCCTTTACCGCCGTTACCGATCCTCTCCATCAGCGGACCGATAGAGGTAAAGCGCTCGTACGTTGCCGGGTAATCACGTTCAACCGGAATAATGTGCGGCGCGGTCACGCCCGGGATCAGGTCGCATTTGCCTTTTTTCCAGTCCTTCACGTCAAGCGGCTGCGCCAGTTCGGCAGCGGAGTCGTGCTGGATTGGCAGCGTCACCACGTCGGTCTCTTTGCCCAGGTGCCCTACACAGACTTCGGAGAATTTCTTCGCGATGTCTTTATAGATTTCCCAGTCGCTTTTTGATTCCCACGCCGGGTCAACGGCCGCAGACAGCGGATGAATAAACGGATGCATATCCGACGTATTCATGTCGTCTTTTTCGTACCAGGTGGCGGTAGGCAGCACGATATCGGAGTACAGGCAGGTACTGGACAGACGGAAGTCCAGCGTTACCACCAGATCCAGCTTGCCGTCCAGACCGTTGTCTTTCCATTCAACTTCTTCTGGCTTCACACCGCCCTGCTTGCCGAGATCCTTACCCTGAATACCGTTTTCGGTACCGAGCAGGTATTTCAGCATGTACTCATGGCCTTTACCGGACGAACCCAGCAGGTTGGAGCGCCAGATGAACAGGTTACGCGGATGGTTTTTGCCGTTCTCAGGCTGTTCTGCCGCAAAACGGATTGAGCCATCCTTCAGCGATTTCACGGTGTAGTCCACCGGTGACATGCCCGCTTTCTTCGCCGCTTCCGCAATGCGCAGCGGGTTAGTGCCCAACTGCGGTGCAGACGGCAGCCAGCCCATGCGTTCAGCGCGCACGTTGAAGTCAATCAGGTGGCCGCTGTAGCGGGATTTATCCGCCATCGGCGACAGCAACTCCTGCACGGTCACCGTCTCGTAGCGCCACTGGCTGGAGTGGTTATAGAAGTAGGAGGTGCTGTTCATGTGACGAGCCGGACGCTGCCAGTCAAGGGCAAACGCCAGCGGCTGCCAGCCGGTCTGCGGACGCAGTTTTTCCTGGCCCACGTAGTGCGCCCAGCCGCCGCCGCTCTGCCCGACGCAGCCGCAGAAGATCAGCATGTTGATCAGGCCGCGATAGTTCATATCGAGGTGATACCAGTGGTTCAGACCGGCACCGACGATGATCATGGAGCGACCGTGAGTTTTGTCTGCGTTTTCCGCAAATTCGCGGGCGATACGGGTGATATGGGCGCGTGGCACACCGGTGATCTGCTCCGCCCAGGCTGGTGTATAAGCCTTCACGTCGTCATAGCTGGTCGCGCAGTTTTCGTCGTTCAGACCGCGCTCCAGGCCATAGTTCGCCATGGTCAGATCGTAGACCGTAGTGACCAGAGCGGTAGAACCGTCCGCCAGTTGCAGGCGTTTAACCGGCAGTTTGTGCATCAGAACGTTTTGCAGCTCAACCTTGTTGAAGTGCTCGGAACCTTCACCACCAAAGTACGGGAAGCCGACATCGGCGATTTCGTCCTGGCTGCCCAGCATGCTGAGGCGAAGTTCTGTCTCTTCACCCGTGGTGCCGTTACGCTGTTCCAGGTTCCATTTGCCTTTTTCGCCCCAGCGGAAGCCGATAGAACCGTTTGGCGCCACCAGCTCGCCGTTGCTGTTGCAGGCGACCGTTTTCCACTCCGGGTTGTTTTCCTGACCCAGCGCGTCCACAAGATCCGCAGCACGCAGCATACGGCCAGCGGCGTAATAGCCGTCACGCTCTTCAAGCATCACCAACATTGGCATGTCGGTGTAGCGACGCACGTAATCGGTGAAATACTGGCTTGGCTTGTCGAGGTGGAATTCACGCAACATGACGTGGCCCATCGCCAGCGCCATGGCGGCATCAGTACCCTGTTTCGGTGCCAGCCACAGGTCGCACAGTTTGGCGATTTCGGCGTAGTCCGGGGTCACGGCAACGGTTTTGGTCCCTTTGTAACGTACTTCGGTAAAGAAGTGCGCATCAGGGGTACGGGTCTGCGGAACGTTAGAGCCCCAGGCGATGATGTAGCTGGAGTTGTACCAGTCAGCGGACTCCGGCACGTCGGTCTGTTCGCCCCAGGTCTGCGGCGACGCTGGCGGCAGGTCGCAGTACCAATCGTAGAAGCTCAGGCAGGTACCGCCGATAAGTGAAAGGTAGCGCGCGCCGGAGGCGTAAGAGACCATCGACATTGCCGGGATTGGCGAGAAGCCTGCCACGCGGTCAGGACCGTAAGTTTTCACGGTATAGACGTTGGAGGCCGCAATCAGCTCGTTCACCTCTTTCCAGGAAGAACGAACGAAACCACCGCGACCACGCGCCTGTTTGAAGCTTTTCGCTTTGTCGGCGTCCTCGATGATGGAGGCCCAGGCATCAACCGGATCGCTGTGCTGCACTTTCGCTTCACGCCACATTTTCATCAGGCGTTTACGCATCAGCGGGTATTTCAGACGGTTGGCGCTGTAGAGATACCAGGAGTAGCTGGCCCCACGCGGGCAGCCGCGCGGTTCATGGTTCGGCATATCCGGACGGGTACGCGGATAGTCGGTCTGCTGCATTTCCCAGGTCACCAGACCGTTTTTAACGAAAATCTTCCAGCTACATGAGCCAGTGCAGTTTACACCGTGGGTAGAACGGACAACTTTGTCATGCTGCCAGCGTTGACGGTAACCGTCTTCCCAGTCCCGGTTGGTATCCAGAACCTGGCCGTGCCCATCGGCAAAAGTTTCACCCTTCTGTTTGAAGTAGCGAAACCGGTCCAAAAATTTGCTCATCGGGTATCTCCTGTGTGGAGCCTGTGGCTCTCTAAATCGACATTGCTGATTTGCAGCGAAGGTAACGCTATGAAAGATGGTGAGAATTGATAACGATCAAGACGGAGGGGGTCTCTGAGGGGGGGTATTAGATCAAATACCACCAAAGCGGTAGCTGTTAATATTTTTTAACTTAATGATTTATATGGATATATTTTATTTATCGTACAATAAGCGGAGCAAAATTTAACATCTTAGGTATTAAGGGGTAGAGACACCTGTAAAGCGATGGCGATCACAGCGTTACCTGCGTGCGACTACGGGAAACGCTATTAGTATGTTGTAACTATTAAGCGATTAAAAAAAGCGCGGCACTCAGGCCGCGCAAACGGATAATCAAGCTTACTTGTTTTTCTTGGTATTACGGCCATATACCAGCCAGGTGATGACCACACAGGCGATATAGAAGACGAGGAATACCTTCATCGCACCCGCCGGAGAGCCGGTCAGATCCAGTGAGATACCGAACGCTTTTGGAATAAAGAAGCCGCCAATCGCGCCAATCGCAGAGATAAACCCAAGCGCCGCAGCGGTATCGGTGGCGGCTTCACGCATCGCCTGCTCGTCGCTCCCGCCCTGCGCTTTCACGCGGTCCATGGTCAGCTTGCGGAAGATGACAGAGATCATCTGGAAAGTAGACGCACTGCCCAGCCCGGCGGTCAGGAACAGCACCATGAAGACGCCGAAGAAGGCAAAGAAGTTACCTCCCTCACCACCCGCAGGCAGCGTCAGGAACAGCAGCGCACAGAAGATGGCCATCAATACAAAGTTCACCAGCGTAACGCGCGTTCCGCCCAGACGGTCGGAGATCATCCCGCCCAGCGAACGTGCCAGCGCGCCAATAAACGGACCGAAGAAGGCAAACTGAAGGATCTGTACGTCCGGGAACTGGGTTTTCGACAGCATGGCAAAGCCTGCGGAGAAACCGATGAACGAGCCGAAGGTCGCCAGATACAGCAGTGCCATTACCCACAGGTGGCCACGTTTCAGAACCGGCAGCTGCTCGCTCAGGGACGCTTTGGACGCGGACAGGTCGTTCATGAAGAACCATGCCGCCAGGGTAAAGACCACCAGGAACGGTACCCAAATCCAGGAGGCATTTTGCAGAAACAGCACTGAACCGTCGGGCTGCGTCACACCGCCGCCGCCAAACGCTGCAAAGATGGAGACCGAGATCGCCAGCGGAGCAATCAGCTGCATCACGCTCACGCCCATGTTACCCAGACCGCCGTTAATGCCCAGCGCACCACCCTGCTTCGCTTTCGGGAAGAAGAAGCTGATGTTTGCCATACTGGACGCAAAGTTCGCCCCCGCAAAGCCGCACAGCAGAGAGATAATCACGAACACGCTAAACGGTGTAGAGGTATCCTGCACCGCAAAACCGAGCCACACGCACGGCACGATCATGATCCCGGTACTGAAAGCCGTCCAGCGACGACCACCAAAGACCGGCACCATAAACGCGTAAGGAACGCGCAGCAGTGCGCCTGAAAGCGACGGCAACGCAGTCAACATAAACAGCTGATCGGTGGTAAAGGTAAAGCCCACTTTTGGCAGGTTAACCGCAACCGCACTGAACAACATCCAGACGCAAAACGCCAGTAACAGACATGGCACGGAAATCCACAGATTACGACTTGCTATACGGTGGCCGCGCTGTTGCCAGAACGCCGGATCCTCTGGACGCCAGTCTGTAATAACGGCACCAGTTTCCCTTTCGGGAGCGGAAGAGTGACTCATAGACACCTCTGATTCTCGAATGATGCTGCAAACATTAGGGCTTTAGGGCGGCAGTAAGTTGATATAAATCAAAGGAAAAGTGGGAGGTTTTGCGGCGAAAAAAAAGCCATCACTCTTAATGAGTAGATGCAAAACGTAAAAAAGGTGTGGTTTTTCACGGTGCTGACGCATCCCTGCTTCGTCCACCCACTAACCGTTACCTCTCTGGCAATTTAGAGGTAATCCTTTATTGGTATGGGTATACTCCAGGGTATGCACCAGAATAGCGCCATTCCTGCAATCAGGTCACGTCAGGAGCCCGGCAACTCTATGTTAAAAAGATGTTTATCTCCGCTGACGCTGGTTAACCAGCTGGCGCTTATTGTTCTGCTGTCCACCGCTATCGGTGTGACCGGCATGGCTATTTCTGGCTGGCTGGTACAGGGTGTGCAGGGTAATGCGCATGCCATCAACGAGGCAGGCTCGCTACGTATGCAGAGTTACCGGCTGCTGGCGTCGGTGCCGCTGACGCAGGCTGACCAACCGCTTATCGACGAAATGGAGCGTACCGCATTCAGCCCTGAACTGGAAAGAGCCGCCATCCGTGACGGCCAGCAATCTCAGCTTAAGGCGCTTCAGGGCTACTGGCATACCCAGCTGGAGCCCGGGTTAAAGCAGGCGGAAGACCGGGAAACGGTCGCCCAGGATGTCGCCGGGTTTGTGTCACGCATCGATCATCTCGTCTCCTCGTTCGATCGCACCACAGAGTTACGAATTGACCGCGTAGTGATGGTTCACCGCGCAATGGCGCTGTTTATGGGTTTGCTGCTGATTTTCACGGTTATCTGGCTGCGCGCGCGGTTGCTTAACCCCTGGAAGCAACTCCTGGCGATGGCCCGCGCCGTCACACAGCGCGATTTTACCCAACGCACGCACATCAGCGGGCGCAACGAAATGGCGATGCTCGGCGAGGCGCTCAACACCATGTCGGCGGAACTATCTGAAAGCTACGCGGTACTGGAAAAACGGGTCCAGGAGAAAACCGCCGGGCTTGAGCAGAAAAACGAGATCCTCTCTTTCCTCTGGCAGGCGAACCGTCGCCTGCATATGCAAGTACCGCTTTGCGAGCGTCTCTCGCCGGTACTGAACGGCCTGCAAAACCTGACTCTGCTCCACGATCTTGAGCTACGGGTTTACGACGTTGAAGATGAGGAAAACCATCAGGAATTTACCTGTCAGTCGGACATCTCCTGCGACGATAAAGGGTGTCATCTTTGCCCGCGCGGCTTGCCGCCGCTTACCACCAGCGGCACGACCCTCAAGTGGCGGCTGATGGACAGCCATACCCAGTACGGTATTTTGCTGGCCACCCTGCCCGCCGGACGTCATCTGAGCCACGACCAGCAGCAGTTGGTCGATACTCTTGTAGAGCAGCTCACGGCCACGCTGGCGCTCGACCGTCACCAGGAGAAACAGCAGCAGCTGATCGTGATGGAGGAGCGCGCCACCATCGCCCGCGAGCTGCACGACTCCATCGCCCAGTCCCTCTCCTGCATGAAGATGCAGGTGAGTTGCCTGCAAATGCAGGACGAAGGCATGCCCGAGAGCAGCAAACAGCTGCTCAGCCAGATCCGCAACGAGCTTAACACCTCGTGGATTCAGCTTCGCGAGCTGCTGACCACCTTCCGTTTACAGCTCACCGAGCCGGGGCTACGCCCTGCGCTGGAGTCCAGCTGTCAGGAATTTAGTGCCAGGCTGGGCTTCCCGGTGAAGCTGGATTACCAGTTGCCACCGCGTTTTGTCCCCTCTCACCAGGCGATCCATGTGCTGCAAATTGCCCGTGAAGCCCTGAGCAACGTGCTTAAGCATGCCGAGGCGACGGCCGTCACGGTCACCGTCAGCTGCCAGGATAATCAGGTGAAGCTCAGGGTTCAGGATAACGGCCGCGGCGTGCCGGAAAATGCCGAACGAACGAACCATTATGGTTTAATCATCATGCGAGACCGCGCGCAAAGCCTGCGCGGTGATTGCCAGGTTCGCCGGGGAGAGTCAGGTGGCACCGAAGTCGTGGTCACCTTTATACCCGAAAAGCCCCTCATAACTGCTCAAGGAGAAAACCATGACTAATCAGGAACCGGCATCTATCCTGTTGATTGACGATCATCCGATGCTGCGCACTGGCGTTAAACAGCTTGTCAGCATGGCGCCCGATATCACCGTCGTCGGGGAAGCCAGCAACGGCGAACAGGGTATTGAACTTGCCGAATCGCTCGATCCTGATTTGATCTTGCTCGATCTCAACATGCCGGGCATGAATGGCCTGGAAACCCTCGACAAGCTGCGGGAGAAATCCCTCTCTGGCCGGGTGGTGGTCTTCAGCGTCTCAAACCATGAAGAAGACGTGGTCACCGCCCTCAAGCGGGGGGCAGACGGCTATCTGCTGAAAGATATGGAGCCGGAAGATCTGCTCAAGGCGCTGCAACAGGCTGCCGCAGGCGAGATGGTGCTGAGTGAAGCGTTAACGCCGGTACTGGCCGCCAGCCTGCGTGCGAACCGCGCCACATCTGACCGTGACGTCAGCCAGTTGACCCCGCGCGAGCGCGACATTCTGAAGCTGATTGCTCAGGGTCTGCCGAACAAAATGATCGCCCGCCGTCTGGACATCACCGAGAGCACGGTCAAAGTGCATGTCAAACACATGCTGAAGAAAATGAAGTTAAAATCCCGCGTCGAAGCCGCCGTCTGGGTGCATCAGGAGCGCATTTTTTAACTTACTCATCCGGCAGCAACTTCCACCGTGGATCGTCGGCAGGCATTGCGACGAGCGGTTGCACCACGGAAAGCGTGATCTCATTGGAGGAGACACGCTGCCCATCCTTATCTTCCACCACGGCCGTAAGCCGCCATTCGTTTTTCGTCCCTTCCGCGTCGTTCCAGGCGGGCATGATTATGCTCCAGCCATCGCTGCTGTTGCTGTTTGCCGGTGAGGTCAGGCTGAGCGCCTGGGTATCACCCAGCCAGTGGATCTGACGGATACCGTGCGTGCTGCGAATTTGCAGCTTCAGCATCACAGTTTCGCCTGGCTTAAGATCCCACGGCGGCGTGGCCAGATAGACCGAGAGGGTTTTACGCTGACGGAATTCCATCACGGGCAGATTATCACGCTCAGGTGAATCATAGCGGCTGCCCCGCAGCGAGCGCGTCGCCGCCACTTCCCCGGCGGAAAGCTGTTTCGCCAGCGGCACGCCAAAGCGATAGTTGAGCTTCAGCCCGAGGTTATTCTGGCTAACGCCGCTCTCCCCCTGCTTATGGGCAGCCGTCAGGGTGACCAGCGGAACGGGGGTATAGTTCAGCCCCAGGTTGACCGCAACCGGGTTGTGATACCCCGTACCGCTGTTAAACAGATCGACGTTATCGCCAAAATACTGTTCAAAGCTGACGCTGGTGTTCAGGTGATGAAACCAGGGAAGCCAGGCTTTGGCCGTTACGTCGTACCCGCGCGCCATGCGCTGCTCCCGGATGTCGGAACGCGGCTGCCAGCCAGCGAACGGCTGGTAGTAATTGGCCGACAGGCGAAGGTTTTCGCCCCACGCCTCTGCGCCCAGTCCGGCACGTTGCAGGTTGTCTTCCAGCAGGTTGTCGTAAAAGGTGTTGTAGCCCAGCAGCCAGTTTCCGGCAACCCAGCGCTGCCCGATCCCGACGTTGCTCACCAGCCCGTCTGTCTGCTGCGTCAGGCCAAGCTGGCTCCAGCTCAGATAGCGGGTGTTGTCGCTCCAGGGGATAAACCAGCTTCCGCTGCTGCCGTTAAAGTTACCGTCGTCATCCACCAGTACATTGACATTGGCGTTACCCCAGGGGGAAAGCCAGGATTCGATCTGCTCGTTGACTTCCCCGCTGACGGCATCCCGCACCTTGCCAAACGCGAACTGTCGCGCCTGCTGCCCGGCCGTCAGGCCGTTATCGATCATACTGGCTTCACCGAAGGCCTTTGCCATTTCAGCCAGGTGCTTTTCGCCTTCGGTAGTCGGTTGCGCCATACCGAGATCCGGCAGACTATCGCCGTTGTTATCAAACGGATTTTGCGCCTGCTGCACGAAGGATTTCGGCGCACCGTGAACGGCTCCAGCCGTAAAAAGGGGGAGTAACAGCAAAAAACGGATGCGGGACGATACAGCCTTCAACGTCGTCAATCAGAACCTGTGTTTATGAACAAACACTTATTATGTTAACGCCATAAGCCCTGAAAACCAGTCTTAACAGAAATTTCAGGAATATCCTGAACAGAATTGTCGGGTGGCGGCTTCGCCTTACCCGACCTACAAATTCGTGCCGGTGCGAAGCCGCCACCTGACGCCTTTACACTATTATCCCAACAGCCCTTTCAGCTCCGGCAGGCAGGAGCCGCAGTTCGTACCGCAACGCAGCTTCACGCCCAGCGCTGCGGCAGAATTACAGCCTCCGGCTATCGCCTTACGTATCGTATTTTCACCCACGCTAAAGCAGCTACAGATAATTCGCCCGGGATCGGCATCTTCGCCCGGCCGTTGTCCGTGCAGCAGCGCGTGGCGTTCAGCGAGTTGTACGGGCGCAGCAGCAAAGGCTTGTTCAATAAACGCATGCGCCAGCGCCGGCAGCGTATGGCCCTCCCAGTAGCCCAGCATCAGCTCGCCGTGATGCCAGGCGAGCACGCTGCTGCGTTCACCCGTCTGTGCCACCTGTAACTGCCAGCCCCGACCGCTGGCGTACGCCATGACCCACGACAGCAACGGCTGCTCCCCCGCCACCGTCAGACGTGAGGCTTTACGCCACCAGCATACCGACGGCGGCAGCGCTGGCAACTCGCGGGCATACAGCTCCCCCTGCCAGGCGGGTAGCCAGGGCAGGATCCTCACCGCGGTTTGTTTACTCTCCGGCTGGCCGGACCAGGCATCAACCCGTCCTTCCACCAGCGCGTTGACCTTCCCCTGCCGGGCAAACTGCGCGTTCCAGTGCATCGGCGCAAACAGCTCGCCCGCACGCTGTGCGGTAGAGATACGTACTCTGGCAACCATGACCCCGCGCGGGGAACTTATCCGCGCCAGCTGGCCGTCAGTCAGCCCCGCGCGCGCCGCATCGGTTGCGTTCATCTCAATAAAAGGCTCATCGATATGCTGCATCAGGCGCGGAACATACCCCGTGCGCGTCATGGTGTGCCACTGATCGCGGATCCGCCCGGTATTCAGTATCAAGGGGTACAATTCGTCGACGCCTGCCCCATGTGAGAAAGGATCAACCGGTACAAGATTTCTTTGCGGGAAATCACCGGCATGCCACTGATAAGGCGCCAGCTCGTCCCACGCCTCTCGCGACAGCGACGCCAGTTCGCGCAGGTTTAGCGCCCGTTCGCCGTTATTTTCAAACGCCGTCAGCGCCGCATGTTCACAAAATATCTCATGAGGGTGTTCCCAGGCGAAGGCATCGCCATAACCGAGCTGCTCTGCGATCCGGGCGATGATCCACCAGTCCGGTCTGGCCTCGCCCGGCGCAGGCAGAAACGCGCGCTGGCGCGAAATACGCCGCTCGGAATTGGTCACCGTTCCGTCTTTTTCGCCCCAGCCCAGGGCGGGAAAACGGATATGAGCAAACCGGCTGGTGTCCGTCTCCTGCATCACCTCAGATACTATGACCAGCGGGCAGGCTGCCAGGGCCTGGCACACCGCGTGGCTGTCGGGAAGTGACACGGCAGGATTGGTGCCCATGATCCACACCGCCTTCACCTCGCCGCGGGCAATCGCGTCAAACAGCTCTACCGCCATCAGCCCCGGCGTTTGTGCCAGCCGCTCGGTTCCCCAGAAACGCGCCACACGCGAAAGATCGTCCGGCTCGAAGTTCATGTGCGCCGCCAGCTGGTTCGCCAGCCCACCCACTTCCCGCCCGCCCATGGCGTTTGGCTGTCCGGTCAGCGAAAACGGGCCGCAGCCCGAACGGTTGAACTTCCCGCTGGCAAGATGCACGTTAATGATGGCGTTACATTTGTCGCTGCCGCTGGAGGACTGGTTGATCCCCATGGTGTAGAGCGTGATCGCGCGTGGCGCAGTGACAAACCAGTCGTAGAAGGTGCCAATCTCGTCTGAAGGCAGATCGCAAAACGCGGCCACGTGAGGAATCGGCCACTCGCCGCTACCCTGAATCAGATTGAGCAATCCCACAAACAGCCCGGCGTCGCTGCCGGGCTTAAGCGCCAGATGCAGGTCAGCGACATCGCAGGTGGCGGTTTTGCGCGGATCGATCACGACCACTTTCATCTGCGGGTTGCTGCGTTTTGCCTGCACCAGCCGCTGATACAGCACCGGATGCGTCCAGGCCGCGTTTGAGCCAACGAGTACCACCAGATCGCTGTTTTCCACGTCCTCGTAGCTGCACGGCACAATGTCTTCACCGAAGGCGCGTTTGTAGCCCACCACCGCTGACGACATGCACAGCCGCGAGTTGGTATCAATGTTCGCCGCCCCGATAAAGCCTTTCATCAGCTTGTTGGCCGCATAGTAATCCTCGGTCAACAGCTGGCCGGAGGCATAAAACGCCACCGCCTGCGGCCCCCATACGTTGATGATCTTCCGTAGCCGCTTGCCCGCTTCACCCAGCGCCTGCGGCCATGCCACCTCCATGCCGTCAACAACCGGGCGCAGCAGACGTCCCTGCAACCCCGTCGTTTCCCCGAGGGCAGATCCTTTTACGCACAGGCGACCAAAGTTCGCCGGATGAGTTTCATCCCCACGAACGCTTACCGCGCCATCTTCCACACTGGCGACCACACCGCAGCCCACCCCGCAGTAAGGGCACGTTGTACGGGTTTCCGTCATGAGGCCTCCGCACGCATCACCAGCTCTTGGCTTCCAACCCAAACCTTGCCGTTTTCAATTTTTACCGGCCAGGCGCGCACCACGGGTTCGCCGTTCTCCACCTGACACCCATCGCGCAGACGTATGCGCTGCTTGTAAAGCGGGGAAATCACCACCGGCTCGCCCGCTGCATCGCCAAGGATGCCGCGCGAAAGCACGTTCGCGCTGCTGCCCGGCTCCAGGTCGTCCAGGGCATAAACGGACGTTCCAAAGCGGAACAGCGCAATCGGTTTTCGGCCAAGCCGCGCGCCGATGCCCGCCTGCTCGGGGATATCATCGATGCCGCAAATTTCCTGCCAGCGCTTGCTCTCCGCCGCGGCAGGGACATTCACCGCGGTGCGGAACAGCGCCAGGCGATCAGGATCGTTGAGGGTGGTTTGCCATTCGCACTGATAGGTCTCCACCACCCGGGCCATCTCCTGCTCCAGCTCGTGGGCGATCCCCAGGCTGTCGTTGAGGATCACCTCGCGCAGATAGTCGAGGCCGCCTTCCAGATTATCCATCCAGGTACTGGTGCGTTGCAGACGATCTGCCGTGCGAATGTAGAACATCAGGAAACGGTCAACGGTGCGGATCAGCGTTTCGTCGTCCAGATCGCTGGCAAAGAGATCCGCGTGGCGCGGCTTCATCCCGCCGTTGCCGCACAGATAAAGGTTCCAGCCCTTGTCCGTGGCAATCACCCCCACGTCTTTGCTCTGCGCCTCTGCGCACTCACGGGTACAGCCGGAGACCGCCATTTTGATTTTGTGCGGCGCACGTAACCCCTTGTAGCGATGCTCCAGTTTGACCGCAAGGCCGGTGGAGTCCTGCACGCCATAGCGACACCAGGTCGACCCGACGCAGGATTTCACCGTGCGCAGGGATTTCCCGTACGCATGACCGGTCTCAAATCCGGCCTCCACCAGCGCCTGCCAGATTTCCGGCAACTGTTCGAGCGTGGCGCCAAACAGGTCAATACGCTGTCCGCCGGTGATTTTGCTGTAAAGGCTATAGCGTTTCGCAATCTGGCCTATGGCGATCAGCCCGTCGGCCGTCACTTCCCCGGCAGGCATGCGCGGCACGATGGAATACGTTCCGTCCTTCTGAATATTGGCAAAGTAGCGGTCGTTGGTGTCCTGCAGCGGCAGATGCGCCGGTTTCAGCAGGTATTCGTTCCAGCAGGAGGCCAGCACTGATCCCACCAGTGGTTTACAGATCTCACAGCCGTGCCCTTGTCCGTAACGGCTGATAAGCTGGTCGAAGGTGCGGATATGGTTGACGCGCACCAGGTGGTATATCTCCTGACGCGAGTACGGGAAGTGCTCACAGATATCTTTTTTCACCTCCACGCCCTGCTCCACAAGCTGGAACTCCATCACCTGCTTCACCAGCGCGCTACAGCCTCCGCAGCCGGTCGCCGCTTTGGTGCACTGCTTAATGGCGCCGATATCCGTTGCGCCCGCGCTTACCGCCTGGCAGATATCCCCTTTGCTGACGTTATGACACGAACAGATCTGCGCGCTTTCCGGCAGCGCCGCCACGCCCAGCGCTTTTGGCGTGCAGCCTGACGACGCGGGTAAGATCAGCGTTTCCGGCTCTTTTGGCAGACTGATGCCGTTAAGCATCATCTGCACCAGCGTGGCGTATTCGCTGGCATCGCCCACCAGCACGCCACCCAGCAGGGTTTTGCTGTCGTGACTGACCACAATTTTTTTGTAGATTTGCTGCGGCCCGTGCGTCCACTGGTAGCTCAGCGCCCCCGGCGTGCGCCCGTGGGCATCGCCAAATGACGCCACATCCACACCCAGCAACTTGAGTTTGGTACTCATATCCGCGCCGGTGAAGCGCTTCTCCTCACCCGCCAGCACAGCGGCGGCCACGCGCGCCATCTGGTAGCCCGGGGCCACCAGGCCAAAGATTTTCCCCTCCCACAGCGCGCATTCCCCGATGGCAAGCACGTCCGGGTCGGAGGTCCGGCAGCCGTCGTCAATACAGATCCCGCCGCGCTCGCCAATAGCCAGCCCGCTGCTGCGCGCCAGCGCGTCCTGCGGTCGAATACCGGCAGAGAAGACGACCATGTCCGTTTCCAGCTGTTCACCATCGGCAAAGCGCAGCACCAGCCCGTCGTCTGCGGTGGCAATCTCCGTCGTCGATTTACTGGTGTGTACCCCTACGCCCAGCGCCTCAATTTTCTTGCGCAGCATTGCCGCACCGTCGATGTCGAGCTGCACCGCCATCAGGTTCGGCGCAAACTCCACCACGTGGGTTTCCAGCCCTAGCTGCTTAAGCGCATTCGCCGCCTCCAGCCCCAGCAGGCCGCCGCCAATTACCACGCCGCGGCGAGAGCCTGCCGCATGGGCCGCAATGTTGTCCAGATCGTCGAGGGTGCGGTAGACAAAACAACCCGGCAGATCGCTGCCCGGAACGGGCGGTACGAACGGGTACGAGCCGGTCGCCAGCACCAGCTTATCCCAGTGGGTTTCATGGCCGCTGGCGGTACGCACAACGTGTGCATCACGATCGATAGCGACAATCTGCTGCGAGAGGCGCAGTTCAATGCCGTTATCGGCAAAGAACTCCCCCGCCACCAGCGAGAGCGAGTCCGCGCTGCGTCCGCCAAAATATTCCGACAGATGCACGCGGTCATAGGCGGCATAGCGCTCTTCGCCAAAAACAATAATCTGATACTGCTGATGCAAATTGCGGTTAACGCAGTCTTCGAGGAAATGATGGCCGACCATACCGTGCCCAACCACCACCAGAGTAGGTTTTGTCATAGCGTTCTGTCCTGCAACCTGCGGTTGCGTTGTGAAACGATCGAACAGCCAGTCCGCGTGGGCGGGCGCAGCCGTTGCCAGTAAATCGGTAAAGGTTGCCGCGCTGCGGCAGTCACCCAGCAGCAGCACGCCAGCCAGCGTCCCCTGATGGATCAGTAAACGTCGATAGTGACGGGTCAGCGGATCCCATGAACTCCATACCACATCGTCCGCCTGCGCCGTCGCGCGTCCGAGGCTGAACAGCTCCACGCCGGTCACCTTAAGACGCACGCCGTTGTCGGTCCGGGTAAACGGCGCGGTGATCTCCCCGGCCAGCCGCGCGGCGAGAATATCCGCCTGCGCCAGACAAGGGGCGACCAGGCCAAATGTCTGGCCGTCAATTTCACAGCACTCGCCGATGGCGTAGATATCCGGCACGGAGGTTTGCATCTGGTGATCCACCACGATGCCGCGCGCGCAGTGAATGCCGCTGGCTTTTGCCAGCGCAACGTTGGGTTGTACACCCGTGGCCAGCACCACGCGCGCGGCGGTGACGCTGTGCCCGTTGAGTAGCGTCACGCTCTTGCCGTTAATCGCCGCGATGCCAGAGGCGAATTCACAGCTAACACCCCGCGCCGCCAGCGCCTCTTCAAGCAGCAGTCCCGCCTGCTGATCCAGCTGCTGTTCCATCAGCCAGGGACCACGATGGATAAGCGTGACGTTGTCACCGTTGCGCGCCAGCGCTGCCGCTGCTTCCACGCCAAGTACGCCACCGCCCAGCACTACCGCCGGACCGGAGAGGTTCTGGATGGCGCGGGCCTCTGCCAGGGTGCGAAAGGTGAACACATGCGGCGCATCGCCGCCGGGGATCGGCGGCACTACAGGGGTAGACCCGGTGGCAAACACCAGCGCATCCCAGCCCAGCGTGCGAGCAGAGGTACGCACTTTACGCGCGTTAACGTCTACTGCGAGCACCGTTTCTCCTCGCAGCACCGTCACGCCTCGTGCCGTGTACCAGTCTTCATCGTGCAGACAGATGTGCTCCGCCTGCTTTTCACCACTCAGCACCGGCGAAAGCTGGATGCGGTTGTACGCCTGCTCCGGCTCGTCACCGATGACGGTGATAGCAAAACGACCGGGCACACGCCCGGTGAGCGATGCAATCAGCCGGGTTGCCGCCATACCATTACCGATAATGACCAGTCGCATCGTGCCCCCTCATTACGCCGCTTTCGGCTGTTTTTCGTAGAGGAAATGGAGGATCTGCTGGCGCATATGGTGATAGCGGCTATCGTCCGCCAGCTGCACCCGGTTGCGCGGGCGCGGCAGATCGACGCGCAGGATCTCACCCACGGTGGCCGCCGGGCCGTTGGTCATCATCAGTACGCGGTCAGAGAGCAGTACCGCCTCGTCCACGTCGTGAGTGATGAGCACGATGGTGGTGTTCAGCGCCTGCTGGATCTGCATCACCGAGTCCTGAAGATGGGCACGCGTCAGCGCATCGAGCGCGCCAAACGGCTCATCCATCAGCAGCACTTTCGGCTTCATTGCCAGCGCCCGGGCAATACCGACGCGCTGCTTCATACCGCCGGAGATCTCCCCGGGGCGCTTATTCAGCGCGTGGCCCATCTGCACCCGGTCGAGATTGTGCTCAATCCACTCTTTGCGCTCGGCCTTACTCATGGTGCGACGGAAGACCTGATCCACCGCCAGCGCCACGTTGTCGAAGCAGGTTAACCACGGCAGCAGCGAATGGTTCTGGAACACTACCGCACGCTCAGGCCCCGGCCCGGCGATTTCGCGGTTGTCGCAAATCAGCCCGCCTTCCGTCGGCAGCGTGATCCCGGCGATCAGGTTTAACAGCGTCGACTTGCCGCAGCCGGAGTGACCAATCAGACTGACGGTTTCGCCCTCGTGGATATCAAAAGAGACGTTTTGCAGTGCCAGAAACTCGCCGCTGGCGGTGGAAAAACGCTGGCTCACGGCCTGGACCTGAATTAAAGGTTTCATCTTCACTCCTTATTTTTCCTGCCAGCTAAAGCGACGGGCGATCAGCATCAGCCCCTGCTCCAGCAGCAACCCGACCACGCCAATGATGACGATGGCGATGAGAATGTTTTCGACGTTGAGGTTGTTCCACTCATTCCAGATCCAGAAGCCAATGCCTAAACCTCCGGTGAGCATCTCGGCGGCGACAATCACCAGCCAGGCAATGCCAATGGAGAGACGTACCCCGGTCAACACCGCAGGCAGCACGGCGGGGAAAAGAATGCGGCGCATGATGGTCCACTCTGAGAGTTGCAGCACCCGGGCCACGTTGAGGTAGTCCTGCGGAATACGGCGCACCCCTTCGGCGGTGTTAATGACCATCGGCCAGATGGAGCAGATAAAAATGGTCCAGCTCGACGCGGGCTCCGCTTTCTGAAACAGCAGCAGGCCGATAGGCAGCCAGGCCAGCGGGCTGACCGGACGCAGGAGCGCGATCAGCGGGTTGAACATGCGGGAGAAAAAGGTGAAGCGCCCAATCAAAAAGCCCAGCGGAATGCCCGCCAGCGCCGCCAGACCGAAGCCGATGGCGACGCGCTGCAACGACGCCAGCACGTTCCAGCCAATGCCCATATCATTTGGCCCGTCGCGATAAAACGGATCGGCAAACAGGGTCATGGCCGAATCAAGCGTGCTGAGCGGCGTCGGGAAACCTTTACTGTTTATCGCCGCCAGCTGCCAGAGCACCACCAGCAGACCGAGACCGAGCAGCGCCGGGATGACGCGCTGTAAAAACTCATTCATCCGACGCGTAAACGCTGGCGCACGACGGCGAACCTGTAGCGGAGGCAGGACAATCACTTCCCCGCTCTCTGACTTCTCTTGTGGTTGCGTATTTTGCAGATGCTGCATACTCAGGCCCCTTTACGGTGAATGGCGAAGCGGTTGGCGTACCCTTCCGGATCGGTGCCGTTCCAGACGGTGCCGTCCATCAGGGTACTGCTGCGATACGGTGCTGACGGTGTGGACATGCCGCCCACGGCGGTCGCGGCATCCTGCCAGACCGCGGTCTGGTTAATGCGCTGTGCGATGCCCGCATAATCTGGCGCGGCGTTGAGCAAACCCCAGCGGCGGAACTGGGTTAAGAACCACATGCCGTCGGAGAGATACGGGTAGCTCACGGCACCCTCATTGAAGAAACGGATCGGGTGCGCATCCTGCCAGCGCTGACCGAGCCCGTTGTCGTATTCGCCGAGCATGCGTCCGGTGAGGTACTGTTCCTTGCAGTTGAGCCATGCGCGGCGCGAGAGGATCTGCGCGGTTTCACGTTTGTTTTCCGCTGACGCCTCGATCCAGCGCGCGGCTTCCATCACGGCGCTCACCAGCGCCCGTGCGGTGTGCGGATTTTTCACCACCCAGTCGCGTCGGGTGCCGAGGATCTTTTCCGGGTGATCGGCCCAGATGGACTGTGACGTGGCGGCGGTAAACCCGATGCGGTCGTTAATCGCCCGCGCGTTCCACGGCTCGCCGACGCAGAACCCGACCATGTTGCCGATGCGCATGTTCATCACCATCTGTGGCGGCGGGACCACCACAGTGCGCACGTCGTCAAACGGGTTAATGCCCGCACTGGCCAGCCAGTAGTAGAGCCACATAGCGTGTGTCCCCGTCGGGAAGGTATGCGCGAAGGTGTAGGTTCCCGGTGCCTGCTGTGTAATCAGCTTTTTCAGCCCGTCGAGATCACGAACGCCCTTCTCCGCCAGATCGCTGGAGAGCGTAATGGCCTGACCGTTCTGGTTGAGAGTCATCAGGTTCGCCATCTGCTGCGGCTTGCCCGCGATACCCAGCTCCAGTCCGTACAGCAGGCCGTAAAGAATGTGTGCGGCGTCCAGCTCCCCCGCCACCAGCTTGTCGCGCACCGCCGCCCAGCTCGCCTCTTTAGTAGGTACAATGGTAATGCCGTGTTTTTTATCGAACCCTTTCAGGGCCGCGATAACCACTGGCGCGCAATCGGTCAGGGGGATAAACCCGATACGCACGGTATCCTGCTCCGGCTTATCTGACCCCGCCGCCCATGCGGCCTGCATGACACCCGGCAACAGCAACGCACCACTCGCCAGCATGCTGGCCTGCAATAACCGCCGTCTCGACAAATCCGCCATAATTGCTCCTGAAAAAAGGCAAAAAAAAGCGCCCGACGGTGCTGAAGCACCGCTGGACGCCTTTATCCCGAAGACGTATGCACCGCCGTTGGCGCATCGTCAAAAATAGTTAATCTGTTAATGCAAAGGTGATGCCAGCTTTTTAACCCCGGCGTTACGGGGTTTCTGCAAGGAGAGCGCTGTTTTACGCACCTCAATCAGGCATTAAATGCCCACTGACTGTGCAACTACTCCCCAGGGGGTATCTTCCACAGATTTTTCACCGTAAGGAGCGCACGGGCGATATCCACCATGCGTTGGTTTTTATCCATCGCCATTTTGCGCAGGGCTGTCCACGCCTGCTCCTCGCTCATGTTCTGATGCGTCATTAGCACGCTTTTGGCCTTGTCGATGGTCTTGCGCTCCTCCAGCGTGTCGCGCAGGGAAGCAAGCTGACGGGAGAGTTGCTCAATTTCACGCGCCTGCTGGCGCACCAGCGGCAGCAGTGGTCTATCCGGAAATCGCGCCAGGATATCGTCGTACTCATCGTCTATGTGCAGGTTTTCGCTATAGCGACGCTCCTCAACTGCCGTCATCAGATCGGCAATGGCCACCTCCTCCAGCGTGCGCAGATGTTCAAGACGCGCGGTTTGCAGGGCAAACCATTTGAGAGCGGTATCGCCATTATCTGCCGGAGGCTGGCGGGTGCACGCTTCACGCCTGAGTTTTTCAGTCTCCAGACCCGGCTGACAGTTGAGGGTAAACGTCTCCTGCACGTCTGGAGTGCAATGGGAGATAAAAACCTCAAAGCAGGCCTGCTGGCCATCAATGCGATCCACCAGCCGCTGGCGAGTTTCATCGTCAAAGAATCCCTGGGTGAAACCAATAGCCCCTAACGCCCGCTCTTGTCCCACAAGTTCTTTGCCCTGCATCAGGCTGTAAAGGGCCACAAATCGGCCCGCGATGTGCGGATCGTCAATGCTGTCGCTGAGTTGAGGTACGATATTGAGCAGATGACGCAGTATGCGGCTGTAGTGTTCCATCGCCTGCGGCGCGGTGACGCGTTGACCTGTAACGCCATCACGCAGCACCGTCAGCGTTTCAAGGCCGTGCAGTGCACTGGCGATACGTTCGCAGAGGGCGCTGCCCGGCAGCGGTTCGCTAAACAGGAGGTGCAATGCCGCAAGGTTTTCATCCACCAAAGCCCTGCTGGCCTTGCATTCAGGCCCGTACAATTTACCCTGCGAGCAGAGCCAGACATTTGACGCACCGCGTTCGCACTGTAGCATATGCACCAGTCGACTGATGCCGTTCACCAGTGCGCCCAGCTGCGCTAATCTGCCGAGCTGTTCCTCCCGCAGCATTCTTGCACGCTGGAACCATTCGGTCGCGCCAGGCGAACTGCCAGCCACTATCGTCATCGTTTCTCTCTCCGATACATATTCTTCGGTATGAGAAGCAATATTCGTGCCTTTTCAAAGAACAGGAGTCAACATGCAGAAGATTGTGATCGTCGCCAACGGTGCGGCCTACGGCAGTGAATCCCTTTTTAACAGTCTGCGCCTGGCAATCGCGCTGCGCGATAAGGAGAGTGAGCTGGAGCTGCGCCTCTTTTTGATGTCCGATGCCGTCACGGCCGCGCTCAAGGGGCAGAACCCCGCTGAGGGCTACAACATACAACACATGCTGGAGATCCTGACCGCGCAAAACGTTCCGGTCAAGCTGTGCAAAACCTGTACCGACGGTCGCGGCATTACCGGGCTGCCCCTGATTGATGGCGTGGAAATTGGCACGCTGGTTGAACTGGCTGAATGGACTCTTACCGCTGATAAAGTATTAACTTTTTAATAATAAATCGCTAAAAATATTATTTTCTTATGGACGCGGTTTCAACATCAAGTTTACCTGCGCCATTGCCGATAGGCATGGAAACAACACAGCAGGTATTACACTTATGTTCAGATCCATTCGCGCCCGCATCATTGCGGCGACGACAGGCTGTATGGTCGTCGCCCTTCTTCTTAATACCATTATCAACTTTCAGGTCACGCGCCAGGATAATCAGCAGTCGCAGCGCGATATACTGACCAGCACCAGCGCCAGCCACAATATGGCGATTGCCGACTGGGTCAAAAGCAAAATGACGGTGATTGCCTCCGCGCAGAGTATCGCGCTGGCTGACGATCCGGTTCCGGTGTTTAAGCAATTAGCCCAGGCGGGCGGCTTCACCAACGTCTACGCAGGCTACGCCAGCAAGACGGCGAAATTCTCCGATCCTGCGGGGGTCCCGGCGGATTATGACCCAACCATTCGTCCCTGGTATCAGCAGGTGGTGAGCACGGACGGCCCGGTTGTGACGGCGCCCTACGTTGATGCCGGGACCGGGAAGCTGGTGGTGACGTTTGCCGTACCGGTGAAGGAGAATGGTACTCTGAAAGCAGTGGTAGCGGGCGATGTCGCCATGGATAGCGTGGTGGCGAACGTGCGCGGGATCCACCCAACGCCTGCCAGCAGCGGGTTGCTCCTGAACAGCGACGGCACGGTTATTGCCGCCAACGAGCCGACCCTGACGCTGAAGCCGTTTACCGGGACGATCAAAGGCATCGACCTTGCGGCGCTGAAGAGCGGTAATCCGGTCGACGGGACGCTGAATGATGAGGAAAAAACCTTTATAGCCTCAGCCGTGCCGGGCACGAACTGGCTGCTGGTCGTCGCCCTCGACAGCAGCGACGCTACCTCCGGCATGCGTTCCTTGCTGAAAGCGTCGGCAATCTCGCTGGTGATTCTGGCGCTTCTTAGCGGCGCCATTGTCCACCTCTTGATAGCCCGCCTGCTTAAGCGCCTGTCCGACATTCGCGACGCGATGCACAGCATTGCCAACGGCACCAACGATCTGTCCCAGCGTCTGCCGGATAGCGGTGATGACGAAGTGGCGCAAATTGCGCAGGCGTTTAACGCCTTCAGCAATAAGCTCTCGGTGGTGATGGTCCAGCTTCGCGACGCCAGCGCCTCAGTGAAAAACGCCGCGCAGGAGATTGCGGCAGGCAACCAAGATCTCTCCGGACGAACCGAGCAGGCCGCGTCCAGCCTGCGTGAGACCGCCAGCGCCGTGGAAGAGATAACCGCCTCCGTTACCCAGTCGAATGAATCGGCCAAAGAGGCCAACGACCAGGCCAGTAAGGCCTCTGCGGCCGCAGCGCGCGGCGGCGAAGTTGTCTCGCAGGCAATCAGCACCATGCAGTCCATCGAAGTGGCTTCTGCAAAGATTGGCGATATCACCAGCGTGATTGACGGCATCGCCTTCCAGACCAACATTCTGGCGCTTAACGCCTCCGTCGAAGCGGCTCGTGCCGGTGAGCAGGGCCGTGGGTTCGCGGTCGTTGCGGGGGAAGTGCGTAATCTGGCCAGCCGCAGCGCTCAGGCGGCGAAAGAGATCAAATCCCTTATTGACTCCACTACCGAAAGCGTTGCAACCGGCTCCCGGTTTGTGCACCTTGCGGGCGACAGCATGGATGAGATCCGCGCCAGCGTCGGGAGCGTGTCTGGCATTATGCGTGAAATATCTATTGCCACCCGCGAGCAGATGAAAGGGATCCATGAAATTAACCACGCGGTGACTCACCTGGATCGCATGGTGCAGCAGAACGCTGAACTCGTTGTACAGTCTGCTGCGGCGGCCAGCGCGCTGCAAAGCCAGGCGGGCGACCTTGCTGAGACCGCTGGCCATTTCCGCATATAATTTTTCCCGGACGCGCGTTAAGCAGGGAAAACGCGCGTCCGCTGAAAGGTTTCAGGGATTTTGTCATTTTTGTTTAATCGTTGCGCCATTTTTTGATCGAAATCAGCATCACCTACCTTCCCCTTTGGTGTTATGCAATGAGTAAATTGTGAACAACATCACGCTCGGGATGGGCAAAAACGACGGGGTATAAAATGGCACGAGTTAAAACGAGTCTGAAACTGTTTGGCGGGGATACGGTAGTGGTGCGTTGCTCAGAACGTTGCCGCATCCATCTGATGAGTACAAAAGGGCAAAAGCAATCGCAGGCAGATATCCTTACCGTCCAGGATGATAAGGCCTGGCTGACGGTGCCTTACACCGGCACCTGGGATGTGCTGATCGACAGCCACAGCCAGTCGCTCGAACATTCCGTAAGTTACGTGGCAGCATAACCATAAACGCCCGGCCAGCCGGGCGTATTATCAGGCAAAACCCGGGCGGAGCGTATTGCTGAGCGAGTTCCCTTCCAGCAGCGCTTTAACCTTCACCACCAGCTCACTCAGACAGTCGTCCTGCATACCGAGACGCGTCAGCTCCTGATCGAGCGAGAAAAGGTACTGGGCGTTAGTGCCCAGCGGTCCACTGGCGGCGGCAATCAGCGGGGCAATCACCTGGGTTCGGGTGTCGGCTTCATACAGCGGGTGGCGCGGATCCATAATGAACACCAGCGCGTTGACGGTGCGGCCGTCGTCCAGTTCCAGCTTGCACCAGCTGGGCATATAGCAGCCGGTGATCATCTCGCGCTTCCACAGCAGCGTCAGCTCATCTTCCAGCGTGGTATCCGGCAGCCGGTATGCCACGCCCGTGGTGCGCCCGCCCTCTTTTAGTGCAAGCATACGTCCAGGCTGACACGCGCTGCCGCGTCCGGCGGTCAGGCGCAAACAGAAGGCGCGGTGCCAGCCAGGCAGCGTTCCGGTTGCCGATTCAACAAACTCGAGCGCCGGGTTCCACATCAGAGAGCCGTAACCAAAAATCCAGACCGGGCCATCATCCGGGCGGCAGGCCAGCGTTGCCGCAAGCGACGCCGCACGTTGTTCAGCCGACCACAGAAGCGATTCCTCAATAGCACCAAATGCCGTCTTACAATCTGCCTTCATCAAGAAATCACGCGTTAACACATTCCACCTCCGCCACTGCATGCTTCCTTGCGACATCTTTAATGCGCCTTCCCGGCATTCTGTGCTGTTCATTTTAACAGCAGTTGAGCAACGATAAGCAATTCGCGGGCCAGATGCAATACAGCGGCAGTTCAACCGCCTGAAATGTCAAAATGGAGGCAGCGTATTATTCGGCAGCTATTTCTTTTTGTGCCATTTGTCATCATCCCCTTTCTCATAGTCATTTTTTACGGCGGCCCAGGCCACTTTATGCGCCGTCTCTTCACGGCTGGCATCGTCCCGGCGATCTTCTTTATCTTTGTACTGATCCCAGGCGCTGTTAAAGGCTTCTTTGTAGATATCCTGAGCGTGGGCAGGCAGTACGTTTTGCACGTTATCCGGTAATTCGCTTTTCGATTTGTATGGCATCGTTAACCTCTCTTTTGGCTAAAAGATAAGTGTGGACGACGATACGCCAGGGTGCCAGCCGACAGCAAGAAATGAACTAATTAAGAGCGCAAGACGTTGTTATTAAATTAATATTTTGTGTAAATAAGGTATTATAAGCTTCAGGAAGAAAATTCCCATTAAAGGGTAAAATTAAGTAAAAAATACAGGGTATTTAACCGTTTTCTGTTAATTTAACACCCTCAAAATCTATCTATAATTACAAGCACCTGCACTGTTGGAGAAACACATGACAGCAACACACGAGGCGGTAAAGACCCGCCACAAGGAGACCTCTCTCATTTTCCCGGTTCTGGCACTGGCTGTGCTGCTCTTCTGGGGAAGCAGTCAGTCATTGCCAGTGGTTGTGGGGATCAATATTCTGGCTCTGGTGGGTATTTTAACCAGTGCATTTAGCGTGGTACGCCATGCGGATGTTTTAGCCCACCGTCTTGGAGAGCCGTATGGGTCATTAATTTTAAGCCTTTCGGTTGTGATTCTTGAGGTCAGTCTAATTTCCGCATTAATGGCCACCGGCGACGCCGCACCAACGTTAATGCGCGATACGCTCTACTCCATCATTATGATTGTTACCGGCGGCCTGGTCGGTTTTTCGCTTTTATTAGGTGGCCGCAAATTTGCCACCCAGTACATGAACCTTTTTGGCATTAAACAGTATCTGATCGCCCTGTTCCCGCTGGCGATTATCGTGCTGGTATTCCCGATGGCATTGCCGGGCGCAAACTTCACCACCGGCCAGGCGCTGCTGGTGGCACTGATTTCCGCGGCGATGTACGGCGTGTTTTTGCTGATCCAGACCAAAACGCACCAGAGCCTGTTTGTTTACGAGCATGAAGACGACGGCGACGATGATGACCCGCATCACGGTAAGCCGTCGGCCCACAGCAGCGCGTGGCACACGGTTTGGCTAATCGTGCATCTGATTGCGGTAATTGCGGTCACCAAGATGAATGCGAACCCGCTGGAGGCGCTGTTAACTGAACTGAACGCGCCGGTCGCCTTTACCGGTTTCCTGGTAGCCCTGTTGATCCTGTCGCCAGAAGGCCTGGGAGCGCTGAAAGCGGTGCTCAATAATCAGGTGCAGCGTGCGATGAATCTGTTCTTTGGCTCCGTTCTGGCGACCATCTCCCTTACCGTTCCGGTGGTAACGCTTATTGCCTTTATGACGGGGAATGAATTGCAGTTTGCGCTGGGTGCACCAGAGATGATTGTGATGGTAGCGTCGCTACTCCTGTGCCAGATTTCCTTCTCAACCGGCCGCACCAATGTGCTGAACGGCGCGGCGCATATGGCGCTGTTTATTGCGTATCTGATGACGATATTTGCGTAATTTTTTTGCCGGGTGGCGCTGCGCTTACCCGGCCTATGAAACCCGTAGGCCCGCGCAAGCGTAGCGCCGCCGGGCAAAGAAAAACCCGCCGAAGCGGGTTTTTTATTAGTTGCTGGTATCCAGCTCGTCGAAGCTCTTCACCAGATCGTCAATCGCTTTAATCTGTTTCAGGAATGGCTCCAGCTTATCCAGCGGCAGCGCAGATGGACCGTCGCATTTTGCGTTAACCGGATCCGGGTGCGCTTCAATGAACAGACCCGCCAGGCCGGTTGCCATACCGGCGCGCGCCAGTTCGGTCACCTGCGCACGACGCCCGCCAGACGCGGCGCCAAACGGGTCGCGACATTGCAGGGAGTGGGTCACGTCGAAAATCACCGGAGACTGGTTAGAGACGTTCTTCATTACGCTGAAGCCCAGCATATCCACAACCAGGTTGTCATAACCGAAGTTTGAACCACGGTCGCACAGGATCACCTGGTCGTTACCACCTTCGATAAACTTATCGACGATGTTACCCATCTGGCCAGGGCTCACGAACTGCGGTTTTTTCACGTTAATCACGGCACCGGTTTTCGCCATCGCTTCTACCAGGTCAGTCTGGCGCGCCAGGAACGCCGGAAGCTGAATCACGTCTACCACATCAGCCACGGGCTGTGCCTGAGACGCTTCGTGCACGTCGGTGATCACTTTCACGCCAAACGTCTGTTTCAGCTCCTGGAAAATCTTCATCCCCTCTTCCAGGCCCGGGCCACGGTAGGAGTGAATGGAGGAGCGGTTGGCTTTGTCAAAAGAGGCTTTAAACACGTACGGGATGCCCAGCTTCTGGGTCACGGTCACGTAGTGTTCACAGATGCGCATAGCGAGATCGCGGGATTCCAGAACGTTCATACCGCCAAACAGCACGAACGGCAGGTCGTTTGCCACGTTGATATCACCAATGCTAACCACTTTTTGTTTCATAGGATCGCCTTATTCAGGTGTGAATCGGAATTAAGATTAATGCAGTGTAATGTGTTTATGCGCGATCGCGTTGATCTGCGCGCGAATCATTTCGCTGATCGGGTCTTCCGGACATTGCTCGACGAAGTAATTCAAATCATTCAGCGCCACGTGTTCGCAGTCGAGCTGCGCATAAATCAGGCCGCGGTCGCGGATTTCGTACGGATCTTCCGGATTGAACTGCAACAGCACTTCGCTTGCGCGCAGGGCCAGCTCCATCTGACGCTCTTCCATCAGCGCAGACTTCAGCGTATCCAACAGCTTGCGGATCACTTCGGCGTTATCGGCTTCATCGAGATCTTCATTGAACAGCTCCGCTATCGGGCTGATGTTGCCTTTCAGCCAGACGTCCAGCGTATGCTCATCCAGCGTGTCGCCGTTAAACGGATTGATTAACCACATCTCACCGTCCAGCCACTCCGCCCGCAAAATCATCTGCGTGGGGAAAATGACCGGCACCAGTGGAATATCCAGTCGGTGCGCAACCCACAGTAAAATGGCGCCCAACGCGACGGCGCTACCCTGTCGATTTTTCAGCACCTGGTCCAGCCACAGTGCGTCAGACAGGCGATACACGCCTCGCGTGTCGCAGAAACCCCATTCGCCGTAGAAAAGCTCAATCAGCTTCTCTAATTGCCAGTCTTGCGGACGTGCCTGATTGATCTCTTCGCGCGCCAGGCTGACCAGATTTTCCAGTTCAGCGTAAACGTACTGTGATGTGAAATCGTCGCGGATCATCTCTGAAATCAGGATCATACCATCGCATAGCGGCACTTTGTTAAATTCGAAATCGGCTAAGGACCTCATGACTTACCCCAGTAACGGTATTCTTGTGGTGGCGAGTTTAATGATGATGTACAGCACCACCAGACCCAGCAGAAAGGCGATAAACCCTGTCTGCTGGCTGCGCGGACGATGACGCCCAAGCGCGATAAAACCCAAAACGATGTAGATGATAACGCCAAACAGCTTTTCAGTCAGCCATAGGCCTTTATCAGTAAATGGCAGATAGCCGGTCTTCCACATTAACCCGGCTCCGGAAAGGAACAGCACTGTGTCGATACCGTGTGGGGCGATACGTACCCAGCGGGCGTTAATCAGCGGATTATTGCTGTAGCGCCACCAGTAGCGGACAATGAAAAAGCCGATGGTCAGGGCAACGGAAACCAGGTGAACGGAGATCAGCAGCGTAAACAGGCTCATGACCACTGCCCCAGCGTCAGACGTTCATTGCCGCCGTAATCCCGGCAGGTTTCCACGGCGGCGTATCCGGCACGCGTAAACAGCGCTCGCACCGCCTCTCCCTGCGTCCACCCATGTTCCACCAGCAGCCAGCCACCGGGAAGCAAATGTTGCCGTGACGTTGTCACAATGTGATCGAGATCCGCAAGTCCCTGATTCGCAGCGACCAGCGCGGTCAACGGTTCGAAACGCACGTCGCCCTGCGTGAGATGCGGATCGTCTTCGTCGATGTAGGGCGGATTGCTGACAATCATTTCGAACATGCGGCTTTCAAGCGCGGCAAACCAGCTGCTTTGCAGAACGGAAACATTGTTCAGCCTCAGCCGTTCAACGTTGCGCCGCGCGAGGGCGACCGCATCAGGCATCACGTCTACCGCCATCACGATACAGTCCGGCCGCTCGCTGGCAAGCGCCAGCGCAATCGCGCCGGTGCCGGTACCGAGATCGAGGATCTGACACGACTGCGCCGGTAACCGCGCCAGCGCCTGCTCCACCAGACACTCGGTGTCCGGGCGAGGGATCAGCGTGGCCGCTGAGACGTACAGCGGAAGTGACCAGAACTCGCGCTCGCCAACCAGATGCGCCACCGGCTCGCCGGTTTTACGGCGGGCGAGCAGCGCCTCCAGCTGCGATAGCTGTTCAGCTGTCAGTTCGGTTTCGCCGAAAGCCAGCAGATACGTGCGGGCTTTACCCGTCACATGCTCAAGCAGAATTTCGGCGTCCCGCTTCGGGCTTTCACTTTCTGAAAGTTCACGGGCCGCCTCACGTAACCAGCGCTGAAAATCCATTAATCCTGCTCGGACAGCGCCGCCAGCTGGTCGGCCTGGTATTCCTGCACGATAGGCTCAATCAGCATATCGAGCTTGCCTTCCATTGCCTCATCCAGACGGTAGAGCGTCAGGTTGATGCGGTGGTCGGTTACGCGCCCCTGCGGGAAGTTATAGGTGCGGTTACGATCGCTACGGTCGCCGCTGCCCAGCAGGTTACGGCGGGTAGAGGCTTCCGCCTGCTGGCGTTTCGCCATTTCCGCCGCGTGGATACGGGCACCCAGCACGGATAACGCCTTAGCTTTGTTCTTGTGCTGGGATCGCTCGTCCTGACACTCAACCACAATCCCGGTGGGCAGGTGAGTAATACGGATAGCGGAGTCGGTGGTGTTAACGTGCTGACCACCCGCCCCTGAAGAGCGGAAGGTGTCGATGCGCAGATCCGCCGGGTTGATATCCGGCAGTTCCGCTTCCGGCAGCTCGGGCATGACCGCCACCGTACAGGCCGAGGTGTGAATGCGTCCCTGAGATTCTGTCGCAGGCACGCGCTGCACGCGGTGACCGCCGGATTCAAACTTCAGCCGACCATAAACGCCGTCGCCGCTGATTTTGGCGATAACCTCTTTGTAACCGCCATGCTCGCCTTCGTTGGCGCTCATGATCTCTACGCGCCAGCGGCGTGATTCCGCATAACGGCTGTACATACGGAACAGATCTCCGGCGAACAGCGCCGCTTCGTCGCCGCCGGTACCGGCGCGGACTTCCACAAAAGCGTTACGCTCATCGTCCGGATCTTTTGGCAGCAGAAGGACCTGAAGCTGCTGCTCCATCTCTTCTGACCGTGCTTTAGCGTCCTGCAACTCTTCCTGGGCCATCTCGCGCATTTCAGGATCGTCGAGCATCATCTGCGCGGTTTCGATATCTTCCTGGACCTGTCGCCAGTCGGTAAAGCATTTTGAAACATCACTTAGCTGCGCGTATTCACGCGACAGCGCGCGAAAACGTTCCTGGTCGGCAATGGTCCCGGCATCGCCGAGCAGCGCCTGGACTTCTTCATGGCGCTCGTGCAGAGCTTCCAGTTTAGCGACGATAGAAGGCTTCATAGGCGTAAATGCACCTTGTCTTAGAAAATGGGTATAGGGCGCTATTCCAGCCCGAGGCTGTTGCGCAGAATAGTCAGGCGTTCATCGTCCCCGTCACGGGCAGCCTGCTGAAGAGATTTGGTTGGGGCATGGATCAGGCGGTTGGTCAGTTTCCAGGCTAAATCCTGCATAATCGCCTGCGCGTCGCCGCCCTGTTCAAGGGCCGCTAACGCTTTGGCCGTCAGGTCATCACGCACCTGCTCCGCCTGACCGCGGTATTCGCGGATGGTCTCGCTGACGCTTTGCGCGCGCAGCCAGGCCATAAATTCGCTGGTTTCCTGTTCAACGATGGTTTCCGCCTGCACAGCCGCCGCCTTACGCTGGGCAAGGTTGTGCGAAATGATGCTTTGCAGGTCATCCACGCTGTACAGGTAGGCGTTCGCCAGTTTGCCCACTTCCGGTTCGACATCACGCGGAACGGCGATATCCACCAGCAGCATCGGCTGATTGCGGCGTGATTTCAGCGCACGCTCGACCATCCCTTTCCCGATAATCGGCAGCGGGCTGGCGGTAGAACTGATAATAATGTCCGCCTCTTTCAGACGTTCATCGATGTCGCTCAGCGCAATCACCTCAGCGCCCACTTCATCTGCCAGCACCTGCGCACGTTCGCGGGTGCGGTTAGCGATGATCATCTTCTTCACCTTGTGTTCGCGAAGATGGCGCGCCACCAGCTCGATGGTTTCGCCCGCCCCCACCAGCAGTACGGTGACGGTCGACAGCGATTCAAAGATTTGACGGGCAAGAGTACAGGCCGCGAAAGCAACCGAAACCGCACTGGCGCCAATGTCGGTTTCGGTTCGCACACGCTTCGCCACGGAGAATGACTTCTGGAACATTCGCTCCAGTTCGCTGGCTTTCAGATGCCCTTTCTGGGAATCCGCGAAGGCTTTTTTCACCTGGCCGAGGATCTGCGGCTCGCCCAGCACCAGCGAATCCAGACCGCTGGCCACACGCATCAGATGGCTGACCGCATCGTTATCCTGATGCCAGTACAGGCTGTTGCGCAGCTCTTCTTCGTTGAGGTTGTGATAGTCACATAGCCAGCGGATCAGCGCCTCGTGCAGGTTGTCCTGCTCTTCCACGCTTAAATAGAGCTCGGTACGGTTGCACGTCGACAGCACCACGCCACCCTGCACCATCGGCTGTGCAAGCAGGCTATCCAGCGCCAGGTCGAGCGTATCCGGCGAAAACGTAACGCGTTCTCGCAGTGAAACCGGGGCCGTTTTGTGGTTAATACCGAGTGCTAATAGGGTCATGTTGAGCGGGAGTAGTACCAGCGTTAATAAGGTTAGCAGGACGCATCATACAGGATGCGCGAGATCAATAAAAGAGACTGCCCCCTTTCGGAGTAATAGCTTACGCCGCGCTTTGAGATAATTTGAACGTAGACGGTGGCACCCTTCAACGCTAGCATTAACAGTTATAACTGCAACGTATCTCAAGGATTTGTCATCATTATGACCCGAATGATTCGCCTGCTGCCTCTGGCGGCCCTGGTTCTGACCGCTTGTTCCGTTCATCAGCCGAAAGGCCCGGGCAAAAGCCCCGACTCACCGCAGTGGCGTCAGCACCAGCAGGATGTGCTGAAATTAAGCCAGTACCAGACCCGCGGTGCATTTGCATATCTCTCTGACGAACAAAAAGTTTATGCTCGCTTCTTCTGGCAGCAAACGGGGCAGGACAACTATCGCCTGCTGCTGCTCAACCCGCTGGGCAGCACCGAGCTGGAGCTTAACGCGAAGCCTGGCGAAGCGCAGATCACCGATAACAAAGGCCAGCACTACACCGCGACCGACGCCGAAGAGATGATTGGCAAACTGACCGGGATGCCGATTCCGCTCAATAGTCTGCGCCAGTGGATCCTTGGCCTGCCGGGTGACGCCACCGACTATACGCTTGATGACCAATACCGTCTGAGCCAGGTTAACTACACCCAGGGCGGTAAAACCTGGAAAGTGGTGTACAGCGCGTATGACAGCAAGACGCAACCATCGCTGCCGTCCAATATGGAGCTGACGCAGGGTAGCCAGCGTATCAAGCTGAAAATGGATAACTGGATCGTTAAATGATGACCCACTGGCCCTCTCCCGCAAAACTGAACCTGTTTCTCTACATTACCGGGCAGCGCGCTGACGGCTATCACACCCTGCAAACCCTGTTTCAGTTTGTCGACTACGGCGACACGATCTCAATCGAACCGCGTCAGGACGGGCAGATTTGCCTGCTGACGCCAGTCGACGGCGTGGCGCATGACGATAACCTGATCGTGCGCGCTGCCCGCCTGCTGATGAAAACGGCGTCGTCGTCGGATCGTCTGCCAGCGGGAAGCGGTGCGGATATCCGTATCGACAAACGCCTGCCGATGGGCGGCGGTCTTGGCGGCGGTTCGTCAAATGCTGCAACCGTTTTGGTGGCGCTTAACCATCTGTGGGGCTGCGGTCTGACAACGGACGAGCTGGCAGCGTTAGGGTTGACGCTGGGCGCCGATGTACCAGTGTTTGTGCGCGGCCACGCGGCGTTTGCTGAAGGGGTGGGCGAAATCCTCACGCCGGTCGATCCGCCGGAAAAATGGTATCTGATCGTTCACCCTGGCGTGAGCATTCCTACCCCGGTCATCTTTAAAGATCCTGACCTGAAAAGAAATACCCCGGTACGGTCAATAAAAACGTTATTAAATTGTGAATTCAGCAACGATTGCGAGGATATCGCAAGAAAACGTTTTCGCGAGGTTGATGCGGTGCTTTCCTGGCTGTTAGAATACGCGCCGTCGCGCCTGACCGGTACAGGGGCCTGTGTCTTTGCTGAATTTGACACCGAATCCGCCGCCCGTCAGGTGCTTGAGCAAGCGCCGGATTGGCTGCATGGTTTTGTAGCACGCGGGATGAACACCTCCCCCCTACAGCAGGCCATTCTGGCGCAGACTGAGTTTCGGTGACAACGTCACCCTGTTCCAGACGTTGCATCGCGCTCTTTAATACACCGCCTGGATAGCGTTTGCTTAGGCCCCGCAGTTTGCGGCGAACGCTATCCACCACTGGACGCATGCCTGAGGTTCTTCTCGTGCCTGATATGAAGCTTTTTGCTGGTAACGCCACCCCGGAACTAGCACAACGTATTGCCAACCGCCTGTACACTTCCCTCGGCGACGCCGCTGTAGGTCGCTTTAGCGACGGCGAAGTCAGCGTACAAATTAACGAAAATGTACGCGGTGGTGATATTTTCATCATCCAGTCCACCTGTGCTCCAACGAACGACAACCTGATGGAATTGGTTGTTATGGTCGACGCGCTGCGTCGCGCTTCTGCTGGCCGTATCACTGCTGTTATTCCTTACTTTGGCTATGCACGTCAGGACCGTCGCGTCCGTTCCGCGCGTGTGCCAATCACCGCTAAAGTTGTCGCAGACTTCCTCTCCAGCGTCGGCGTTGACCGCGTACTGACGGTCGACCTGCACGCAGAGCAGATCCAGGGCTTCTTCGACGTGCCGGTTGATAACGTTTTCGGCAGCCCAATCCTGCTGGAAGACATGCTGCAACTGAATCTGGACAACCCGATTGTGGTTTCTCCAGACATCGGCGGCGTGGTACGTGCTCGTGCTATCGCGAAGCTCCTGAACGATACCGACATGGCGATCATCGACAAACGCCGTCCGCGTGCTAACGTTTCTCAGGTGATGCACATCATCGGTGACGTGGCTGGCCGCGACTGCGTGTTGGTGGACGACATGATCGATACCGGCGGTACGCTGTGTAAAGCCGCTGAAGCGCTGAAAGAGCGTGGTGCGAAACGCGTATTCGCTTACGCCACTCACCCGATCTTCTCCGGCAATGCGGTAAACAACCTCCGTAACTCCGTCATTGACGAAGTTGTGGTCTGCGATACTATTCCACTGAGCGACGAGATCAAAGCGCTGCCAAACGTGCGTACGTTGACCCTGTCCGGGATGCTGGCCGAAGCGATTCGTCGTATCAGCAACGAAGAATCCATCTCTGCAATGTTCGAACACTGATCGAACACGGCTAAAAAACCCGCTACGGCGGGTTTTTTTGTTTATAGTACTTATTTGTATGACTTATGCCTCCTTCACCTGCCATTCATATGACAGATGATGCGCACACGGATGATAGATAATTGTGAAAAACGTAACCTCCTCACATGTTCTGCCCTTTCGCGCCCTCATCGACGCCTGCTGGAAAGAGAAATACACGTCGTCACGCTTCGTTCGTGACCTGATAGCCGGGATCACCGTCGGGATTATTGCCATCCCGCTGGCGATGGCACTGGCGATTGGTAGCGGCGTCGCGCCGCAGTACGGGCTGTACACCTCGGCCGTTGCGGGAATTGTGATTGCGCTGACGGGCGGGTCCCGCTTCAGCGTCTCCGGCCCAACTGCTGCCTTTGTGGTGATCCTCTACCCGGTTTCCCAACAGTTTGGTCTGGCAGGCCTGCTGGTTGCCACCCTGATGTCTGGCATCTTTTTAATTCTGTTCGGTCTGGCCCGCTTTGGTCGCCTGATTGAATATATTCCCCTTTCCGTGACGCTGGGGTTCACCTCGGGGATTGGGATTACCATCGGGACCATGCAGATTAAGGATTTCCTCGGCCTGCAAATGGCCCATGTTCCGGAGCACTACTTACAGAAAGTGGGCGCGCTGTTTATGGCGTTGCCGACGGCCAACCTGGGCGATGCAGCCATTGGCATCGTTACCCTCGGCACACTCATCGTCTGGCCTCGCTTAGGCATTCGTCTCCCGGGGCATCTCCCCGCTCTGCTGCTGGGCTGCGCGGTGATGGGCGTCGTCAACCTGCTCGGTGGACAGGTCGCCACCATTGGCTCCCAGTTCCACTATGTTCTGGCGGATGGCTCACAGGGTAACGGTATTCCGCAGCTGCTGCCGCAGCTGGTTCTGCCGTGGGACATGCCGGGCTCCAGCTTCACCCTGAGCTGGGATTCCCTTCGCGCTCTGCTGCCTGCCGCGTTCTCCATGGCAATGCTGGGCGCGATTGAATCCCTGCTCTGCGCCGTCGTGCTCGACGGCATGACCGGCACTAAGCACAAAGCCAACAGCGAACTGGTCGGTCAGGGCTTAGGGAACATCGTTGCACCGTTCTTCGGCGGTATTACGGCTACGGCTGCGATTGCCCGTTCCGCCGCGAACGTACGTGCGGGCGCGACATCACCGGTTTCAGCGGTCATTCACTCCCTGCTGGTGATCATGGCGCTGCTGATCCTTGCCCCGCTGCTTTCATGGCTTCCACTCTCGGCCATGGCTGCGCTGCTGTTGATGGTGGCCTGGAATATGAGTGAGGCGCATAAGGTGGTGAATCTGCTGCGCCGTGCGCCGAAAGACGACATCATCGTGATGCTGATCTGCATGTCGCTGACCGTGCTGTTTGATATGGTTATCGCTATCAGCGTCGGCATAGTGCTGGCCTCGCTGCTGTTTATGCGCCGCATCGCGCAGATGACGCGTCTCTCCCCGGTTAACGTTGAGGTACCTGACGATGTGCTGGTGCTGCGCGTGATTGGCCCGCTGTTCTTCGCCGCGGCGGAAGGTTTGTTCAGCGATCTGGCGTCCCGCATCGCGGGCAAACGGATTGTGGTGCTGAAGTGGGATGCCGTCCCGGTGCTGGATGCCGGCGGTCTGGATGCCTTCCAGCGCTTTGTTGCCCGCCTGCCGGAAGGCTGCGAGCTGCGGATCAGTAACCTCGAATTCCAGCCCCTGCGCACCATGGCGCGCGCGGGCGTACAGCCGATCCCTGGCCGATTGTCCTTCTACCCTAACCGTGAAGCTGCATTAGCGGATCTGTGAGTCATCTGATGCAGAGATACGTCTTTGCATCATCACCCCGATCGCCTGCTGGAGCCATTCAAGCACGGCAGGCGTCATCCACGTGCCTTTCATCAGATGCGGCTCCTGCTGCATGGCGAGACGAAATTTTTGCTGGGTCTGCGGGTTTGTTCCCGCATAGGACTGGAATAAAACCAGCCACTTTTCTGCCAGCTTTTGCGCATCGTCAGAAGCGGGACTGAGATTATCCCGCTGCGCCTGATGTAGCTTTGCCACCAGCGGCGGCCACTCCATCATCCGGTCAAAGTAGTGCGCCCGGGTAAAGGCCATCTCTTCGGCAGTGAGATATTTCTCCCAGATGCTGAGCTTTGATTCGGCAAACGCCCGCGTGATGTAATCCGTAATCTCCGGTGTAATGCCGGTTTGCTCCTGCATCTGCGGCTCCACGCTGTGCATTTCGTTCAGACGGGTCAAAAATTCCGGTTTGCCTGCGGTATCCTGTTCCAGGCGTTCCATCCACCGTGAAGCCAAATCGGTCGCCCGCGCGTCCGTGACGCTGACGTTCTGTTCCAGTAAATGTTTAACCTCCGTCACCAGACCCGACCAGATATCCGCCAGCGCCTCTTTCTCTACCGCAAACGGCAGTTGCTGCAACTCTTCTTTGCTAAACCAGCGATCGTACATATTCATTAACTCCAGAGTCTGTAGCCAGGATTCCAGATCCGGCGTCGCATCGTCGGTCAGCCCGGTACGCAATTCCACCAGCCGGTTGCGCAGCGTATGGATGCTACGCAGTTGCTTGTCCAGCAAAGTGATTTGCCCGTCGAGTAATTCCGCTAATGACAGCGAACGCTGTTCCAGAAAATCCCTGATTTCGGCAAGCTCCAGCCCGGCTTTTGCCAGCGTCTGGATCATATGCAGACGCTGCACATCCGCCAGGTTATAAAGCCGGTAGCCTGCCGCGCTTCTGGCAGAAGGTAACAACAGCCCTGTTTGCTCGTAGTGATGCAAAGTCCGCACGGTGATCCCAGCACGTTTCGCCAGTTCACCCACCTGAATCAACATAACGGCTCCTTTTGTTCTGCCAGTGTTGCTACTCTGAAGCCTTACGTTACGTGAGGGTCAATGCGTCATGCAAAAAAAAACGACTTCAGATGAAGTCGTTTCGGTGTTCTTTATGGGGCACTAGCCGTGCTTATGCTGGTCGCGGCGGCATCGTTTATCGTAATGGCGCACCCACCAGTATTTATCGCAGACTTCCTCATGTCCGCTCACGCGCGCCCCGGCGAGCCACAATACCGCACCGAGGAAGATACTCAGCACCGCGCCATGCGCAAAGTATTGTGGGAGGTCAAGCTGCGGTAATTGGTTTAAAATTGAATAACCGACACCGGCGACCATCACGAACAGTCCCAACCCCATTAGCACGTTACCGAGCATTGAAGCGTTTTTGCGTTTCATATGTCACCTCCGGAACTTTGGGTTGTCAGGGGAAAAACCCCTTCTCCTTGTGTGTAAAGTATAGACAACGCCACTTATATGAGTTGCGTGAATGATCACATTTACAGATAACTCCCGGACAAAAATTTACAAATAAGACATTGAACAGCTTGAAATTCTAATTGTTCAAAGAAGAAATTATTCGCATTTCGGTGTACAGCAGGCAGAACTTTGTCAAGCGGCGCGCCAGACAGTAAACTACGCGCCAGATCTGGAACCCATTAGGAAGTAAATCGTGACGATTAAACTGATTGTCGGCCTCGCCAATCCGGGCGCAGAGTATGCCGCTACCCGCCATAACGCCGGCGCCTGGTATGTTGATCTGCTGGCGGAACGTCTGCGCGCGCCCCTGCGTGAAGAACCCAAGTTTTACGGGTATACCTCACGCATCAATCTTGCGGGTGCCGACGTGCGGTTGCTGGTGCCAACCACCTTTATGAACCTGAGCGGCAAAGCCGTGTCGGCCATGGCAACGTTCTATCGCATCAATCCGGATGAGATCCTGGTGGCCCACGACGAACTGGATCTGCCGCCAGGCGTGGCGAAGTTCAAGCTGGGCGGCGGTCATGGCGGCCACAACGGCCTTAAAGACATCATCAGCAAACTGGGTAATAACCCTAATTTCCACCGTTTGCGCGTGGGAATCGGCCATCCGGGCGATAAAAACAAAGTTGTTGGTTTCGTACTGGGTAAACCACCGGTTTCTGAGCAGAAGTTGATTGACGAAGCGGTGGACGAAGCGGCCCGCTGCACCGAGATTTGGCTTCAGGACGGCCTGACGAAAGCCACCAATCGACTGCACGCTTTCAAAGCGCAATAATCGGCGCCATGGGGCTTTTTTACCGCGCGTCGCGCGGGTTACGTGTATAATAGGCGTAGTTATTTACTTTTCTTCAATCGGTTATCGTTAACGGATTGATTATCAAGATATTAAGGTGATTTAGAAATGGGATTCAAATGCGGTATCGTCGGTCTGCCAAACGTGGGCAAATCCACCCTGTTCAACGCGCTCACCAAGGCAGGTATTGAAGCGGCGAACTTCCCGTTCTGTACCATCGAGCCGAACACCGGTGTTGTTCCTATGCCCGATCCGCGTCTGGACCAGCTCGCGGAAATCGTGAAGCCGCAGCGCATTCTGCCGACCACCATGGAGTTCGTGGACATCGCGGGCCTGGTAAAAGGCGCATCCAAAGGTGAAGGCCTGGGCAACCAGTTCCTGACCAACATCCGTGAAACCGAAGCGATCGGCCACGTTGTGCGCTGCTTCGAGAACGACAACATTATCCACGTTAACAACAAAGTGGATCCGGCTGACGACATCGACGTCATCAACACCGAGCTGGCCCTTTCTGACCTCGACACCTGCGAGCGCGCCATTCACCGCGTGCAGAAGAAAGCCAAAGGCGGCGACAAAGACGCGAAAGCGGAACTGGCTGCCCTGGAAAAATGTCTGCCACAGCTGGAAAACGCGGGCATGCTGCGCGCGCTGAAAAACCTGACTGAAGAAGACAAAGCGGCGATCAAATACCTGAGCTTCCTGACCCTGAAGCCAACCATGTACATCGCCAACGTTAACGAAGACGGTTTCGAGAACAACCCGTACCTCGACAAAGTGCGTGAAATTGCCGCTGCTGAAGGTTCTGTGGTTGTTGCCGTGTGCGCGGCCGTTGAATCTGATATCGCCGAGCTGGACGATGCCGACCGTGAAGAGTTCATGGCCGAACTGGGTCTGGAAGAGCCGGGCCTGAACCGCGTGATCCGCGCGGGCTATGAGCTGCTGAACCTGCAAACCTACTTCACTGCTGGCGTAAAAGAAGTGCGTGCGTGGACCATCCCTGTGGGTGCAACTGCGCCTCAGGCGGCTGGTAAAATTCACACCGACTTCGAGAAAGGCTTTATTCGTGCGCAGACCATCGCGTTTGAAGACTTTATCACCTACAAGGGTGAGCAAGGCGCGAAAGAAGCTGGCAAGATGCGTGCTGAAGGGAAAGACTACATCGTTAAAGATGGCGATGTGATGAACTTCCTGTTTAACGTCTGATTAGTTTTGAGTGAAAAAATCCACGCCTTGGCGTGGATTTTTTTATTCCGAGATTAATTCCCCGATCAGTATTAAATTTAAAAAATACCTTCTTTGAGAGGATGGTCTTTTATTCCTCCCCAAGGGTCATCTAGCAAAAACTTAGCATCAATAGCTTCTTTTGCCGGTACAAGAGTGAAATTATAGTAAATCTCTTCCCCTTCACAAACCTCATAAAAGAGTGAATAAACTTTATCGTTCACATCAATATATAAATCGAATTTCTCAGTTGCAGATGCGATTTTCAGCTTATGTTTATCCGTAATAAAAAATGGTACAACAATACAGCGCTGAGCATGTTCATCTAATTTGAAATCATTCTCTATTTTGATATTGACGTTTGCTCCAAACGCGTCCTCTGGCAATGGATCGAATATAACATAATCCTTGTGAAGTACAGCACTTTGCAAAACATTTCCTCTCCCCCACTGACTCAGTTTCTCATCATAGTCTCTGGAGCGTAACAATATTTGACTATGCGAAATCAGCAGATCAACTATTTGTATTTTTTTATCATTCATTACATTACCTCGACTTTTATTATCGTTCAAACTGGAAGTTCTGATAAAAGTTTACCAATACTTGAACCTGTACCACAGTTATGCCCTTCGATATCCGTCATCGGTGCAGTCGAGTTGGCATTGGAACCAGAAAATCTACGGGGCATCGATACTCACCAGCGAATCGTAGCTGTCTTGATCGTTGTAGAAAATAGGTAAGCAGAGCATCCCTATGCACTTCCTTCAGCAGACGGTTATGGATTATCTTCTCAGGGGATCCTCCGTTCGAATTCCCGGCAGCATCCCAACACCACTGCTCCTGTCCCTCAGCGTGCTGTCCTGAACGAGTAGTCGCTGGCGCTATTGTCCTAGTTGAAAAGGTTATCGTCCCGCTTTTCCCGCACCAAGTTATTGCGGTAGCCGTAATCCGAGCGGCGGGACCAGCAGCGCGGCGACGGGCGCTGGGCATTGCCGGTAAAGACGTCCCGGCGATGCAGTCGGCCAAGTTGGTCGTATTCGCTGCGGGTGGTCAGCAGCCACAGGGGGCTATTCTCAGGGTGGTGTTATTCGTTGCGAGTATATTGACAGTTAATTAAGGGCAAGGGTAAATAAGGCGCGAAAAAAAATAAGCAAGAGATGCGCAGAAGGAAGAATATTGTTACAAATGGCTACGTGATGAATTGATTGTTTAACATTTGTTTTTTAAATGAAAAATCCACACCAAGGCGTGGATTCATTTCTGAGATAAACTCCCTCTTCTAAAGAGCTTTCAGCAAATGTTGCTTTTGTAAAGGAAATTAGAACTTCTGAACTTTGCTTTTTATATTTAACTTCGTAACTACCCGGCTCTAAAATAATAAGCTCACAAGATATAACATCTGAATCATCAGGTTCAAGATCGCCGTCCGTGATATCCTCTCCCGCCCCAATAAAAACCTTTCCAGAAGGTACTTTCAAAAATAGCGCCCCGGTAAATTCATCAACATCATGTTTAATAAGGACTTTATAGACACCATCATCTCCAAGATTGAGAAATAATACATTTCCTTTATTTATTTCTTCAACTTCATTTTCTGGAAGACTCCACCAATCTGCATCATCGTTAACTCTATGTTTTAGTGAAACTAAATCATAAATGATATTGTTGCTGTATTTGTTTGGAAATGTATTATTTCATACTTAATTTTCAACATTTAATCACTTAACATATAATCAACAACCACTATTTAGAAGCAATAGAATACGTACAATAAGGTCCAAATTCTCCTGGACCTTATCAGCTTGGGAAATGCTCATGAATACAATTGGCATTCATTCCACTAATCACGCCCGCAACTTAACATAATTATCAAAAAATACAGAAAACGAAGGGCTTATGATGTTTGTCGTATTCTTGGAAAATAGGTCATAATTAACAACCCTTCCAAAACCCTCACTGCCTGAATCTATACACCAGCAAACTTCATCATCTTTTAGATGTATAACAGCATAATTTTCAGGAAGTGAAAATTCTTTACGGCAATATATTGTATCGTAAAAAACAGCACCTCCTGACTCTTCAAGAGCATTATTATCCACTATTCCTGAAATCTCCTCTCCAATCACCCCTCCGCCACCAACCAAAAGTAAAAACTCTCGAAAATCATGAGGGAGTATAATGCCTAGGTTATCTGCAAGTGAATCAATCTGTTCTATATCAACTTGACCTAACCAAAAAACTTCGTCTGTCGCATTATTGTTCAAATATTCAATTGCAGCTTTGATAGTCATCATTTTTACACCCTATTAAAATTCTAATGCTCTCAACATCCAATACGCCCTTCTGAATCTAATGTACTGTCTATCAAGTTCAGGAGTATTTCTAAAACTACCACCGTTCTCGATTAATCCATGCAATTGCTTATGATACAACTTATGAGTAGATGAAAGAATTTCCACCATTGGTACAGGTTCTTGTCCAAGAACGTGATGAAGATTGACTTGTTTTCCATCTGTGCCAATCGGAGCATAGCCATTTTTCATCAAATCAACGTTTGTCCAACCATCCTTAACTTTCGCTTTGATTGAAGGATGAACTGACGTATGAACTGACTTAGGAACCCCAGGATGTATATCAACAGTATTTTTATAAACTGTACGTCCCAGAATTGTTCCAAGCTTATATTTACCTGAGGATGAACATCTACTCAACCCCCAAGGATCCACCCACCCCAGCGCATTCGGCGCATACTGGTAAAGGTTTATCCCCCCCGCCAGCCCTATCGGGTCCTGCTGCGTAAACCTTCTGCAATCCGGGTCGTAATACCGGAACAGATTGTAGTGCAGCCCTGTCTCACGGTTCAGGTATTGCCCCTGCATCCGCAGATTCTGGGAATACCCAGATACCTGCGTCTCGCTTTCCCGCAGCAGTTTGCCCCAGGCGCTGTTCACCCCTTCCCAGCGCACCTGCCCTTCGCTATCCGTCATCCGCTCCGGCGTGCCGTTGGGCTGACAGTGGAACCAGAAGATTTCCGGGGCATCAACGCCGTCAATACGAGCCAGCGGGTCGTAGCTGTCCTGATCGCTGTAGACGTAGGTCAGCAGCACATCCCCGCACATTTCCTGTAACAGCCGTAACCGTTCCCGGACAAACCGCGTGGCGACCAGCTTACCGGTTGGCAGGCCGTCAGGCATCTGGCGGTGCGTATTGCTGATGCGGCGGTCCAGTGGATCGTAGCGGAAGCTGACCTGCGTCTGCGCCCTGTTGCGGTCCCTCGGCCGGCTGATGACCCTCGTCATACGATGCTCGCCGTCGTAACGGTAGTGCCAGATGGTCTGACCGTTATCTTTCTATACGGTGCGTCCGTGGATGTCATAGCGCCACCGAATGCCGTTGAGCTGCGTCAGACGGTTTTGCGTGAGCTTCTCAGCAGAACCTTCAAGCGGTGAAGGTTCGTTAGTGGTAGTAGTTTACGCCACGGTTTAATCCGATAATGCTGAACTGGACGATGCCGACCGTGAAGAGTTTATGGCCGAGCTGGGTCAGGAAGGGCCAGACGCGAAAGAAGGAGGCAAGATGCGTGCATAAGGAAAAGATTACATTGTTGAAGATGGCGATGTGATGAACTTCTTGTTTACGTTTAATTTTTATGAACGGGAATAATCCACGCTTAGGGGTGGATTTTTTATTGCAGGGTAAAAGTTATTGTCTAAGAGAACTGTCTTCAAGCTGGGTACAAAAGTAATGATTTCAGAGTCTCAAACTTAAAGTCTGTAAAGACTTCTCGCGTAGATGCTCTCCAAGTAAGGCCTGACACTAGCACTTAGCGAGACTGACACCTCCGATTCACAGTATCAGTATGCCGGACGCCTGAAAGATCCGCTCTGAATTCCCCTTTTCTAGCCATTCCACATGAGCAGGTATCGCTGCGTCAATCTCTTTGACTGGTTTTATATAGGTAAATATGACAAAGTAAACAGTGCTCATCCTTTGCTTCTCAGCACAGTTTATCAGCCACTTGTTAGAACTGCTTATGCAACCCTCTTTTGCCACTAGTTATAGTTAATATTTTGGGGCGCTTTCGATCTCAACACGCAGGGCCTGACCGAGACAGCGTGTTAAGCTTCATATCATAGGTATAAAAATTGAAGATTTTCAAAACGGTTGGTAATGGTTCTGGTTCGCTTATCGCAAAGACTAATTGGCGTACAGGATCGACCTTTGCGGCATCTAAGCGAGGTATGTTTAGTCTAATAATTTTTGAACAGAAAATCCATTCTAGCACGTTGTTTTCTCAGATAAACTTGAAGTCAGCGTTCATATTCTCTCTTAATAAAAAATTATTTTTATACATGGACGATGTTGAAAGTTTTTGATATTGATGCTGACTTTACTCTTTAGAACGGCCTCAAGATTCCAATGAGGCTTCAGGTTTTTATCATTAAGAATAACAACCTTAAATTTAGTTTTGATTTGAATATCTTTTCTGAGAAATAATAAAAATATTATCTATTTGGTTGTTGATAGCTTTCCAGGCTCTGGAATTATAATATTTTAAAAGAAAAGAATTGATATGCTTAATCACGGGCCATAAAAATGCATCAATGTACTAAGATCATCTAAATCTTGTGCGGTGAGTTCATTTCTCTCCATTTTGTCATACTTATACATTATACCTTTCATCGGAGGGCCTGAATCATGTTTAGTTGCCATGCTCATTAACTCTTCAATATCAGATTCTTTTATTAAAGTTCTCTTTAAAAATTCAAAGAGCATTTTTTCTGCATCTTTTCTTTCTAAAAAATACATTTTGATTACCTTACTGATTTTATGTAAAAAGTCACAAGTATAACTAGAAGTGCCTTTTTGTCTCTGATCTATGGTTCTTCATTTTAACATTTTTTTGGATGAAAAAATCCACGCCAGGGCGTGGATTTTTATTCAGAGATAAACACCCTCTTCTAATGAGTTTTCAGTAAACGTTGCTTTTGTAAAGGAAATTAGCACATCTGAACCATGCTTTTTATATTTAACCTCGTAACTACCTGGTTCTAAAGTAATAAACTCACCTGAAATAGCATCTGAATCATCTGGCTCCAGATCTCCGCCAGTGACATCCTCTCCCGCCCCTATGAAAACCTTTCCAGTAGGTACGTTTAAAAATAACGATCCGGCATATTCACCAATGTCACTTTTAATATCAACTTTATAGTTACCATCATCTCCAAGATTGAGAAATAATACATTCCCTTTATTTATTTCTTCAACTTCATCTTCTGGAAGACTCCACCAATCTGCATCATCATTAATCCTATGCTTCAATGACATCAAATCATAAATTACTAATGTGGCAGTATCCGTCTGTATATTAATAGATTTATTCATTTTACCCCCTATTGAAATATTATTTCACTGATGGCATCTCCGGGCTGAAGCCCCGCCTTTCTGCCTGCATTTTTCAAAGAACTACCGACACTTTTATTAATAGTTTCATTCAGCATTTGTAATCTTTGTGTAGGCGAACCTCCAACAATTAAATCAACAGTATGATCAGCGTTTAATTTACTTAGATCAGGTGCTGAACCAAACATTTTTTCAAAGCGTGCAGAAACAGCCTGCCTGTAAGAACTTTGCAAAGATGAAATCCTAACCTCATGGGTGCCAGGAGACCAAACTAACTCTCCTCTTTGAGCCGCTCGGTTTAAGGCATTCATTTTTTTCATAAACTGTCTTTCGAGGAATTTTCTCTCAGTTGATGACAGCTTTGTGCTGCTTAAAATCTTCGGTTTATTAACAGTTAAGCGGGTACCTCCAGAACACCTACTCAACCCCCACGGATCCACCCATACCAGCGCATTTGGCGCATACTGGTAAAGATTTATCCCTCCCGCCAGCCCTATCGGGTCCTGCTGCGTAAACCGTCCGCAGTCCGGGTCGTAATACCGGAACAGATTGTAGTGCAGCCCTGTCTCGCGATCCAGGTATTGCCCCTGCATACGCAGGTTCTGGGAATATCCTGATACCTGCGTCTCGCTTTCCCGCAGCAGTTTGCCCCAGGCGCTGTTCACCCCTTCCCAGCGCACCTGCCCTTCGCTATCCGTCATCCGCTCCGGCGTGCCGTTGGGCTGACAGTGGAACCAGAAGATTTCCGGGGCATCAACGCCGTCAATACGCGCCAGCGGATCGTAGCTGTCCTGATCGCTGTAGACGTAGGTCAGCGGCACATCCCCGTGCACTTCCTGCAACAGCCGGAACTCTTCCCAGACAAACCGGGTGGTGACCGGCTTGCCGGTTGGCTGGCCGCCCAGCATCTGGCGGCGCGTTTTGCTGATGCGTCGCCCGAGCGGATCGTAGCGGAAGCTGACCTCCGTCAGGCGGTCTGTTGCGGTCCCGCGGCTGGCTGATGACCTCCGTCAGGCGGTGCTCGCCGTCGTAGCGGTAGTGCCAGCGGGTCTGGCCGTTATCCTTCTCCACGGTGCGGCCATGGATGTCATAACGCCAGCGAATGCCGTTCAGCTGCGACAGGCGGTTGTGCGGGATCTTCTCAGCAAAATCTTCGAGCGGTGAAGATTCTGTAGTGGTGGCGGTTTGCGCCGCGGTTGAATCCGATATCGCTGAAATGAACGACACCGATCGTGAAGATTTAATGGCCGAGCCGGGTCTGGAAGAGCCGGGCCTGAACCGCGTGATCCGCGCGGGCTATGAGCTGCTGAATCTGCAAATCTACTTCACTGCTGGCGTAAAAGAAGTGCGTGCATGGACCATCCCTGTCGGTGCGACTGCGCCTCAGGCGGCCGGTAAGATCCACACCGACTAAATCATAGGGTAATTGCGTCCTATCCCTAGCAGCTGTAATGTTCCACCATTAATTTATTCAAGATATGCACTTGAAAAGTTGCAACAGTGCAGCGGGCACGCTCGTTAGAGCTCTACACAGTTTAACAGAAGATGTCATAGTTCCAGCGAATGCTTGCGCTGGGCTTTTTATCAAGTAATAATCCGTAGTATAAATCCTAATTCATACTGGGGCATTTTATTTTCGAAGGCTCCAATCTGTGGAATCAGCTACACGGATTTCATTAAGAATGAGATCTAGAGGAACGTGTGCAATTATTTACCCCTCATTAACTACACTGAATCGACCACCTGTGGACGTGGTACACCATTGATATGTTTATGCGTATCGATTATTAAAAAAGAAAAGATCAAAAAACAGTCAACATGCGATACTTATTTGATAGTTAATTCCATGTTATATAGATACCGCAATTAAATGATTTAATGTCATAGCAGACAGTAATATCACCCCATTCAAAACGCCATGTTACACTATGTTTTTCTTTTGCATCTGGTTCGCCAAGATCATATTCCTCTGCTACCCAACGATATAAGAAATCAACTTCTTTGTTTAACATATCAATGTTAGAAACTTTATTCCAATCACTTATTGCCTGATAATACTCACCCTCTTTATAAATTAATTGCACCATAAATGGAAAATTGCTAAAGCATAATGGGCGTATTATAAGCTCAAATTTCTTATCAAACCAACGAACGGTATTAACGATATAATGATAAGGAATTAATCTTTGCATTTTATTTTTTGATTCAAGATATTTGTAAAGTTCAGAAACTATAAACGTATCCTCCCGTTGTATGAAAAGATATTTATTATCTAACTTAACTTTGCCATCTGCGATGTTAATTTCAAAATCAATCATATGCTTATAACCTTCCCCGGTATCAGTAGATTTCTAAATTCCTCAGGGATAAAGAATTGTATCCCTCCCCCTCGGCCATAAATGTTATTAGCCAATGCTCTTCCATATGCGACATCAATATCCTCGCTGACATAATAAGCTCTTACTTGCGTTCTTAATGTACGATGAGGATCAATTTTAACCTGAAGCGCTTCATGGTAGCCTATAGCATTTCCTTTGTTTTGCCTAACGGTTGGATAAGTCACCGCATATGATGGAGGAGTATCACCGTTCGGATATAATGCATACAAAATCGTGCCTTTTTTCAGTTTCCTATTTTTGTAGACATCTATACCTTTGTAATCACCTTGACCTTGCCATTTCGTAGCTTCTTTAGATGGATCCTTACATTTACGGCTCAACCCCCACGGATCCACCCACCCCAGCGCATTCGGCGCATACTGGTAAAGGTTTATTCCCCCCGCCAGCCCTATCGGGTCCTGCTGCGTAAACCTTCCGCAGTCCGGGTCATAATACCGGAACAGATTGTAGTGCAGCCCTGTCTCACGGTCCAGGTATTGCCCCTGCATCCGCAGGTTCTGAGAATATCCTGATACCTGCGTCTCGCTTTCCCGCAGCAGCTTGCCCCAGGCGCTGTTGACCCCTTCCCAGCGCACCTGCCCTTCGATATCCGTCATCCGCTCCGGCGTGCCGTTGGGCTGGCAGTGGAACCAGAAAATCTCCGGCGCTTCCACGCCGTCAATACGCGCCAGCGGGTCGTAGCTGTCCTGATCGCTGTAGACGTAAGTGAGCGGCACATCCCCGTGCACCTCCTGCAGCAGGCGGAACCCTTCCCAGACAAACCGGGTGGTGACCGGCTTGCCGGCTGGCTGTCCGCTCAGCATCTGGCGGCGCGTTTTGCTGATGCGGCGACCGAGCGGATCGTAGCGGAAGCTGACCTGCGTCTGCGGCTTGTTGCGATCCCGAGGCTGGCTGATGACTTCAGTCAGGCGATGTTCGCCGTCGTAGCGGTAGTGCCAGCACGTCTGGCCGTTATCCTTCTCCACGGTGCGGCCGTGGATATCATAACGCCAGCGAATGCCGTTCAGCTGCGTCAGGCGGTTGTGCGTGACTTTCTCAGCAGAGCCTTCGTGCGGGTTACCGGTAGTATCCCAGCGGTGCAACCAAGAGCACTGAGAATTACCGGTAACTATATCCCGGCGATGCAGGCGGCCAAGACGGTCATATTCGCTGCGGGTAGACAGCCCCCCTGCGTGCGCCTAGAGCAAGGGCTTATACGTGCTCAAGCTATAATGTATAAGGACTCCACGCCGACAAGGATAAGCAAGGCACGAAAGTAGCGGACAAGATGGTTGTGGAAGGGGAAAATTACTTCTTAAAGATTTCTATGAGATAATTTTTTATTTAACTTTTAATCGCTTTGAACAAAAAACGCCCCCCATGCGTGTTTTTAGTTCTCTATTATAATTGGCTAAAGTTAACTTTTACAAAGAACCTCATTGAGCGACTTATTTTGGTTTGTAGTAAAAAACCATCCTTATTACTGATCGACAGGTAATTATTAAAAATGAGGCCAATAATTTAGCTTTTCTTTTTTTCAATGGCTATTAAAACCTCATAAGCATCCTTTTCACTCATTTGAACTTTTTTGGCCTCATCAATGCTCAATTCTTCTTCCTCTTCTTTCATAACTATCCCCCCTGAATAAAACCTAATAAAAAAACGCCCTTCTCTTTCGATAAGGATTACTCCATAATTATTAAATATTATTTTATCCATTGCGCCTCCTTTTTTTAATTTTTCAACGGTGTGATCTTTAATTGATTTAGCGGAGTAGGATCTATGGCCGCCTCTGGGATACCACCTGAAGTATATCCTCCCGGCAACCAAAATTCATTTGCTCCTCGTTCATTTCCTGTTGGCATTCTTAAACCTGTCGGATTATTAATATCAACTCTTAAAGGAGCGTCTCCGAGATCACCTGCATTTAACCCTAACAATCTTTCAAGCTTTGGAATGTTCCCACCCGAACGTCTAATTAAGTCATCAGCAACGGTCCTTGGCATAACAAAGTGGCCTCCTGGAGGACCTAAATGACTAAATTCAGGATTAATACCCCAAACGAACTTAGTAACCCCTCCCTTGAATAGTTCTAAATGCCTACTAATTTTTCCTGCATCGAGGTATGTCGCCGGATTAGGGAAATCTGGCTTTGAAATTCCATGAGTAGCTCGGTAGGCCCGTGCAGCATGACCTCTTGTAGCAAAAGCACCTCGAGTTTTGCTCTGGAAATCATTCCAGCTATTTCTGCACGATAACCCCCACGGATCCACCCATCCCAGCGCATTCGGCGCATACTGGTAAAGATTTATCCCCCCCGCCAGCCCTATCGGGTCCTGCTGCGTAAACCGTCCGCAGTCCGGGTCGTAATACCGGAACAGATTGTAGTGCAGCCCTGTCTCGCGGTCCAGGTATTGCCCCTGCATGCGCAGGTTCTGGGAATATCCTGATACCTGCGTTTCGCTTTCCCGCAGCAGTTTGCCCCAGGCGCTGTTCACCCCTTCCCAGCGCACCTGCCCTTCGATATCCGTCATCCGCTCCGGTGTGCCGTTGGGCTGACAGTGGAACCAGAAGATTTCCGGGGCATCAACGCCGTCAATTCGCGCCAGCGGATCGTAGCTGTCCTGATCGCTGTAGACATAGGTCAGCGGCACATCCCCGTGCACTTCCTGCAACAGCCGGAACCCTTCCCAGACAAACCGGGTGATGCCAGTGAGTCTGACAGTTAACCATCACCACGATGCGGCCGTGGATATCATAACGCCAGCGAATGCCGTTCAGCTGCGTCAGGCGGTTATGGATAATATTCTCAATCCCCCCTTAGAGCAGGTTCTACTAAGCGGCAAGCGGATGGCGAATAAAATCAAGGGAGGGGAATCAGGCGAAATGCGTGGCATATAAAATAAAATCCATAAATACCTAGGATATATTTTACATCTTTTATTTTTGGAGGGTTACCTTTCCTCTATATGGTACGTATCTTTATCACTCCAATATATAATCTTATAATTGCCGAAATTTATGCCTTGATCTTTGTAATATTCCATCACTTCTGATGGATACCAACCATTCCCATATAAAAAAAGAGCACCCTCGCTAATTAGAATTCTAATAATTCTCTGCTTATCCAGATCATCGCTTACAGGCCTAACCATAAACTCATCTAATAATGAAAAACCTAATACCTGCATTTTTTTAATAAAATGCTGACCAAAAGCCCGGGTTTTTATAAGGTTCCCAGCTATATCAATAACAATAATCGCTTCATTTGGCATCTTATTCAATTTACATTCACCCTTATAGCTACTGGAGTTGATGTTGGTACGGAATTTATCACCATTTCTGGAGCCCCACCAGGTAAATGTTGACCCGGACCTAAGAAATAATCATTACCACTTAATGGACTTCGTGGCTGCATATTAGAGATTCCGCCAATCTTTCTGATATTAAATCCTTCACTTAGTGAACCTGGATATAACCCCATATCTTTTTCAATTATTAAGGAAAGAGACTTAGATATAGTTACATCTCCGTCTTCAATGCCATTGAAATATTTCAACGCTCCTTTTTTGTCCGTAATGAATGTACCATCGCGACCAATTGCAGGATATTGGTCCCAACTTTTTGGACTAATATTATATCCTACATCATCCTTTAGCATTTTCGCTTGTCGCGCTCTTGCGCTTTTAACCTTACATAATCCAAGCGGGTCAATGTACTTGAGCGCATTCGGCGCATACTGGTAAAGATTTATCCCCCCCGCCAGCCCTATCGGGTCCTGCTGCGTAAACCGTCCGCAGTCCGGGTCGTAATACCGGAACAGATTGTAGTGCAGCCCTGTCTCGCGGTCCAGGTATTGCCCCTGCATGCGCAGGTTCTGGGAATATCCTGATACCTGCGTTTCGCTTTCCCGCAGCAGTTTGCCCCAGGCGCTGTTCACCCCTTCCCAGCGCACCTGCCCTTCGCTATCCGTCATCCGCTCCGGCGTACCGTTGGGCTGACAGTGGAACCAGAAGATCTCCGGGGCATCAACCCCGTCGATACGCGCCAGCGGATCGTAGCTGTCCTGATCGCTGTAGACGTAGGTCAGCGGCACTTCTCCGTGCACTTCCTGCAACAGGCGGAACCCTTCCCAGACAAACCGCGTGGTGACAGGCTTACCGGTTGGCTGGCCGCCCAGCATCTGGCGACGCGTTTTGCTGATGCGTCGTCCGAGTGGGTCATAGCGGAAGCTGACCTGCGTCTGCGGCCTGTTGCGGTCCCGCGGCTGGCTGATGACCTCCGTCAGGCGGTGCGCGCCGTCGTAGCGGTAGTGCCAGCGGGTCTGGCCGTTATCCTTCTCCACGGTGCGGCCATGGATGTCATAACGCCAGCGAATGCCGTTGAGCTGCGTCAGACGGTTGTGCGTGACTTTCTCAGCAGCCCCCTCAAGCGGGTTCCCGGCCGCATCCCAGCGCCACTGCTCCTGGCCGGGCAGCGTGCCGTCCTGAACCAGCAGACGTCCGGCGCTGTCGTACTGCCAGCGGTACCAACTGAACGGGTTATCGTCCCGCTCTTCGCGGACAAGATTATTGCGATAGTCGTAATCCCAGCGGCGGGACCAGCGGCGCGGCGACGGGCGCTGGGCATTGCCGGTAAAAACGTCCCGGCGATGCAGTCGGCCAAGGCGGTCGTATTCGCTGCGGGTGGTCAGCAGCCCCTGCGTACGGCTGGTTTCACGATGGAGTTCGTCGCGGGTAAAGTCGGAGACCGACAGCTTATCAAGGGCAATGCTGAGCAAATGCCCGCTGCCGTAGTAGAATTGTTTCAGCTCCCGGCCATCGGGCAGCGTGACGGAGGTGCGGTTACCGAGGGCGTCATACTGCCACGCCAGCTCTCCGTGTTCGCCCGTTTCGCGCGTGACGCGTCCAAGCGCGTCATACACAAACACAAGCTCCTGCTCGGCTTCGGCGCTCCAGGCATCGACTGAAAGCGCAGGATGCAGCCCAATCCGGCTCAGAAGGCCGGACGGGGTGTAATGGTAGCGGGTCTGCCCTTCCGGCGTGGTGCGGGCGACCAGCTGGCCGCTCGCGCTCCAGGCGAAGGCATGGGTAATGGCCTCCGGATGTCCGGCGGCAAAGGTGCGCGCTATCGTACGCCCGCAGGCGTCGTAGCGATACTGCGAGGCCACGCCATCCAGCCCCACCTCTTCCAGCAGCAGCGAGTCCGCACCCCAGCGGAACTGATACGCTTCGCCGTTTTCGTTTTCCAGGGCAATCAGACGCCCGCGGCTGTCCCAGCGGCGACGCACCTCTTCACCCTGCGTATTACGGGTGGCGGTTAAGCGCCCTGCCTCGTCGTATCTGAACTCGCTCTCTTTCCCGTCGGCGCCCGCATGCTTCACCGGCAGGCCACGTTCGTTCCATTTGAGAGATTCCGTCCAGCCTTCCGGGCGGTCGAGCTGCACCGGACGCCCTGCGGCGTCGTAGCGGTAACGCGTCTCTTCGCCGTCGGCGCTTATCTCAGCCACCAGCCAGCCCAGCGGATGATAACGGTATTGTGTCACACGGCCCGAACAGTCCGTAACACGCACCATCTGCCCGGCCTCGTTGTACTCCTGGTAGCGGCTGTTGCCGGCGGCATCAACTTCTTCCACAACCTGACCAAACTCGTCCCGACGCAGCAGCGTGGTCTGCCCCATCGGATCCACCACGCACTTCAGCCCGTGATGTTCGTCATACCGGAAACGGGTGGCGCTACCGTCGGCTTCGATGATGGAGGCCGGAAGCGCACGGTGCTCCAGCCAGGTGGTGGTGCGGGTATTGCCGTCGGCGTCGATCTCCTGCACCCGGTTACCCATGTCGTCATAGACGAAGGTAACGGCATTACCGAGCGGATCGATGCGGCGCGTGAGGAGTTCGTTGTCATCCCACTCGTAGCGCCAGTTCTCACCGCGCTCGTCAACGTAGCGAACAATCAGGTTCAGCGCGTTCCAGTAATGCTTTCGCGTCTGGCCGTCGTAGTGAACGACGGTCGTCAGCCCGGCGGCTAAATCGTAGCTAAAGCGACAGCCGTCGCCGGTGCTGGTGCGGTTTTCCACCACGCGCCAGTGGTCGAATTTTTGCCAGCGGTATTCACTCTCCAGACCGCCCGGCAGACGGTGCCAGACCATCAGGCCATCATCGTTATAACGGTATTCACGGGTTACCACGCCGGAGGCATCCGTTGCGCTGGCCAGCTGGCCGCGCACGTCGTACCCCCACTGCATCAGCGGCCATGTCTGGTTGCCGTCGAAATGGCTCGCCGAGGTAACCCGCTGCGGGAAACGTTCATTTTCATAACGCAGGGTGACATCGATCGCCCGCGGCTCATCGTGCAGACCGACCAGCCGCCCGTGCTCATCCCATTCTGTCAGCAACGCGTTGCCGTACTCGTCGCTGAGGGAGGCCAGGCGCAGGATGGCTGGGTTAGCGCGGGTCGGTTTATACAGACGCCACACCGCGCCGTCATCGTCGGCAATCGCCACGTCGCCGCTCTCATTGCGGCGGATGATAATGCCTTCGCTGATGCTGTAAAACGCGCGGTCGACCGGCGGCAGTTCAAAGCTCAGCTCGCGCCCGGTTTCATCGAACCAGGTGGCGTTGTTTTCTTCCAGCGTCAGATAGCTGTCAAAGGTGGTAGCCCAGCCCAGACCAAACAGCCCTTCGCGGGTGGTCAGGCTGTTGTAGCTGCGTTGCCAGCGTAGCGGAAAGCGCCCCGGCAGCGAGAAATCGAGTTCGTCGTCGTCATTCAGCACCTTCACGCCGGTAGCGGCGTGAACCGGGTGCGAGGAGCCGAACATGGCGTTGACGGCCATATCAGCCAGCATCCCGCCACCGGCAGCAGCCAGCGCGCAGGGCATGTTTTTCAGAATCTTGCCCGGACGCCCGCGCAGCAGGGAGAGCGCAATCATCCCCAGCGCCAGGCCCGGCGTTTTGCCGCTTTTAATATCGCGAACCGTGAGGGTGTCGCCGCCGATGATCACGTTCGGGGAGACGTCGTCGGAAACGGTGCCTTCGCAGGTGGTGCGATCTTTTGCACGCACCGCGGGCTGCCCGTTGATAAAGACGCTTTTCGAGCCTTCCGCCAGATACTGCGGCCCGGAGTGTTTCTCGCACGCCACCTTGTCTTCTTCCAGCGGCGAGGTCCCGGCAGCGGCAGAGGCCACGCTCGGCTGCCACATTTCGCTGCCGAACTGTCCGGCAGCGGCAAGCAGCATGCCCGCGTAGTCGGCAAAGCTGCCCGGAGACTGCGGCTCAGGGGAAGGAGTATCGGCAGGCGTCAAGGTCCCGGCTGCGCGTGCAGCGGGGATCGCATTGGTAAGAACGTTGCTGGAACCGGTAGTGATCTTACCCGCAGGCGACGGCGGGAAAAGCGCGTTGCCCAGCCCTTCAGTGGCGTTGCTGATATCGTCGGTGATCCCCGCAACGTTCGCCAGGACACCCCCAATAATGCCGCTCAGCAGACAGCTGGATCCGATCGCCGCCACGCCTGCGGCTGCCGCCCCGGCTCCCAGCAGTGGCGCCGCCACGGTAGCTGCTGCCCCCACCGCCGCGCCAATCACCGCATAGGCGGCACCTTCCGCCACAATGCTGGTTATATCAGCAAAAATGCTGGAGTGAATAATCTCGTCGCCCTTACGGGCCGCGTTGTTATCGCTCATGCCTTACACATTCCGGTTGTCGTTTAGCGTCAGACTTTGCTTCAGTGCGCTCCAGCGCGCCTCGTCCTCTTCCGTAAAGGCTTTTAAGGCCGAGAGGGTAAAAATCATCAGTACCGGTTTGTCCGGCGTCTGCACGGCAAGCTGTTTTTGCCACAGGCGCTGGCCGTTACGGTCAAAGATGGTCTCAACTTCCAGCCCGTTAATTTTTCCGTCAGGCCCGGCTTTTACGTGCTGAAATTCGCTCTGGGCGATCTCACCCATCTGAGAACGCAGCACATCCCACTGGCGGTGAAACTCTTGTTCGTAATTGCTGCCATCCGGGATAACGCCGCGGCTGACCACCACGGATAATCCGCTCTCGTCATCACGAATGATGTTCATGCTGTTATCCTGCCAGGCGGCAGGAAAAAGGGAAAACGAACCTTCCTGGAGGGTGTATTTCATAAGTGAACTCGGGATGATTAATATTGTGAGAAACAAAAGAGGCCAATCCGTGCTGGCCTTTTGGCTGGCTGTATAGTTATTTAAGCCACTGGCCTGACTGTTCGACTAAAACATGACTGCCTTTGCTGACAACCAATTTCACAGGTGCATACGTTACGGTGTAAACGGTCTCGCCATTCTTGTACGTTGAGCCGATTATTTTACCTGCGGAGTCGTGTAATGTTTTACCCTTTAAGGAGATCGTACTGTTATCGCTTTTGCGCACGCCGAGATAAACCATCTGGTCGCATTTGCCCTCGAAACGCCCGCACTTGTTTATCAGAGAGATGGTGAACTTTTCGGTGTCCAGTTTTCTGGTTTCAGCGTGATGAACCGAAGCGGCTTTACGTAACGTATAACGCTGCGGAGCATAATCATTTCCTTTTTGAGGAGGCGTTACCAGACTCCATTCCATTTCACTCCCCTTTATTTCCAGAACAGCTCGTCCGTTTGCGCCGCCAAACGATGAGTTGAACTCTACATTGGCACGATTGCCAGCGATCGTACCGCTAAGATTTCGCTCATCATTTTCCGGACAATCTATGCGGTTGCCTCTCAGGAAGATATAGCAATAAGACCCGGTGATACGGTTGCCAGATTCAGCTAACCTCAGGGTTAACGTCGAGTCGTTGCCAACCCCGCCTGCCCAAACCCCGTCAAACACAGGTCTCAATTGGCTGTTCGTTGCAAACTGCATCGTATTGAACCTGGCAGCCCATTGATGGATATCAGCATTAATACCCGGGCTAGTACCAGAGGATTGGTAATGGATTACGTCCGACTCCGAAACCACCCAGGCCGCAAAGATTTTGCCGTCAGGATTGATAACCAGCACGGATGCATTCTCCTGATAGAGATCTTTTAACCAACCTTCAACAAACAATCCGCCACCTGTGGTGGTATGCGGTTCACCGAAGGCATCAAAGCTATCAATTAAGGTCTGGTAATGATTTCCCAGCAGCGTCCTGAGATTGTCTGTCACTTCCCTGTCGTTAACGATGCGATTGACCGTATCGAGCTTATCGTATTGCGATAATTCAAGTGCCGATGACGTTTCAACGACGCCTGTCAATAAAGCGGTGAACAATACGACTTCCAGATATTTTTTGGTCATAATTTATTCTGAAGTACCATTTTCGTAATACATGGTTATTTGCACAACCTTACTGTCTTTCACCTCAAAAAGAGTAATTTTTTACCCAATTTATAGGAAACCCACTGCTCCCCTGAATCATTTTCGACCTGACCATCGCCGTATGCATTGTTCAATTCTCTGGTTGTTGAACCCACCTGAACTCCACGCAGCGTTGAAATATCTGAGGCAGCCAGCGTAACCTGGGAGACGATATAATCGTCAACGCTTCTTTCTGCTTTATCCCACCAGAGATAAGAACTGTATATTCCACCCAGCCTTTTGATGCTGGTAGAATTTATAGTTTGTTCCATCAAAAGGAATCTCACCGATAAAACAGCCTTCCACCGGAACGTCAATTTTACGGGCAATATCAGGCGTCCATCTGTCGCCCAAGGCGACAGGCTGGTCGTTGATCTGCACGGAAAAATCCTGTTTTGTCAGAATGGATGACATAGTCTGAGCGAAAACTTCATAACTGTTCAGAAATGTTGATATCAGGGCAAAAAAAGACAGGCAGAAAGGCGTATTTTCACGGTTATCGTCATTTACCATGATACATATTACACTTCTCACCACATCAATAAGTGGTGAGTCAAGGAATCAGTTTTTTTAGTCTGCGCTAATAACGACCACGCCCAGGCAGTCAGGGTTTTTAACCGTGAAACTGAAGCTCACTTTTTGACCATTCAAATCCTTTGGCGCTGTATAACTCGTCACTTCGCTCTCCGAGCGGCCTCGTGGATAATCAGTTAACGTCAGCTGCGGATAATGTTTTTTAACCGTGTCGAGAGTGATGCACTGGCCGGACGGTGAAAAATTCAGTAACGGTGCCATACCTTCACTTTCTTTGCTTAAACGTAAATCAATTGCAGTAATGTTCGTTCCATCCGCCAGTTGGATATCGTCGGCATTGTAGAAATTGATATATTCATTCTGTTTCGTTAGCTTGAATGACAACGGAGCGTTATCCAGACTGTTAACGGACAACGTTTTGAGTGATGCGCTCATTTCTGCAATGAACTGCCAAAGATCCTGTTTCTGCATGTTACCTCCTGCCATTCCCGTCGTTAATAAAGCCGCAAGTACCGCACCCGTTTTTATACTATGGATAATTTTTGTCATACCAACCGCCATAATAATCTTCGTAATATTGCCCTGTGGTTGACGTTTGTTCGCCTTTACCAAAGATGCGGCCTATTTGCGTTCGCGCTTCACTTTCCTTAATACCCCCGCGTTCGAGAGAATCGTAGATTCGATTATATTGTGACTGATTTGCCGGATTGCCTGCAATACCTATATCCCCTCCCTTATTGGCCAGGATTTCACGCTGCACCCGGATATTATTCAGTGTTGCAGCGCCTTCATCACTAAGTGCACTGTTCAGGTAGGCATCGCGCGATGAAACATCAATGTTAGGTTCATATAACGCGTGGCCACTTTCATGCGACAGAGACTGAACAACAGCCTTCGGATTACCAAGCTCATTTTTATCAACGGTAATAACTCGCGTTTGACGATTAGCAAACGTTCCCTTGCCTGCTTCACCCTCTTCGAATGCCCAGCCTCGTTTCTTTAAAGTCGCAATGTCATTTTTCATGGTCGGTGATTTGTCTACAAGACCATCCACATCCTTGCCATATCCGCTTGAAGGCACACCTGATGATGGGGGTGTTGCAGTTTTAGAGGTTTCGGCAGGCGCGCTTGCAGCCGCACCTGCCTTACTCTCCTTTCCCGGCGCAAACTTCTCCTGCACCGCCGCATCAATATCCCCTTTATGCCCCGATCCCGGTGCCGTTGTGCCCGGCTTGGTTCCCGAGGTATTCAGATGCAGCTTACCACCCGTGGTGATATACCCATCTCCCTCAACGAAAAAGTTAAACTCTTTGCCAATCAGGTTAATCTTGCCGTTAGCGTTAAGCTCAATAGCACTCTCACCCGAGACCAGCCGCAGCTTGGTCCCGGAAGCAATGACATACTGCTCTACCGCTGCATCCAGCTTGCCTTTTCCCGTCAGGATCTCGGTTCCGCCTTTCACGGCCTGGATCTGGTTCGCTTCAACACGATGCAGCTCATTTTTCTTCACGTAATGGCTGCGTGCGCCCCCGACGCTGTGCGTTTCATCATTTTTAACGCTGGTGTCCATATTACGCTCAGCCTGGATCCACACCTGCTCTGCGCCCGCCTTGTCCTCAAAGCGCAGGGCGTTGGCGTTGTCCACGGAACCGTCTTTCGTGCGGCTCATAAAGCCCATCTGCGTCGCCGCAGCCGGCAGCGCCCACGGCGGCATGCTGGCTTCGTTATACACGCGCCCGGTGATAATCGGTCGGTCCGGGTCACCGTTGATAAAGTCCACCACCACCTCATCGCCCACGCGCGGGATTTGCACCCCGCCGTAGCCCTGGCCCGCCCATGCGCTGGAGACACGCACCCAGCAGGAACTGGTGTCGTCACCCTTCGCCAGACGGTCCCAGTGGAACTTCACCTTCACACGGCCATATTTGTCCGTCCAGATACTCTCCCCCTGCGGCCCCACGACTTTCGCCGTCTGCGGGCCGTAGGTCCGCGGCCACGCCGTGCTCTGCGCCGGACGGTACGACACCGACGCCGGGATTACGGTGAAATCGGTGCGGTGAATGGTTTCACCTTCGCCGCTGGCGTAGCGGTTCTCCTCGAAGTGATACCCCGCCGCCGTCACCAGATACTCGCCGTTATCGCTGAAGAATGGCGCGTTGGTCAGGGTAAAGATGTGGCCCGGCGCAATGCCCGCCGCCGTGGCCGTCGCCTGAATCTGCTGATGCTCCACCTGCCAGCGCTCCTGACGGATACGGGCGTAGAACTCCGCATGGCCTGTCTCCACAAAGCGCCCCGGCCAGTCGTACACGTCGATGCTTCCCGGTTTCGGTGACGCCGGGTTCTGCTGCGCCTGGAAAAGCCACGCGTTCGGCTTGCGGAAGTCGTAATCATCGAGGCTGTAAATCCCCGGCGTCACGCTGTCCTCCAGCGCCCACTGGCTGATGCCCTCTTCATCCGTACTGCCGCCGGACGGCGTCTGATGGTAAGGAATGACCTCATAGCCGCTGAACGGCTGATGCTGCGTCGCGGCGTCGGTCAGTACCAGGGTGTGCTTGTCCGCCTCGTGGCTGAAGTGATACGCAATCCCCTCCAGCTCCATCAGGCGGCTGATGAAGTCCAGGCTCGATTCCTGATACTGCACGCAGTAGTCCCACACCCGGTAGCTGCCGGTGAGTTTGTCTTCGAGGTTAACCTGATGCTCACCCAGCAGGGTTTTCACAATCTGTGGTACCGTCTGGCCCTGGAAAATCCGCAGGTTACGGTCGCGCTTCATCGGCCACAGGTCCGGCTCCACCGTCAGCTGGTAGACCGCATAGCGGGTGCCCGTCAGCTCCACGGCGCTCACCGCCACGCGCGTCACCTTACCGTTGATATAGCGGGGGGTAAGCAGGTTCTGGGTGGGGATGGTCACTGTGACCGGCTGACCCAGCAGCCTGCTGCGGTCAAGGCGCGCATCCGTGCCGAGCAGGGTCAGCGTCAGCGCGTACGACTCCGACATCGCCTCGCGGCCGGAGAGTTTCCAGAAAAGCAGCCCCTCAACCGGGAGCTGAACGGTAATTCGGTTGAGCATAATCTTTATTCCGTAATGGTCTATGCTGAGAGTATTTTTAACGCAAGGTTTTTTTAAACGTGAATGTTCTGGTTGTTGGCCGTCTTACTCTTTAACCGGGGGCCTTTCCCCTTCATATTTATAAATCCACAGGGAATAGATTTTCAGAAACTCTGACAAAAAGAACAAAAAGCCATTTAGCCAGACATTCATCACGCCCGTGAAACTTAACACCAGGGGAAAAAGGGAAACTGAGTAGCGAAATCCAACCAGACGCAGTATTTCCTGGTAGAGCGCCAGTCTTCTCGCGTATAAATTCCGGGCGAAGAAGCACCATGCTGAGGCAATAAAAGAGAGCAACAACAAGAAATCGAGAATAAAGAAAAGAATAACCAGAGCGCTATACCCACCAGCAGACAGCGTGTTCACAACCGTACTGAAGGCGTGTATATCGGAAATAAAAGGGATCCTGTCATGTCGCACGGACTGGGCACAATAGAGCACAATGGCCAGGGCATCCATGCATCCCCAGAAAACGAAAACCTTATCTCTGGCGTTCATGACAGTTGAGCAATCACTTAACCGGCGCGGGTGGCCATTCGCCCCCCTTCTGGATGAGCTTCTCTTTTATTTCGTTTAATTTCTCGTATTGCTCACTGCCTCGGTCAAGTCCATTCAGCGCGTCCGCGAGCGCATTGCTCATCGACCAGCCATTTTTGGCCTTAATTGACGGATCCGCTCCCCGATCGAGCAGCAACAAGACATGATCGTATGACTGGTTATCCAGCGCATCAAACACCAGCGTTTTACCCAGTGAGTTGGTTGAGTTGACGTCAGCACCGCGATCGAGCATGGCTTCCAGCGTCTCTGTATTTTTCGCTTTAAGCGACTGGAAGACGATCGGTTCGTGGAAAACCTTATCTTTCACGTTGGGTGAGAGGCCACCGTCCAACATCGCGTCGATCCAGTCCGCACTGTCTCCCTTTAGGGCAAATTCAGCAGGACTGCTTTTTCCCTGCGGTCGAGGCTGGAGCGGATCTGCGCCATCCTTAACTAGCAACGTAATCACCTTTAAATGGCTCGACGTTTTTTTATCATTAATTGCGTTGCCAAGGGCCCAGAAAAGCAGGGTCATATCCTGCTTTCCTGGTTGATTAAGGTCGCTGTCTGGCGCAAGCGTCTTCACCGCATCGACGTCGCCTTCCTCAATCGCTTTCGCCAGTTCAAGCTGCTGGCCGCTGAAGTAGTCCTGTGGATTAAGGTCCATATCCTGCTTACACCCCTGAATCATGAATAAAAAACATAACGCGACAAAAGCCATCAACCCTTTTTTCACAATCGACTCCCGATTATCGAAATATCCTCATCCTTCTGTTGCTCTATGCAATCAATCGCTTGATTAATTCCGTGGCGGTCCAGCGCGCTTCCGGTTCCACCGGGAAGATCATGGGGTATTCCGGCAGCATTAGGGCTCAGCGCAGAGATTTCCTCTTTGAGGATCCACGAAGGGACATGCCCTTTCATCGTTTTCAGATCTTCCCAGGGGTTAACTTCCTGAATCTTCGTCAGCAGTTCACCTTCAACCCGATACGCCTGGATATTATCCGTACTGCCTAATATCTTACCGCCGTATTTTTCTACGGTTCCGGCATTGAGGCCGGCGGCGTTAAACGTCCACCCCGCTTTCCCGCTGCCCATAGAGGTTGCAGAGGCGAGACCACCGCCAAGGGAATGACCGGCAATATCAATATTCTGCCCTGACCTTGCCAGCTCCTTACCGATACTCACGGCCTTTTTATAATAATCTGAAGCCATACCCATGCCCTGTGAGAAGTTATTCGACCAGTCAGCCCCGTTTACCACCGGCGCCAGCTCCCCTTTGGTCAGTAGAGAGGAGACATTCTCAGACAGAGAGGCGAAACCAGGCTCGCGCGATCCCCTGAATACCAGCGTGGGGTTCATATCTGCACCAAACACTTCCGGCTTCGGTTGATAGACGCGCGCCAGAAAATTGGGGGACGTATCATCGTCAAAGAGCATGGATTTGTTCAGCCCGAATTTTCCTAACAGCGCATCGTCATTACTGATATCTGTCCATCCCTCCGGCACGCCCGGTGTGGTTTCCAGCGGGTTCACGGTCTTATAAATATTTTCCGCAAGCTTCGCTTTTTCCACCGCGATATTATTCGCCGCCAGACGTTTCGCGGCGATCTGGGCATCCGGATAAAGGCTATTGCTCCCCTTCGCAATCAGATCCTTACGCGCCTGCCAGCGTTCTGCTTTGGTCATCTTCTGAAGCTGCCCGGCATAGGTTTTACCGTCCTTGCCGGGAGTAGGTTCATCCGGCACCTGTGCCGTTTTAGATTTCACTACCTGTTTTGGCAGTACCGTTGGCGCAGGGCGAGATCCGTACGTTCTCACCATGGTTTCGTAGCGGTCAACAATCGTACTCACCGGATACCAGCCCAGGCCGACCAGCGAGGCAGCCTGGAGTTGCCCTTTGGCGTTGATATAAAAAATTTCCGTTACTGATGACCAGTCACGAAAACTTTCGTCAATGGCAACCACTCTGCCCATCTCTAAATCCTGCGCGATCAGCGTGCGGGTATTGCGCCCGGACTGATAAGGATTCGCACCAGTGATCGTGCGCAGCAGATCGTAGCGCGTGAAGAGCGAGCGCAGCGAATGGTCGGGAACCGACATAATCCACTGTCCGGCAACGGACGGGCGGATTATTTTCGCAAACAGCGCTGGCGAGACGTTCTCGTGGAACAGATAGACAAACTTGATGTTATACATTCGCTCCGTCCTGTTACCCGCAGGCTTACGGATTCACCAGCCAGGTGCCTGGCTTCGCAATATCCAGCGTCTGGGTACGCGTTCTTCCATTGCCTTCCAGTTCAATGCGGGTCTCGCCTGCAGGCAGTTTCAGCGATGCGTAACCGTTATTCCCCGGACGCAGCGCTTTCGGCTCGCCGTTCACCTTCAGCGTCTCGCCATCAAGCATGCGGATATAGACCAGCGCGACCGGGCTGGCGTCGACAGGCGACGCACTCTGCTGCGCCGTAGCAGGTGGCGCTACCGGCTCGCTCACGTCGGCCGTTGCCGGTCTGGTTTCCGCTGCGGCGGAGGTTTCAGCCGGAGGGCTCACGGCAGGGGTTTGCGCCGTCTGCGCTGGCGTTTCCTGGCTGCCGCCGCCGAACAGCATCGCACCGGCAACCACCCCAACCAGCACGCCCGCGGCCACCAGCCCCGGAAGCTTGTAACGTCGCCAGTCCAGCGCGGAAGCAGATGTCTCCTCTTCCACCGGCACCAGCATCGTGCCGGTCTTCTTCGCGGTCAGCACCTCGTCGATACCGGCGACGGGCATCTCGATCAGCGCCGCAAACTCCTCGATAGATTGCGGACGGTCTTCCATATGCAGCGCCAGCGCCTTGTCGATGGCCTGAAGCAGCGGAATGGAATACCCCTGCGGCATCAGCTCCACCAGTGGTTTGCAGGTGTCCTGAATCGAACGCACCACGCTGACCGGCGGCGGAGAGCCAACGATAAGGGTGCGCAATACGGCGCCGAGCGCGTAGATATCCGTCCACGGCCCCTGCTCGCTTTCATTGTCGTCGGTATACTGCTCGATAGGCGCGAACCCCGGACGCAGCATGGTTTCCGTCTCATCCGAGAGATTACCGATGGTGCGGCGCGCCGATCCGAAATCGAGCAGCACCGGCAGGCCGTTATCCTGAATCTGAATGTTATCCAGCGAGATGTCGCGGTGCAGGTAGCCCTCATCGTGGATCGTTTTGATGGCGCCGAAGAGCATTGGCAGCATGCGGCGGATCCACGCCTCGTTAATCAGCTCCGGTTTCTCTTCGCGCAGACGCGACAGCGTGGTGCCGCTGTAAAACAGCGTCCCCATATAGGCCGTGTCGTTTTGCACCCAGAAGCGCAGCACGTGCAGCAGGTTCGGGTGGTTAAAGCGCGCCAGCAGGCGGGCTTCCTGAATGAAGCTGTTCAGACCGGCAGAAAACGCTTTGCCGAAGCGCTCGCTGCGCAGCACCAGCGTCATATCCTCGCCGCGCACGGCGAGGGAGGAAGGCATAAACTCTTTGATAGCGATAGTGCGTTCGAGCTGGTGATCCCAGGCGCGATAGACGATGCCGAATCCGCCGCCGCCAATCACCTCTTTTATCTCAAACTCATTGAAACGGTACCCGACCGGGAGCGCGTTTGGGACAGTCCGATTGTTATCATTATCCGTCATCTTTTACAGTTCTCTTGATGATTATTACGCGGCAAACTGACAGTGGAACTCGCCCTGCTCGCAGGTGACATGCAGACGTCGGTACTGCTCGTCGCTGCGGCTGGCGGTAAGTAAAATCTGGCTCATCTGAGGCAGCAACGTATTGGTCAGAATCGCATCCACCATACGCCCGCCCGACTCAACCTCGGTACAGCGCTGAACAATCTGTTCGACCACGCTGTCGTCAAATTCAGAAATAATATTGTGATTCTCTTCCAGACGACGCTGAATGCGCCTGAGCTGAAGACGCACAATCTGCCCCAGCATCTCGTCGCTCAGAGGGTAATACGGGACCACCAGCAGGCGGCCCAGCAGCGCAGGCGGAAACACCTCCAGCAGCGGCTGGCGCAGGGCGCCGCTTAACGCGTCAGGATCCGGCATCAGTTCCGGGTCGGCGCACATGGCTGCGATCAGCTCGGTGCCGACGTTAGAGGTCAGAATAATAATGGTGTTACGGAAATCAATGTGACGCCCTTCGCCGTCCTCCATCCAGCCCTTGTCGAAGACCTGGAAGAAGATCTCGTGCACGTCCGGGTGCGCTTTTTCAATTTCGTCCAGCAGCACCACGCTGTAGGGACGGCGGCGCACGGCCTCGGTTAAGACGCCGCCTTCACCATAGCCCACATAGCCCGGAGGCGCACCTTTTAACGTCGAAACGGTGTGCGCTTCCTGGAATTCACTCATGTTGATGGTAATGACGTTCTGCTCGCCGCCGTAAAGCGATTCCGCCAGCGCCAGCGCGGTTTCGGTTTTGCCCACGCCGGACGGCCCGCAGAGCATAAATACGCCGACCGGTTTGTTCGGATCGTCAAGCTTCGCCCGCGAGGTTTTTACCCGACGGGCAATCAGATCCAGACCGTGACGCTGACCAATAACCCGCTGGTTCAGCGTATCAGCCAGGTTCAGCACCGCGTCGATCTCATTTTTCACCATCCGGCCCAGCGGGATCCCGGTCCAGTCCGAAACCACCGCAGCCACCACGTTTTCATCGACCGCGGCAAACAGCAGCGGTTCGTCACCCTGTAAGGTCTTCAGCGCCTGCTGCTGTTCTGCCAGCTGGCCGCGCAGTTCAGCCGTATCCTCATCACTCGCCGCAAACAGTGCGGCACGCAGACGGATAATTTCCTGCACCCGCGTGCGCTCTTCTTCCCAGCGACGAGCCAGGGCCTCGCGTTGGGTTTCGAACGCGTCACGTTCGGCGCTTAATGACGCCACGCGCGCCGGATCGCCCGCCCCCACGCGCGCTTCACGTTCGGCAATCTCCAGCTCCACGTCCAGGGCCGCCAGATGACGCAGGCAGTCTTCCAGCTGGGCAGGCGGCGCGCTCTGGCTGACGGCCACGCGCGCGCAGGCGGTATCCAGCAGCGCCACCGCTTTATCCGGCAGCTGACGCGCAGGAATATAGCGATGCGACAGTTTCACCGCCGCGCTGACCGCTTCGTCGAGGAGTAAAACCTGATGATGAGTTTCCAGCGGCGACACGGTGCTGCGCAGCATCAATACAGCTTTCGCTTCATCCGGCTCGTGAACCTGTACGGTCTGGAAACGGCGGGTCAGCGCCGGATCTTTCTCAATGTATTTTTTGTATTCCGCCCAGGTGGTCGCGCCGATGGTGCGCAGTTGCCCACGCGCCAGGGCAGGCTTGAGCAGGTTAGCGGCATCGCCGGTGCCCTGCTGGCCGCCAGCGCCAATCAGGGTGTGGATCTCATCGATAAACAGAATAATCGGCGTGGCGCTGGACTGCACCTCGTTAATCAGCGCCTGGAGGCGCGCCTCAAATTCCCCTTTCATGCCCGCTCCGGCCTGAAGCATGCCGATATCCAGCAGCCACAGCTGAACGTTTTGCAGCGGCTCAGGCACGTCGCCGTCAGCGATACGCAGCGCCAGCCCTTCCACCACTGCCGTTTTCCCGACGCCAGCTTCCCCGGTCAGCAGGGGGTTGTTCTGGCGACGACGCATCAGAATATCGACCATCTGGCGGATCTCTTCATCGCGCCCCACCACCGGGTCAATTTTCCCTTCCCGGGCGCGCGCCGTCAGATCCTGACCATACTGCGCCAGCGTGCCCTGCGCAGCCGGTACTGCCCCGGCAGGCGCGTCCGCAGCGGCGGCGGCCTGCTGGCTCTCTTTGCTGCTGGCGCAAATAGCGTCGAACTGCTCGATCAGCACCTCGACGTTAAGACGGGTGAACTGCGCCGAAATACTTTTCAGCACGTTAGCCAGATTCCACGTTTTCAGTATGCCGATCAACAAATGGCCGCCGCGGATGCGGCTGACGCCAAACTTCAGCGAGCCGTAGACCCAGGCGCGCTCGACGGCGCTGTCGATATGCTCGGAAAGATCAGAGACGGAACTCGCGCCACGCGGCAGGGCATCCAGCGCCGCCACGATATCGCGCGTCAGCTGCTGTTCATCAAGGGCGAAGTGACGGATGACCTGTTGCAGATCGCCATCCTGCTGCTGCATCAGCTGATGCAGCCAGTGCACCAGCTCAACGTACGGGTTGCCGCGCAGCTTACAGAAGGCAGTCGCGCTTTCCAGAGAGGTAAATAACAGCGTATCCAGTTTGCCGAAAAGCACGGCACGGCTAATTTCTGACATGTTAGTTTCCATTAACAATGATTCGGTATACGGAAGGATTATCGCTCTGCGCGATACACCAGATCGCCACGCGGAACAGGCTGAGGCTGAAGGCCCAGCCAGGTGTTGTACCCTAATCGCCCGGCGCTGCCGAGCGTGGCGCCCTGCACCGCATCGGCGCGCAGGATCACCCGTGTTTCCCATTCAAATTCCACCCCGGCGTACTGTCGCACCCAGTCGCGTAGCTCGGTGACCCACCCTTCGCCCGGCAGAAAACGGTTGTATTCGTCTGCGCTCAACGGGCCAATCTCAAGACGAAATTTATGCTGCACGTCGCGTACCGCAATGCCAAGAAAAGCGGACTCCCCCATGCGCGGCAGGCGACGCCCCTCACCCAGCTGTGCCTGCTCCCGCGTTGAGAGCGGCATCCACTGCGGTACATTGGCCACCAACCTGACCGGAATGTTGAAATAGTTGCGCAGGATCTTCTCCAGCCCTTCCGGGTCCCGCCCGTGGCGGGTCAGGTGCCCGGCGTGAGTAAAGCGGGCATGCGGGCTCAGGCTGCCTTTCGACATCTGGCCGGGCTGACCCATGCCAATCAGCGATGCAAGATACCCTTCGAAGCGCCTGTTGTCGTCGCGATCCAGTGAAACGGCAGGCTGCGCGTCCGCCCAGGCGCGGTAAAACAGCAGCGTCAGGCGGTGGTGAAAGAGGTCGGCAAACGCGCTGAGGCTGTGATCCTGATGATGATGAATACGCTCGCGGGCATACTCGGTCATGTGCACCGGCAGCGGGCCGTTAGGACCAAACAGGCCGAAGCTCAGAATGGAAACCTCATGCAGTCCGTTCTCTTCCCGCTGCCGGACCTCGGCAACCGTTGACGGCGCAAACCCCATTGAAGGCTGCTGACCAATACGCAGCGGCTCAAATTTAGGCAGCGGCGCGCGCCCCAGCGGGTAACGTTCACCGCCCTGGGCATCAATGCGTCTTAACAGCTGGAACAGATCGTAGCGCCACGGCGTCTCGCGCACTCCGCGCCAGAACGCATCGGGCAGCGGCGTCAGGCGATGCACGCGCAGCGTTGCTGGGGCAACTTCACTCATACCAGCGCCCTTTTACCCATGCGCGGCGCCCAGTAGCCAATTTCGCCGCGCTGCTGGCTCTTGAGCGTGAACTCCGTAAAGCTGTTGATGGAGACCAGGCGGGCAAAAAGGCGTTCCAGCACGCTGCCGAAAAGCCACGGGCTGGCACCGGAAAAGGCGCGTTCGTCCACCGTCAGGGTGATGCCGATCCCGCGGGCGAACACCACCGGGCCGGGTTCCGGCACGCGGCGGTGCACCGGCTCCAGCACGCAGTGACGAACGCCATCCACCTGACGGGCAACCGGCGTCTCGGCGAGGTTAGCGTACAGCCCTAACAGCTGACGCAGCGCGGCAGCGCCCTCTTCGTTTTCGCTGTCCATCAGGCTGAGGTAGTTCATTTGCAGCTGGCTGATGAGCCGCCAGGTACTGAACCCTTCCGCCAGCGCCGGACGCGGCGGCGTCGGGCCTTTACGCAGGGTTAACGCCTTCACCGGCATGGAGTCGGCCATAATAAACTGCCCAAGCTCCTGCTGGAGCATCAGCGGCAGGTCGCGGCTGGTACACAGCACCTCGGCGGAAATGTAGCGCAAATTCTCCTGCCACGGCGCGTGCTGCGCATCCACCAGCGAGACGAAGACCTCCGAGCCGATATAGCCCGTACGGGTGCCGTAGCGCAGCGCGTGTTCAGAGAGGACGCGCTGTTCACGGCGCAAGGAAAAATAGGCGCCGTAGTTGCCTGCGTCTCCGCTCCAGGTACTCCAGAACGGACGAAACGTCTGGTCGTCCCGCTGACCATCCGCGCTGGCATAGATTTTTTTCACAGCATAAATTTCATAATCCAGCGGGCGGATGTTATCCACCACCAGATGGTATTCATGCTGGCTTTCGCTCAGCTTTTGCCGGGCCGCCACTTTCGGGAACAGGTTGATCACCGGGGTACAGTGCAGCGCCATGTGGCTGGCATCCACCACGCGCTCCAGCTGATCGTCGCTCTTGTCGAGCAGAATGAAGATATCAAACGCTTTTTCGTCTTCGCAGCGCTGGATCAGCTTGCCCAGCCCGCTCAGGCTGATGAAGCGAAAACGCGCCGGGAACGCAAAGTACTCCTGCAACAGGCGATAGCCGTCGAAGTTACGCAGATCGTCCGGGAGCAGCGCTTGATCCGCATCAAAGCCTTCCTGACGCAGGGCGTCAGACGACAGCAGCTGGCGCTGGGGCTGCTTGCTGACCGTCTGGCAGACAATACCCGCGTGGTGCTCCATCACCAGCTCCAGCAGCTTCAGCGCCTCGATGTCCGGGCCGCTTAAGAAGAACTCCAGGCGGTCAAAATCCAGGTGCCCAAGATGCTGCGGGCCATCGCAGGCAATGCGGATCCGTAAGGCGCTGCTGATCCCCCGCTGGCTCAGGCCGAGCTGGGCCAGCGGCAGATCGGCGGGAACGCCGCCCAGCTCGATCCGCTCAATTTTTAACGGCAGCAGGTTGACCTCGTGCGCCGTGGTATAGCTGCACGTAACGCCGGTTTTTTTCAGCGCCAGGCTGTCCATCATGGTGCCGCGCGGCACAATAAAGCCTTTGCTCAGGTCGCCCCGGCTGCTGTCGGGCTGAATCTCAGCGATCGCCATCGACGGCGTAGGCGCCAGGTAATTTGGCGCAATCATCTCCAGCATACGCTGTGAAAAGCGTGGAAATTCGGCGTCCATTTTCATCTGCACGCGGGAGGTCAGGAAGGCGAAACCTTCCATCAGGCGCTCAATGTACGGATCCGCCACTTCGATGCCGCGCATGCCGAGCCGCCCCGCCACTTTTGGGTAGCGTTCGGCGAACTCCGCGCCCATCTCGCGCAGATAGGCCAGTTCACGGTTGTAATATTCGAGCAGTTTGCTTTCCATAATTACCCCGCATCCTTCAGTTCAAAATGGCCGTTCTCAAGATCGACGTCGGTGCGAAAGAGAAACTCCAGCGGATACGGTACGCACCACAGGCGGCCTTTGATTTCGATAGACAGCACGTTGTGCAGATCTAATGAGGAGGTATCGGACACGCAGCGAACCTGAAGCCCCTGCGGCAGGATCCGCGGTTCAAAGTTAATAATCGCTTCGGTGAGCTTGCGCTGAATGTCGTGCCATTCGATATCGGACATTCTTTTCCCCGCCAGCGGCGCGACGCCAAAGTTAACGACAGAACGGCTCACCTGCGTCAGACCACTCAGATCGCTGGAGACATCGTGGTTAATGGTGTTAAACAACCACTGTAAATCCCGCAGGACGTTACGACGCAGCGCGGCGTGGGTAATCAGATTACTGTTGGCGGACTCGCGTTTTTTTTCCGGATCGTTATCCGTCAGGCGATCCAGCAGTGACGGCTGCATTTTGTCGCGCGCCCCCACTTTCTCCTGCCTGCTGCGGGCCTGCCAGCCGCTGCGCAGCAGATCGCCTTCGCCAGCGGGATTACTCATCCGCGCCATCCGCGGCGAACGTCACCAGGCTCAGGGTGAGCAGCGGGCTTTCGCTTTGCTCGCTCAGCCAGGCTTTCTGCCCCATGCCTTCATACAGGGTGCCGTCATCGTCGAGTGGAAGCCACTCGGTGGTGCGCCCCAGCTTAACGCTGTCTGGCGCTCCGTCAGCAAACGGATAACGCGCCGGGATCTGACACACCTGCTCGGTGCCGTCCGTGAGGCGGACCAGCGCATGACGCCACACCAGATCGGTCACGCTGTCCGGAGCCTGAAAACGGATCGTGTCGATGGCGCAGAACGGCACCCAGAAATAGCGGCCATTGACCAGGGTTTCACACACCGGCCCCAGACGGGCATCGCCGTCCATCAGCCATTCAAAGGTGTGGCTCTCTTCATTCTCCAGCGTGACCTGCCCGCGGCTTGCCGGGGCCTGTTCGAGTGCCGCCAGGCGCAGCGTTTGCGCATGCCCTGCGCTTTCGGTCAGCGCCTGGGCTAACGTGGTCAGCCACGGCCACTGCGCCTCGGGCATTGCCGGTCGTACCTCTCCCGCGAACACGCGCGCCCGCTGCTGTTCACCCTGAATGGCCTGCTCCAGCAGCGTCACGGTTGGTTTTGCCTGCGGCTTCAGCGCCAGCCAGCTTTTCAGCTGGGTCAGGGCGCGCGCCCAGTTGCCGCTGAGGATCAGAAACTGCACAAACGCAGCGCGCAGATCGGCATCCGCCGGACGAGCTTTGATTTCGGCTTCCAGGCGAAGCAGCGCGTCGCTAATCGACTCACCCGCCAGACGTTGATAAAGCGTATTCATAGCCCCTCCTTAATTCGCCGCGCGCCAGGCGCCCACAGCCGGATCGCGTAGCTGCGGACGCAGCGTGTCAATCAGAACAACGTTCAGCTCCGCGCCCGGTGCAACCCATGCGCTCCAGATCTTCTTCACCTCTGCGATACGCGCCTGGAGTCTGGCGTCGTCGCTGGCGATCTCACGGGTGATTTCCACCGCCACCGTGCCGTTGCTCTTCCAGCCGTTCAGGGTGCTGTCGTACGGTAGGATCATCCAGCTCTGGTCGCTGTTCGGGGTGCTGAAGACCATGCGCTCTTTGTTGACGGAGGTGATCAGCGCCTTTTCAGGATCGACCGCGTTGTTCAGTCCCATCACCGGGAAGCCGTGAATGTAGGTGACCGGAATCGCTTTCTGCGTCCCGTTACGATTCTGCGTCACCACGGTGTGGCCGCTGAGCCAGCTGCCGTTGCCGCAGCGAGTGGTGTCGGAATCGGGAATAAACAGCGCTGGCGCGGAGGAACCGCCCTCCCAGAAGGTGCGCAGGTGGCAACCGTCCTGAAGGGTGAACTCCTGCCATGGCGTACGATCTGCCGCCACGGTGTGCGTCTCCGGATTCTGGTCAGGCGGTAGCAGCGCGCCTGAGGTGGTGGTCGTTGCCGCCGCCGTTTCCTGCTGTTTCACCACCAGCGCCCAGTCCTGCGCTTTAGCCGCTGTGCCCCGGGCAAGCGTCGTGCCTTCCGGATCGTTAAGCGTCCAGTTCAGGGTATTCAGTTTGCTGCACTGGTGCTCCAGCAGCGAGCCAAGGCGCGGCACGAAGTTTTCCAGCACAGAAACCTCTTTCTTGCCGTTCGCCACGATACGCAGCGCCACGTCCGCCTTACACCAGCTTTGCGGCGTATTGTCTTTAATGTTGTCGATCCAGATATCCAGCTTCTGCGCAGGAGACTGCACGATGCGGAAGTTTTCAGCCTGTGCGGTGGTCGCCACCGTCAGAAGAGCCAAACCCGATAGCCAAAGTTTCATATCAATCCTTGTGTGTCTAATCAGTTCCGCAGGGAAGAAATTGTGCTGCGTCAGAGAGCGTATGCAGCAAAGTGGTGTCCTGAGGGTTGCCCATCCACACCGCCACGGCGGTATAGTTATCCTGAGCATTGCCCTCCTGTTCAGCATTCTTTTGAATGATTTGGTTCATCAAGGTCAGCCACTCCTGTGGCGTATTGACCATGTGCAGCGACTGTTTCATCTGCTCTTCGCTGACGCCGTGCCAGAAACCGTCGGTGCAGAGTAAAAACGCATCACCGTCTTCAACCTGCACGACATCGCTGTAGCTCGCTTCCGGTCCGCCATTCTCAATACCCAGCGCCAGATACAGGAGGTTGCTGTTGAGATCGTCGGTCTGATGCCCGGCATCTTTCATCTGCTGCACCAGGCTGTGGTCGGTGGTGACGTGCCACAGCCAGCCGCGGCGAAACAGGTACAGGCGGCTGTCTCCAGCGTGCGCCCAGTAAGCCAGACGGTAATCCCTGTCGATAAACAGGCTGACCAGCGTGGTGCCCATCCGGCGATAGTCCTGCACGGCCTGTTGTTCGCTGAGGATGGTGCGGTTCGCCGTTTGGACGTAGTCACGAATATGCTGCGCATTCAGGTGCTTGTCGCCGTCAAAGCGGGAAATAATGCTGTTGCGGGCCAGCTCAGCGGCCACCTCGCCGCCCGGCAGGCCCGCAATGCCGTCACAGACGACAAAGCAGGCTGAACGTTCCCCAATGGTTTCTCCCGTCTGATCCTGGTTGCTGGCGCGCGTCCCCTGGCGGGAGAGAGAAGCCGTTGCGATATTCATTTTTCTTCCGATCCGCTTTGTGAGTCTTTGTACTGATTGACCTCCATGTCATAGGCATGGAGGAAGGCTTCGCCAAACAGGGTATGGAAGTCGTCCTCGATCTCGCCCGCCGTCTCGCCATAGCTGCGAACAAAATAATCCCACAGCGCGGCTTTACGGCTGCCCGGCAGCGCCAGGCGTGACGTCATTCCGTTCTGTTTCGCCTGCTCTTCCAGCTGTTCCGGGTTAAAGGATTGCAGCATGGCGGCGATAATGGCGCGGATACCGGAGATCATCCCCAACTGGTGCGCCTGCAGATCGATCAGCGCATCACGCACCGATTTGGTCGGCGGCATAAAGCCCGGCATCGGCGTGCCGAACATCTGGATCAGGACCGTTTTACCGGTTGGCAGCAGCTTGAACGGGTTGTTGGCATCGTCAAGCACCATGGTCATATCGGCCTTCACCCCGCGCTTGAGAATGGAGCGCGAGGAGAGCAGCGCCACGGTTCCCTGCGAGAACATGCCCAGGATCTGCCCCAGCTGACGCATATTTTCTCGGTCAAACTGCGGCACCGGCTGCATTTCGCTCAGGCCCATGCCCTCCAGCAGCGCCTCCAGCAGTTCGCCCTGAAGCACCTCGCCCCGCTCGCCGGTCTGCGCTGAGGCAGCAGGCGATGCAGCGTTTTTAACCGGGTCGATACGCAGGCGGCCTTTCGGTGCCTGCGCGTTGCTGCGCGCCACGGCCTGCGGCGTTGGCATGGTGAAGCCAGCGTAATCGGGACGCGCGGGCTCTTCTTCCGCGCGCGGCGCGTCCTGTGGTTCAGTCGGTTCCGGATCGAACAGCGGTGAACTGGCCAGCGCATCCTCTTCCTGTGCGGCTTGCGCTTCAGGCTTTGGCTCCGGCTTATCAGCCACGATTTCATCCGGATGGGTTAACGGCGCGCCGCCCATCAGGCCAAGGGGGTCATCGTGACGCGCGGCAGGCGCGCTCGCCGACCCGCCAAACAGGGCTAACGGATCGAGTTCATCCGACGCCTCTTCCTTTGGCTGGGCAGGTTTGCTTTCGTCCGGCTGTACCAGCGTTGAAGGGGTGACATCGTCAAAGATGCTCTCTTTTTTAAACAACGCTTCATCGCTGAACAGCGTGTCTGGGTCAACGTTTTTACGTTCAAGCGACGGATCGGCATCGTTGAACATCGCCAGCGGGTCTTCGGCATTCCGCTCCGGGGCCGCAGGCTGGGAGAACGGGTCGTGGGAGGCCGCGGGCTGTGGCTTTGCCCGATTGCTGGAGATGCTGTCGGAGATGGAGAACTCCTGCATCAGGCTGTCCCAGATTTCCGACGGCACGGCCGTAGGTTCAGCTTTTCCGCGCGGCGCGGCGCTGGCCGGTTTCGGTTGTGCCGCCGGAGCAGGTGTCGCCGCTGGGCGCGCCTGCTGCATGCTGGCCGCCATGCGGCTTACGGGCTGGGTGTCATGAATGAGTTCGCTGACTTCAATGCGATAATCATCAATACCGAGAATATCCCCATCCTGAAGCTCAACCTGACGCCCACGCTCCAGCGGGATATCATTCAGTACCACGCGGGTAACGCTGCCGCGGTTCGTGACGCGGCATTCGCCACTGGCGTCGACGTGAACGATGGCCTGCAAACGCGAGATAGTGCGGTCATTGTCCGGCAGCACCAGATTGTTATCCGTACCGCGCCCAATGGTGCCGCCCGGGGCATAAAAATCACAGCTGCTTTGCGGCGGCTGATGACCGGGTTTCGTAGAAATAATCGTGAATCGCATGGCGTATTCCTGCTGGTATGATTAGCGCTCAAACGCTGCCGCTCTCGGGGGTGAGAACGGCGGGGTTTGGGGGTTAAGCTTACAAAATCAATCATAAAGACAATGAAAAATTATATCTCATTAATACTGGTCAAAATTAAAAGCAGTATAAAAATAGCCATTGTGAATTTAAGTTTTTTGTCATATGAATAAACCCAGGATAGTTCAAAGCCGGACAAAACATCATGACATGTATGAGACTGAAGCCTTCGAGAGTCAGTTAACTTAACGCTCTTACCCCGTAATAACCTTGATAAAATTGTGACGCGTAAACCGAAGCCCCAGAACCCCAACCCTTCCCAAACTTGATAATCTCCTTCTCTTAATAAACCTGCTTGCGTTAATGAATTATATATTCCCGAAATTTCACTTGAGTATTTTCGATAATCAATATAAAAACTAACCATCAGGATTAAGAACAAGGCAAAAAGAAAAAATACAAGAATGGAGAAAGCATTATTAACAATCACATTACTCTCTATTGAATAAAATCAGCATTCAAATGCTGACACTATTGAGTCGATAACAATAGTTGGTAACAAAAGGTTGACAAAAGCTATTTAACGGCTTACTGAAAAAACAATACCTACAACAAGCCACAGCGTAAAAAGCATTGCCTGAATGATATAAAGTCGGTGCAGTTTTAACATCCAGCTAATTCGATCTTCCGGTAAAGACTGAACAAACTGATAGGCTTCACCCTTAACATTCCTGCCCTTGGTGAACTTCATCTTCACGCCTTTGCGAAGACGAATAAACCGGATTATTTTTTGATAATTCACCAGTGAACCAAAAAACGATGCATGATTTGCCATCAGGTCGATATCATAACCTTTTGGCGATATTCAGAGAGAAGTCGCTTATAATCCGACTCGTGTTTTTTAAAAAACCGAGAACTGTAAACACCCATGATTACAATGTTAATAAATAAAAGCACAAGAAGCTATAACGTTATATTTACCATGCATAAAGATGACATGCTTTTAGTGTCCTGTAGCAATCAATAAGAACAATAGAAGCATTAAAAAGACAACAAAAAGTGTCATCCTGTAAAACATTTTTATCCATGAGAAATCGTATATCGATGATACTAATGCCTCTGCCTCCGGGGGAGGATTTTTTTTTCTATTTTGCTTTGTGGCCTTTCCAGCCAAAATCCTTTTCATAAGGAACACTCGATGCGCAAATCCGGGAAGACCAAGTTGTTCATAAAAAAGATAATCGTTTACATCTAAATATTGCTTATCACTCAAAAGATGAAATGATTTTGATAGCTCCCGTGAATATTTACGATAAAAATAAAAATAGAAACACAAAGAAGTAAACAATCCTAAAAAAACTAATAAAAGCAATATTAAACGCAAATCTCCATACATTTATTCGTCCCCAGAAAAAATCAAGTTACTAATCCCTTCACCCAATTCAGCCCCTCCTTTAGTACCCATCCAGGCTCCCGCAGAAGTAGCGCCTAGTCCTACGACAATTCCACACACAAGGGCACCAGTACCCATCGTAGGTATTCCCATTGCACCGCAAAGAGCGCCAGTTCCTAAAGACGCAGCCCAGGCTCCTCCCGCAGCACCAAGCGTACCTCCACCAAACTTACTATATTCAGTAACAGCAACTTTTCCACATTCATCTTCACGATCGACAGTACAGGCTTTATAAACATCATTAGAAGTATTCAAAAAAGAGAAACCTAATGAGATCCAGCCCCTTGCTTTCATAATACTAGCCGCGCGAGAAGAGCGTACAATATAATCTGAATATCCAGGGATGGCGCCGACACCAACCGTACTCCATTCATGGACGATAGAGCGGCTTGATAAGTTCAATGCTTTTTTAGATTTTCGTAGGTTTGAATCTTAAGTGTTAGTTTGCTTACGTTATTTAATAAAGGTTTTAACTGAGTGAATAACGCCCTTCTTTCCATATAAAACTGCTGACCAATTAAAGAACCTTGGGATATAAACTGATTCTGATAAGTCCTTTCAATTTTAATGAGTATATTTTCAATTTGCCTGAAATATTTCTCCCCTAAATCACCAGCATTCCCAGCTAGTTTATCACCTAAGGAAGTCAATGCAGAAATATTGTCATAATTAACGTGGAGGTACTCTGCAACTGATGTGTTTAATGATGCCAGCGCATGGTTAATTTTCTGTTTTGCTCTGGAAAGAATACTCAGTTGCGATGACTGATTCGTGTTGTCTGGGTCAGCCACGATGAGTAACTGCCCTGGTTTCAACCAAGGCGTGTCATTGTTTATTTGCATAAAGTATCTAGCGGCATCGCTATTGACATTATTAAACAATAATCGAGCTTGATAATCTAAAGTTCCAGGATGTTGGACCACACAGTAGCCCGGACCAACGGTTGAACGATGTGTCATATTTAAACCCTTTAATCAACACACTTAGTTGTCCAGAGTTTGCAGTGGTGAATTGTTTAATTATTTCATAATTAAATAAACATTCAAACGCCGATGCACTCATGAAATACCGAGGTTTGAAAATTATATCATTCACTTGCCGTAAAAAAGTAACTCGCTACTTATACCTTTCTTTAATATAAACCGTGGAGCATATTGAATAGCAGTTTTTTCATTGACAGTCTTCAATACAACATCATACTCACCCTCGCGCCAGTCAACCTCATTCAGACAAATACACTCCTCTGTATTCAAGATACGCATTGCTGGAAGTTGGTCAGGAGAATTAATAGTTTTTCCATTGATTACCAACGTGTTTCATTACAGATGGTGCGCAAACTGATACAGGCCCATTAAAATTTGAATCCTGCCGGATATCAAAACAAAGGATATTGTTTTTTTAACTTAATAGAAAGTTTCTTATACTGTGCAGGTGGTGAAATGCAAGCCCTACAGGTTGATGCGATTGATATTAGGCTTAACTCTCTAATAATGATTCACCTGCAACATATTTGGAATCAATCATCATGACCGGGGAGATTCCCCGGTCATGGATGAACAATTACGCTTCTTTGTTTTCTTTGATGTTCCAGCCAGCGCTGCTTTCAGCACCTTTACCACCGGCAGTGGTCTGCTCCCAGTACTGCTGTTTCACTTTCGCAGCCTGGAATGCATAGGTCACGCCAACGGTATCGCCGTTGTCTGCACCGGTGTACTGAACAGAAGTCACGAGAACGTCTTCCAGGGTGATGCGGGTGTATTCAACCTGCTGACCACCCGCTTTGCAGACGGACAGTTCAACTTTGGTCAGGTGTTTACCGCTTGCGCAGTGTTTCAGGATTGCTGTAGTGGATTTGTCGATCAGAGCGTTAACGTGCAGATCGTTAAAGTTAACTTTACCGGCACCGCCGCCGCCACCAACGCTCATATTACCCGGCTGGGACGCGCCCCAGGAGAAGGAGGTAATATCAGTCCAGCCGGTGTGGTTAGAATCTTTAGATTCGCCCGTAACACCCTCGACCTTCAGAAACATATCAATAGCCATAATATCTACTCTTCGTGGATGAACAATATTGCTTTCGAAAAAGCCCTTATATGGCAAACAGGAAAGCATGGGGCTGAATAAAACCGTCCATATTTTACCTCTGCCTCATATCAAACGACCCGTGTCATTTGACAGTCTTACATTCCCCCTGAATGAACGGAAAGAATGTGAAGTCTTTTACTACGGCGGATTATCCTGAATCCAGGTACGATCAGGATCGCCAATGATGAGCTGCGGAACCAGTTTATTCAGTTCGTCGCTATGATAAAGACGTAGACAATTTAAGGTTACGCCTTTTACATCAGGTTTGCGCTCCGAGTGGAAACCATTAATTTGGTTTTTATACTTCCCAATAATGGCGTTAACTTTGTCAGTACCGTTTTCAGCATCAAACGGTATCCATTCAATAAATGCACTCGCACTGCGGGCCGCATCAGCAGAAAATTGACTGCCTTTATCTGCTACCTGCGCAAGGCAGCGCGCCAGGACAAAATCTTTAACCACCTGCCGGTATGTTTGCTGCTGATAAAAATCAACGTAAGGGTTGTCACCGCGAGCAGAAAAAGATAAGCAAGTGAGCAAAAGAAATACGGTCTTTAGAAACCTGAATATAATTATTTTAATTCCCAAAACCAGATTTCCTGACAGTACGGAAAGCAATCGGAGTTACATATAAACGAATTATTACTCAGAGGCTCGATAAGGTCGATATGACCACCGCCATACCCATCAATTTTATTGAAGAAAACAACACCTTTTCGGCCCAACATTGAGCGTGCACCAGCCTCGCGGTCTTTAAAGATTTCTGCCTTGCCAAACACATGGGATTTATAAAGCTGATCGGCAAGTAATTTTGCGCCAGGCTCGATTGTTTTTCCCTTATAGGGACCGGTCTTTATGGGTAAACGCCCTGTAAATTCAACATTGCATTTTAACAATGCCAGGCTCATTCTTACCGCACAGGTATTTTCGTATGCCGGTTGTTGCTTGATAATCGTCGAATAATCGTAGCCAATTTCTGAAAAAACCTGTTCACCCGAGGCAAAACCCGCGCGTGTGTGATTTGAAGAGTAATGCTGACGTTTAAGTTGTTCGTATAATGGTCTCATTTGTCACTCTCCTTTTTTGCACGGGCGTAATTCTTTCATGCCGTCAATGATGATTTTTGAAGCGCGCTCCTCGCCTTGCTGTTTCGATAAGTTCGCAAAACGAGAATAGAGAAACTCATGTATTGTATTTGGCAAAAAAGGCCTGCCCTTGCACCATGCAGTGCCCTCAGACGCGTCGACTACGCCGAGAAGATACATATTTGCCTTAATGCGTTCACGTTCATTCGTTTTCGACAGCCAGGCTTTAGCAAAACGCTCTGCACTCAGATTTAAATCGTACCCTGTTAACAGCGTCGGATCGCGTTGGAAGTTTGATGTGTCATCCTGAGGCAATGCTTCCGCTTGAGGGTATTTGTAATTTCCTGCCTCCGCGCTTGCGAGAGTAGAAACTGCCAGCAAACTGGTCGCGATCAAAAGTATATGTTTCACCGTCTATCCTTATTCACTGACAGAAACAAGCTAAGCTCTTCCGCTCAAATTGCCGGCCCCTTCGGGCCGGCAATCATCATTACGCGTCCTTCGTCTTCAGCGACGGCAGTTTAGATACCAGACGCAAGGAAACGGTCAGGCCTTCCAGCTGGTAGTGTGGACGCAGGAAGAACTTCGCGGCGTAGTAGCCCGGGTTGTCTTCAATTTCCTGCACCTGCACTTCCGCAGCCGCCAGCGGTTTGCGAGACTTGGTTTCCTGGGAGGAGTTAGCCGGGTCGCCGTCCACGTAGTTCATCACCCAGTCGTTCAGCCAGCGTTCCATCTCTTCGCGCTCGCGGAAGGAGCCGATTTTGTCGCGCACGATGCACTTCAGGTAGTGAGCAAAACGACAGCAGGCAAACAGGTAAGGCAGACGGGAGGCCAGGCGCGCGTTAGCGGTGGCATCCGGGTCGTGATACTCGGCCGGTTTTTGCAGGGACTGCGCGCCGATGAAGGCGGCGAAGTCGGAGTTTTTACGGTGAACCAGCGGCATAAAGCCGTTTTTCGCCAGCTCGGCTTCACGACGATCGCTGATGGCGATCTCGGTCGGGCATTTCATGTCCACGCCGCCGTCATCGCTCGGGAAGGTGTGGCACGGCAGGTTTTCCACCGCCCCGCCGGACTCCACGCCGCGAATCGAGGTGCACCAGCCGTACTCTTTGAAGGAACGGTTAATGTTGGCGGCCATCGCGTAAGCCGCGTTCGCCCAGGAGTAACTGTTGTGGTTCGCGCCGTCGGTCTGCTCTTCAAAGTCAAAGCTGTCGACCGGATTGGTGCGAATGCCGTACGGCAGACGCGACAGGAAGCGCGGCATGACCAGGCCCAGATAACGGGCATCTTCCGATTCACGCAGTGAACGCCAGGCGGCGTATTCGGTGTTCTGAAAGATTTTTGTCAGGTCGCGCGGGTTAGCCAGCTCCTGCCAGGACTCCATCTGCATAACGCCCGGCGCGGTGCCGGTAATGAACGGACAGTGGGCCGCAGAGCCGATGCGCGCCATCTCGCCCAGCAGCTCAACGTCCTGCGGGCTGTGGTCGAAGTAGTAGTCGCCTACGATGCAGCCAAACGGCTCGCCACCGAACTGGCCGTACTCCTGCTCGTAGATTTTTTTGAAGATCGGGCTCTGGTCCCAGCCCACGCCCTTGTAGCGCTTCAGGGTGCGGCCCAGCTCCTGCTTGGAGATGCTCATAAAGCGGATCTTCAGCATCTCGTCGGTTTCGGTGTTGTTCACCAGATAGCTCAGCCCGCGCCAGGCGCTCTCCAGCTTCTGGAACTCCTCGTGGTGAATGATCTGGTTCACCTGCTGTGAAAGCTGCTCGTCAATACCGGCAATCAGGTTCTGAATGGTGCGGTAGGTATCGTTTGAGAAGGTCACGGTGTTTTCCAGCGCCTGCTGCGCCAGGGTTTTTACCGCGCTTTCTACGGCAGAGCGCGCCTGATCGGTTTTCGGGCGGAACTCTTTATTCAGCAGCGCGCTGAACTCGTCCTGGCTGAAGGCCTGGCCCGCCTGCTGATCGTGTTGTTGAGTCTGGTTGCTCATCGATTATTCCTCGCTACCTTTCGCACTTTCGTCATTTTTTGGCATCTGGCTCAGGGATTTGAGCAGCGTCGGATCCTGAAGGATTTTTGCAATCAGCTCTTCCGCGCCGTTTTTGCCGTCCATGTAGGTCAGCAGGTTAGAGAGCTGGGTGCGCGCTTCCAGCAGCTTGTTCAGCGGCTCAACCTTGCGGGCCACCGCGTCCGGCAGGAAGTCGTCCATGCTGTCAAAGGTCAGATCGACGTTGAGCTTACCTTCGCCGGTCAGGGTGTTATCCACCTGGAACGCCACGCGCGGCTTCAGCGCCTTCATGCGTTCGTCGAAGTTGTCGATGTCGATTTCAAGGAACTTACGCTCGTCGACGGCTGGCAGGTTTTCCACCGGCTTGCCAACCAGATCGGCCATAACGCCCATCACAAACGGCAGCTGAATTTTGCGTTCTGCGCCGTAGATCTCTACGTCATATTCGATCTGCACGCGGGGAGCACGGTTGCGTGCGATGAATTTCTGTCCACTGTTACTCATTGCCATGATGTTCTCCATCAAAGATGCGCGGTGAAGGTGAAACGGCAGACTCCATGCCTGTCGTCATAATGCCAGGACGCGTCATTCGCGGCGTCCAAAGATGTTTTCCAGTTGGTTAACGCCGTCTGGCGCCAGGTCGCGAATAATGTCCATAAAGTTGAGTTCAGACAGCCGCTGCACCCGTTCAATCATCAGCGGTGCGGGGTGGCTGGGTTCGTACTGCGCAAAATACTGTTTCGCTTTTTCCAGCATCAGCTGCGCGTCGGCGCGGCTGGTCACCTGCACGCTGCGCCAGTCCGTCACCTGCTGAACGGGCGACGCGGCCACTGGCTGCGGCTCGGCGTGCTGCTCAGCCTGCGCGTCACGGTTCGGCAGCAGCTTGCTGATATCGGTCACCTGACAGGCGCTGGAAACCAGCCCGACGGTTTTCAGCAGCTGTTCCATCTCCGGTACGCCACTTTCCCCGAGATAGCCGGTAAGCAGTTCGCGGATGGCGAGCAGGCGTTCGTTGATCACGATTACCGCTTCGGTGCCGGGCTGATCGCCCCGGGCCAGCTCATCGATCAGTCGTGGACGACCGCCCGGATAATCCGGACACTCTGTTTTACTGCCGTCAAGCAGCGCCTGGGCGTCACGGAGCGAAATCTCATCGCCGTTAGAGCGGAGCAGTGAGGCGTTACGCACCGCGACCGTCAGGTCAGATTTATCGCTCAGCCCGGCGAGGGCGTTAATGCGGTAGAACGGATCGGTTTCGCCATACTCTTCCAGCAGCGGGTAAAGTTGCTCCCAGTAACGGGACAGGGCTTCCTGCACCAGCAGTAGCCCGTCGGCGTAACCTGCCAGCCCGCGACGACGCGTCCAGGCATGGGTTAACGCCAGCATGACGCGAAGATCTTTGGTGCGGCCCAGCAGGCTGGTGGCGAGTTTTTCCACCGTGTTCCAGTCGGCAGGCTCTGCCGGAATGATGGTGTCGCCAAACTGCTGTTCGGCTTTGCCCTGACTGGCCTGCCCCATGGCCTGGAAATCAGCGTCGTACTCCAGGTTTTCACCGCAGGGGTTATCGGGGCTTATCGGCGCGAGAAATTCATCGATATTCATAAGATCCCTGCTTATTCAAACATAGGCGGGTAAAGACCGTGGCGGCCCGGACGGGCGCCGCCTGCCGGATCGAACAGCAGCGTAAAGAGCTGCCCGGTGAAGTTTCCGCTGTGGACGTGGGTGTAAAGCGGATAGCCGTCGCAGCGGTTTGTCCACCAATAGCTGGTCTGGCGCAGCGGATCAAAACACTCCGCCGCCTGCGGCCAGCCCAGCGTGCTCTGACCCTCGTCGTCATAGCCAATCACGTCGAGAATGTCAGAACGCTTTTGCGGCTCAACCGGTTGGGGCGCCGGGATGGTCATCAGCATTTCATCCAACTGGGAGGCAGAATAGCTGTTACGCACCGCGTGCAGCCCCAGACGGCCAAGCTGCTGGTACCAGCTTTCAGCCTGCCCGAGCAGACGGGATGACCACTCGGTCGGGGTGAAACTCAGTTGCAGGCATACCGGATAGTGGCGGCCTACGCTGTCACGGCCCGGCAGCAGGCAGCCCATCTGAATCATCTGGCTACCGAGCATCGGCGGGACGACAAAGTTCCACACCGGGGCTTTAGAAAACGGGCGCTCACCGCTGCGCTGCTCTTCCTGTTGCCAGGCCAGCAGGCCGACCTGAAACCAGTGCGACCACTGGCGTTGCAGGGTATCCGGAAAGCGACGCTGCAAAAAATCTCCGGCGCTGGGTAATTTGCCATACCAGCTATAACGGTTCATCGCAGGGGTATTCGTCATACGGCTGTCCTTGCGGTTATGGGCATGAGAAACGGGGAAGCTGGAACGGGTTACGGATGCTGTTCGGGGCAAACTCCAGCGTGACCTGATGTCCGTCGACGTTGAAGGTCGCCTGACGGCTCAGGCTACCCGCGCCAGGACTGATGCGCGCCTTGTCGAAAAAGCGGTTCAGCGCCCAGGAACCGTTAGTTACCAGCGTTGCGGTGCTGCCATTGGCCAGACCGAGCTGCATACGCACCTGGTTCGTCCCGCCCGGCCCCGGCCAGGTCATGATCTGCACCGCCTGCGGACCGTGGCTGTAGCGCAGCAGTTGGCCGTCCACGTCCAGCGTCAGGTTCAGAATGGTATTGTCCATACGCACGGTGCGCACCGTCACCTTGAAGGATGGCGTGGTCGCGCCGTTTGCGAAGAAGGCATCGCGGACAGACTGCGCCTGCTGGAACGGACGCAGCAGCCCTTCACTGCCCGGCAGCGTTTTACCGTCGATGCCTGGCATAAAGCGCCAGTTCGCCTGGGTGGTATCCACCTTGTTGGTCAGGTTGTCGCGGAAAAAGGTGTCCATCAGTCCGGTGCCCGGCGCGAACATGCGGGCGAGATCGTCCGGCGTCACCTCGGTGCTGGCGCTGCGCACCAGCGGATAACGCCCGGCAATCGCCTGACGGCAGAACCCACCCACTTCCACGTTAATGCGCTTACGCACGTTCTCCAGATCGCGACGCTGAGTGTCGCTGCTGGCGCCGACGGCCATATTGCTGAACATGGTTTGCAGCCCGCCCGGCAGACGTCCCGCGCTGGCTTGCAGGCGGCTAATTGCATCGCCGCCCGGCGCAGGCATACCGCTGTTGGCTGCATCCTGAACGGCGGTCAGGTAGCGATAAAGCTCGTCAACCTGCTTAAGAAAATCATCAAAGACGATGGTCTTGCCGCCCTTCTCCAGCGGCTGCGCCAGCTCAATCATCGGCGCATAGTGGTCGGTCACCAGTTGCTCAGGCGCCTGCGTCACAACCGCGCCCTGCGTCGGGGCATTGTCACCGTTGCTGAACAGTGCTTCCAGCGTGCGGGTGGCGCGGTTGCTTTGGTCTTCCGCTTTCTGCGCATCTTCCGGCGCAGGCGCAGTGCGCGACAGGGTCAGCACCTTGCTCAGGTTAAGTACCAGACGGCGCAGCGGCGAATTGGTGCCTGAAAGCAGGCGCGCGGTGTTTATACGCTGGGAAAGATCGGCGCTGTTGTTGAGCTGAATGTCAGCGAGAAAGCGATCCCAGTTAACGATAAAGTCGCGCATGTAGAGCTGACGCACGGCGTTGTCGATCTGCTGTTTATCTTCCTGGGCAGTGGTCGCTACCAGTACCCAGGCATCGTCCTCGTGCAGGGCGGTGGTCACGCTGTCGATCTGGTCGTTGAAGCTTTTCCAGTAGCCGTCCGGCGTATAGAGGCCCGGTACGCCCTCACTCACCGGCTTGCCGCTTTTACGCGAAAACACCAGCTCGCTCTGCGGGCCGCCGAGATCAGAAAGCGAAACCGGCTTCAGGTTCTCATCATGCTCCAGCAGACGTTTCAGGCGCCCATATACGCGTGTTGAGAGCGGCTGCTGGTTGATCAGCGCCCTTTCACGGGCCACCAGATCCTCATCCTGCGCATACGGTGAAGCCTGAATTTTTGGCTCCAGCAGCTGGGTCAGGTGCCATTCCAGCTCCTGAAGCTGCGCCTGCGTCACGTTCTGCGGCAGGTTGCGTTGCAGGTTGAGCATAACCCACGAGTGCAGGAATTTACCGTCATAATGCTTAGGCTGGTAGAGCATCTGATAGGCTTTCAGCGCCTCATAGCTGTACTCCACGTCGCTGCCGTTGTCGTTGCGCAGCCAGGTGGTAATGTGCATCGCCACGGCGGGGAGTAGCATCTGATCCAGCGCCTTCTGATACAGAGACTGCGAGGCATCGCTGACGTCATCCCCGCGATAAAGCCCCATGCGGCGGGAAACCGGCGGGTTGTTAACGTCGAAGGCATCGCTTTTCGGCAGATCCACCAGGCTGTTAAGCAGCGGCAGAAGCGCAAACAGATCGCGCTGGGGCTGGTTTTGCAGCGCCTTGCTCTGCTGCTCCAGCATCGGCACTTTTGCATCTACCTCTTCCAGATAAGCTTTATTTTTGGCGTAGCTGGTCAGCCACAGACCACCCAGGATCACCAGCAGGGCCAGCAGCGCCGCGTAGCCGGACCACATCACGGCGCGGTTGCGCAGCTCCCACCAGCGGTTTTCCCCGGCGATGCCCGCTTCCTGGAAAATCACGTTTTGCAGCAGATTTTTAATGAAGAAGCTTTGGCCCTTCGCGCCCGGGATCGGCGCCTCTTTGCTTACCGAATCCCAGCGCGTGCTTTCCTCCCCTTCAGGTAAGGAGAGCGCGCGGTTCAGCTCGCCCATCACGCGGTCAAACGGCATCCCTTCCTGGGTGCCGCTGGCAAAGTAGATGCCGCGCGGCGAAAATTCGGTTTCGAAGTTTGAGCGGGCAAAGACCGTGCTCAGGTAGTCTGCCAGCAGCGGACGCAGCGCGGCGAACTCCTGCGGGAAGAGATAGGCTTCCGCACGGGTTTTGGCGTCATGCTCTTTAAGCATGGTTTCCGGCAGGCCAGCATCCAGACGCTGTTGCAGCAGTGAAAATTCCTGCTGGAAGTTGCCCATCAGGTCGTAATCGGCGTGTTTGGTCTGCTCCCACGGCAGCGTAAAGCCCCAGATCTGATCGCGCTGGGCTTTGTCGTAATCCGCAAACCAGGCGCGGAAGCCTTTAAGCAGATCCACTTTGGTCACCATCACATACACCGGGAAGCGAATACCCAGCTGTTCATGCAGCTCGGAGAGACGCTGGCGCAGGTTGACCGCCTGCTGGCGGGAGGCCTCAGCGGACTGCGAAAGCAGGTCGGAAATGCTGATGGTGATAATCACGCCGTTGATGGGCTGGCGACGGCGGTATTTACGCAGCAGGTTGATAAATTCCAGCCACTCCCCGGCGTCCTGAACCTGCTCGCTCTCCTGAGTGGTGTAGCGCCCCGCGGTATCCAGCAGAACCGCCTCGTTGGTAAACCACCAGTCACAGTTGCGCGTGCCGCCAATGCCGCGCAGCGCGGTTTTACCGAAGCGGTCCGCCAGCGGGAATTGCAGCCCGGAGTTGGCCAGCGCGGTGGTTTTACCTGAACCCGGCGCGCCAATAATGACGTACCACGGCAGCTGATAGAGGTACTGCGTACTGAAGCGCTGCGTCCACTGCGCGCCATGTCCCGCTTTGCTGAAGTGGGCTTTTTTCAGCATCTGGGCGGCTTCATCGAAACGCCCGGCAAGGATCTGCTCCTCGCTGTTCAGACGTTTCTGCGGATCGGCCGCCTCCGGGCTGGTGGTATTTTCATTAAGCTTGTCCATCAGCTTACGGTTCAGCCAGGCGTTATACAGCCGCGGCAGAATGTGGCTCTGAGCCCAAATCAGGTAGACCACCGCAATGCTGATGACGCGGTTCTGCTCTGATTCAAGGGGCCGGGTGTCCACGATGGACAACAGCGGGCCAATCATCCAGATGACCGCCGCGAGCGCCGTTACGCCCAGGAAGCTCCACAGAATGCGATTGGTCAGTATAGAAAGTAGAGTAGTCAGCATCCTTAGTTTCCTTGCGGCAATCCGTTCAGCTCGGCCTGGGTATTGTCAGGCGATACCAGCAGCGTAATCTCCACGCGGCGGTTACGGGCGCGATTTTCAGGCGTCGTGTTAGGCGCTACCGGGTTGATCTCGCCCCGCCCTTCGGCTTTGACGCGCTCAGGCTGCGAGAGGCTACCCTGGAGCTGTTTTTGCACCGAACGGGCGCGCTCAAGCGAGAGTTCATAGTTAGAGGCGAAGCGTGCGCTGCGGATCGGCACGTTGTCGCTGTACCCCACCACCAGAATTTTGCCGCTGACGTTATTCATCGCCTGGGCGATGCGGTCGATGACCGGCTCATAGCGATCGCGCACCACGGTTGAGGCCGAGGCAAAGAGTCCGTCCCCTTTCAGGATCACCACGCTGCGATCCGCCTCATCCTTAACGGCCACCAGACCGGCATCAATTTCCGGTTTCAGGAAGCCGCGCAGGTTCAGTACCGCCGGTAGCTGACGTGCAGGTTGCTGGATCGTGGTTTCCGGCAGTTGGGACTGGTAAATTTTCGCCAGCACCGGGCTGGTGTTATCACCGAGACGCCAGTTCAGCACGATATAGAACAGGCAGGCGATAAAGCCGACCAGCGCCACGCACGCCCAGAGTGGAATCATCGGCCGCCAGAGCTTGCGCAGAACGGGGCGATCTTCCGGGTGCGGCGAGAGCGGCGGCGGGTAGCTGCCGCGAACGCCACGGATCATCTGCCACAGGCGCTGTTTGATGGTTTCAAGCTGGGTCCGGCCATTGTCCAGCACGCGGTAGCGGCCTTCAAAGCCGAGCAGCAGACAGTAGTTGATCATCTCCAGCAGCAGAATGTGTTCGCGCGGATTCTGCGAAAGACGTGCCAGCAGCTGGAAAAACTTCTCGCCACCCCAGGTTTCGTTATGAAACGTCACCAGCAGACCATTGCTTGACCAGACGCCGCTGCTTCCCCAGGGGGTCAGAGCGGCGGCTTCGTCCAGCGCCGTGCAGAGGCAGTAGCGCGCGCCGACAATCACTTCATATGGTAAGCCCGCCTGCTGGCATCGCACCTCGAAACGGCGAATTTCGTCAATCAGGCGCTGGCGCAGCCCGACCTGATCGTCGTGGGAAACCGAATGACGGATTTGCGGAATCGCATTGAGCAGCGGATTGGCGGCCGCCACCAGCTGATTGTTCCCACTGGCTCCGGTAAACACGGCATCACTGCCGGTATCCTGTCGTTCCTGCATATTAAGCGCTCGCTTTATTATTCTGTCGGGCTACGGATGGCCCAGAACTCCATATCGAGACCCGGGAATTCCCCTGCGAGATGCAGCGCGAATGCCCCAGACTTGTCCATCTCGTGCCACAGTTCGCTGCCCCTCTCGAGCTCGAAATAGCTGTAGCCTGCATGCCACGGGATCTGCGGCGGCGCGACGGGCATTGCCCGAAGCATGATGCCCGGCAGCTGGAGCTGAACCAGATCGCGAATTTTCGAGACTGGCGCAACCTTCATCTGGGCAGGGAAATGGGTTTGCAGGTGTTCGCCGGGGACATTGGCTTTTACCGCCAGCACGAAGCCAAATTCGCGGACCATGCTGGTCTCCGGTACGGTGGCGATGTTCAGTCCGTGAGAGCGTTCGTGCAGCGGCAGCTGGATGGCATGATCTTCCATGACCAGCGACAGCCCCTGACGCAGCATTAGCATCAGTTTGCCGAAGCAAAGGGCGAGATCGTCATGGTCGTATACCGGCAGTACGCTCTCTGCGGTACGCTGCGGCGTCCAGGTAGCGAGTTCCGTGGCAAACGGCAGCCAGCTTCGCCAGAGCGCTTCAGGGTGAAGCAGCGGCAGCGTTTTTAAATGTGAGATGTCGCCAAGGTGGCGGTTGATCAGCGAAAGAAGCGTGAACTCAACCATCTCGGACGTATTGAAACGCCCCGGCTGGCGCAGGCGGCCGCCGATCTGCTGGCTACGCTGCACCAGCAGGCCGTGCAGGTCATTGATCATGCCGTACAGCTGCGGGCTGTTATTGGCGTTCAGCATTGGTGGGATGTAGCTGTTATCCAGCCGCACGTGGTTATCGTTGCGCTTTTCAGCGACGCACGCCACGCCGATGGCGGTCCATTCTGCCGTCAGATCTTTCTCCAGCATCAGGGTCAGACGCAGGCGGCCAAACTGAACCGTCGCTTCCCCAACCGACATGGCGTTGTCGTCTTCTACCTCTTGTTCAAACGTAATAAAACGCGCCAGAGAAGAGTGCTCCTCGCTGAAAATCACCTCTTCACGTCCACCGCGACGAACCGGCAGCGCAAGCACCACCTTTTCATTGGTAAGATTATCGGGGATTTTTAGCGGGGCCGGACCGTTGCGGTCGCTGCGCACCTGGAAAAAGGTGCCGTCAGGGAGCAAACCGCTACAGTAGCTCAGGGCAATACAGCCCTGGCGAAGCATCGCTTCATCCAGCTCAAGGTCGAGAAAGCCCCAGAGATACGAACGCTGCAAGGCCCCCCACTCACGAACGTGGTTGAGGAGGTAACTTTCTGTCCGCTGAAAATGGTGGGGACGCAGGAACATGCCCTCGGTCCAGACGACCTTTTCTGCTTTCGTCATGATGATCTCTTTCCTGTTATGAAGGGCGTTACTGGCTGATGACCCGGATACCATTTACGTCAAGGAAGACGCTGGCCTGGAGTTCATCTGCGGACCATTTCCAGAACTGGTAAATCGCGTTTTCGCCGGGAACAGGCAAAGGAAGTGAGACGCGCCATTTTTTGCCGTCCAGTGCCTGGTATTCCGCCATTACGCCGATATAGCGCGCTTCCGGTGAGCTTTGACCGCTCAGGGTTTTCGAAAGCTGGCCCGGCATCAGGAAGAACACATCGCTGTTCAGCAGATTCGCGCCAAGCGTGGCTGACGCGTTGTTCTGTAAGGAGTAGAAGTCGCTGGACATGAAATCCGCATCGGATTTCAGCAGCAATACTCTGACCTTAAGCGGTGCAGAATCATTGATTTGAGGATGAGCCTGAAACTGAAGATTGTAGCGGGAGGGGTCGCTGTGTGAAGACGACGTACAACCACCGATCAGCGCGAGAATCAACGCAAAAAAAGGGAACCACATCCGATGGAAATTTTTATTATTCATAAAAATATGCTCGTGAAACCCGTTTAGTTCAGGATCCAGGTACCGTTCGCGCTGTCTTTGCAGGCTTTGCTGTTGCCATCGACATCAACACAGGTGGTTTTCTTGCGCGCTTTAGGGCGCAGTGCCTGTTTACGCACGGTGGCTTCGTACTGGTCGGCCTTGATCACGGCACGCATCGGCACGTAACCAATCAGCTGTTCACTCCCATCATCGGCCAGCGCCATCCAGAAATGTTCAACCTGCCCAAGCACGACGTAAGTTTTTCCGGTCTCAAGCGTACGGATCACTTTTCCACCGTAGTCAGGACGGCTCATCAGGGATGCCGGGTACATAGCACGATACGGTTCATTCACCTGAGTGAACTCCGCCGGAGGGGTAACAGCGTGACGGTGCGTCAGCGTGATGCCATTAACCTGGCTGGTCACAATCGTATCATCGGTGATCGCTGGTTTTTGCGGCGCCTTACAGCCCGCCACCGCCATAACAAACAGAAGTGATAACAATACACGCAGTTTCATATGCTTTTCCGTAGCGATATTTAGAGGATGAAGAGAGGGGATAAAATTTGACTTAGGTGCTATTGTTAAAAATAGTCAGGTTTTTCCGGGGCGTTACTATTATTTGGGCATAGCTACCGCACGAGCCTTCGAGAATAAGGCCCAGCGTAATCCTGACATATTTTGACAAACGGTAAACAAGTTTACATGAGCTTATCACCTTTTCAATATTTCCTTTTTCGCTACTGCTGATTCATGAGACATTCGCCTCACTCTGAGATTAATCTGAAAAATAGAGAAATCACGCAATTAACTGATTTAAAGACAAAAAAAACCAAAAGAGAACCATTCTCACTAACTTAATACCACTATTCCTGCCACTACCATAATTAGTAGAACGGAGAATTTTTCAGTTGCATATGAATATATCTCACACGAATTATTTGTTGTATCGATAGCAAATCGTCAATACTCAGGACGATGTCCCATCAAATTAAGAAAACACAGTTAGGGTGAAAAAATTAATTTCACGCCGCAAATTAACTTTATGCTCTCCCCCTTCTTAAGATAATTTTCTTTCGTCTGGGCCGTATGAATAATTAAGCCTGACTACACTCTTGCTCGCCAAAGCATTGCTCAAAATATAACCCACCCTTTCCAGGTAATGAATAAAGACGCTGCTTTCGACAGGCGAACTTCATTTGGCATTTTACCGTCACTACACTATTGCTTGCTTTCCACCACTCCGACGATTTATTACAAACATGATGAAAATTTGTTATGAGTTCTTTGCTTTCCCGCACCATAGCTTACAGGCCGAGCGGTAAAAACAGGTTAAGGGGGTATCAAAATATGTGCCGTTGCCGGCATCGGGGTTGACCATAACCGTGCTCGGTAACTGTCAACGTCCTCCACTTGACTTATATTGTAAGAAAGGTACTTTTCAGGACATGAAGAAGATCCTGATAATTGTTCCTGATGGTGGCATGTTGTTTGAAGCCGCCGGTATAGCCGACATTCTGATGCAGGCCAACCGTCTGCACCCGGACGGTCTGGCGCAGCCCCGCTACCGCATCATTATTGCCACTACCCAGCCTCACCTGGTGATCCAGGGCCAGTCCGGCTTAAATCTGCTGGCGGACTATCGCCTGCCGGAGCTGGATCCGCGCGAGCCGCTGGACACGATTATCATCACCGGCCGTGGCATGAATGAGCAGGAAAGCACTGCGGTGGTGGACTGGCTGCACCTGGCCGCGCCGCATGCGCGACGCGTCGCCTCTGTCTGCGGCGGGGCCCTTCTGCTGGCACAGGCCGGACTTCTCGATGGGCGCCGGGCAACGACCCACTGGCGGCTTCTGGAAACGTTGAAAACCCGCTATCCTGCCGTCAACGTTGAGGGCGGCCCGCTCTATGTTCAGGATGGTCCCGTCTGGACATCCGGCGGCGTCAGTTCCGGGTTTGATCTGACGCTGGCGCTGGTAGAGGATGATTACGGCTTCACCCTCGCCCGCAACGTGGCGCAGGATATGGTGATGTACCTGCGTCGACCTGGCGGCCAGCTACAGTTCAGCCGCTATAATCTGGAGCAGTCCGGCGCGACCGGACCGGTTAGCGAACTGCAAAGCTGGATCCTGCAAAACCTCACCGCAGATTTGTGCGTCGAAAGGCTTGCCGAACGGGTCGCCATGAGTCCGCGCAATTTCACCCGCGTGTTCACGCGTGACGTCGGTGTACCTCCGGCCCGTTATGTCACCGAAGCGCGCCTGGCCGCCGCACGACAGCTTCTGGAGCAGACCCCGTATCCGCTTGAGGTCATTGCCGAAAAAAGCGGGTTTGGGACCAGCATCAACCTGCGCCGCGTTTTTGAAAAGCAGCTTCATCTCACGCCGGGCGAATATCGCCAGCGCTTCCACTGCCGCAGAATGGCGTAATCTGATCCTTTTTTGTCATTTACGCCAACCGACCTGACACCTACAGTAACTCCAGACAACACAGATAAGGAGTGCATCATGGTTAAGGTCGGTATTAACGGTTTCGGCCGTATCGGACGTAATGTCCTGCGCGCGGCGCTGGGCAATCCGGATCTCCAGATTGTGGCCATTAACGATCTGACGGACAGTAAAACCCTCGCCCATCTGCTGAAATATGACTCTCTGCTCGGCACGCTACCGGTACCTGTGGAAGCGGCGGACGGCGCGCTACAGGTTGACGGGCAACGCATCACCGTATTCAGTGAACGCGACCCGGCAAACATTCCGTGGAAAGACGCTGACGTTGAGGTGGTAATCGAAGCCACCGGTTTCTTCACCGAACGTGAAAAAGCGGCGGTGCATATCACGAGCGGCGGCGCAAAACGCGTCATTATTTCCGCCCCGGCTAAAAATGATGATCTTACGGTGGTAATGGGCGTGAACCACACGCTGTACGATCCGGCCCAGCATTTTGTGGTCAGTAACGGGAGTTGCACCACTAACGGTCTGGCGCCAGCGGCGCAGGTGCTGCACCAGCAGTTTGGCATTGAACACGGGCTGATGAACACCACGCATGCCTACACCAACAGCCAGGCGCTGCATGACCAGCCAGAAAAAGATCTGCGCGGCGCGCGTGCGGCAGCATTATCGATTGTGCCTTATTCCAGCGGCGCGGCAAAAGCGCTCGGGAAAGTAATCCCCGAACTGGACGGTAAACTCACCGGGTATTCCCTGCGCGTGCCGGTGCCAGTGGTGTCGATTGTCGATCTGACGGTGACGCTGAGCCGCAACGTGACCGCCGAAGAGGTGAATGACGCGTTCCGTCAGGCTGCCGGTAGCGGGCCGCTGAAAGGCATCCTGGGCTACAGCGATGAACCGCTTGTCTCCAGTGATTATCAGGGCGACCCGCGCTCATCCATTATCGACGGGCTTTCAACGCTGGTGATTGGCGGGAATATGGTGAAGATCCTGTCGTGGTATGACAACGAGTGGGGCTTCTCAAACCGTCTGGTGGATTTGGCGGTGCTGATGGATAATAAAGGGTTGTAGGGCTTAAGCCGGGTGGCATGAAGCTTACCCGGCCTTTCCGAGGTGTGGTTAAAAATTAAGTAATCCAACCCTGGTGTAGTGAAAGCGCACCCGAATTATCTGGTTATGCGAAAAATGGGACATTCAACACGCGAAGTTATCGATATTCGTCTAAGGTTTTCAGGTAATTGACAACAGCGGTCACGCTGCTCAGTGAAGACAGGAGACGAACCGATGATAAGACCTCGCGCACGACGCCCCGCTTTTTTACCCCTTGCGTTGGCAGGCGCACTACTCGGTGTTACCGCATTTGGTTATGCTGAAGACCAGCCAACGAGCCAGCAAAGCTCACCTGATATTCTTCTTGGCCCCCTCTTTAATGACGTTCAGAGCGCCAAACTGTTCCCGGATCAGAAAACCTTCGCGGATGCCGTTCCCAAAAGCGACCCGCTGATGATCCTGGCGGATTACCGGATGCAGCATACCCAGTCCGGTTTTGACCTGCGTCACTTCGTGGAGATGAACTTTATCCTGCCGAAGGAGGGTGAGAAATATGTTCCCCCTGAGGGCCAGAGCCTGCGCGAACACATAGACGATCTGTGGCCTGTGCTGACCCGCACCACCGACAAAGCGAACAAATGGGACTCCCTCCTGCCTCTGCCAAAACCCTATGTCGTGCCGGGAGGACGATTCCGCGAAGTCTATTACTGGGACAGCTATTTCACCATGCTGGGGCTGGCCGAGAGCGGCCACTGGGATAAGATCGGCGACATGGTGGACAACTTCGCATACGAGCTTGATACCTGGGGCCATATCCCTAACGGTAACCGCAGCTACTACCTGAGCCGCTCTCAGCCACCGTTCTTTTCTTTGATGGTGGAACTGTTGGCCACGCATGACAGCGACGCGTTGAAGAAATACCGTCCGCAGATGGAGAAGGAGTATGCCTACTGGATGGAGGGGGCTGATGGGCTCCAGCCTGGTCAGGCAAACAAACGCGTGGTGAAGCTGGATGACGGCTCCCTCCTCAACCGCTACTGGGACGATCTGGACACGCCACGCCCTGAGTCGTGGCTGGATGACGTGACCACCGCCAAAAATAACCCTAACCGTCCGGCCACCGAGATTTACCGTGATCTGCGCTCTGCCGCGGCCTCGGGCTGGGATTTCAGCTCCCGCTGGATGGACGATCCCCAGAAGCTGGGTACCATCCGCACCACCAGCATCGTGCCGGTGGATCTGAATGCGCTGATGTTTAAGATGGAAAAACTGCTGGCCCGTGCCAGCCAGGAAGACGGGGATACCGCCAGCGCAAGTAAATATGACGCGCTGGCCTCCGCACGTCAGAAAGCCATGGAGAGCCACCTGTGGAACGATAAAGAGGGCTGGTATGCGGATTACGATCTGAAAACCAGGAAGGTGCGTAATCAGCTGACTGCCGCGGCCCTCTTCCCGCTGTATGTGAAGGCCGCATCACAGGATCGCGCCGATAAAGTGGCCGCAGCCGCATCGTCGCGCCTGCTGAAACCGGGCGGTATTTCTACCACCACCATCAACAGCGGGCAGCAGTGGGATGCGCCGAACGGCTGGGCGCCGTTGCAGTGGGTAGCGGTGGAAGGGTTGCAGAACTATGGTCAGCAGAAAGTGGCGATGGACGTGACCTGGCGTTTCCTGAAAAACGTTCAGCATACCTACGATCGCGAGAAGAAACTGGTTGAGAAGTACGATGTCTCTTCGACCGGTACCGGCGGTGGCGGCGGTGAGTATCCGTTGCAGGACGGTTTCGGCTGGAGTAACGGTGTGACGCTCAGGATGCTGGACATGGTCTGTCCGAAAGAGAAGCCGTGCGACAGCGTACCGGAGAATCAGTCTGCGGCAAACGATGATGTTGCACCTGCTAAACAGGCGGCGCAGTAGCGCCCCTCACCCTAACCCTCTCCCCAAAGGGGCGAGGGTTCCCCAGTGATTTCAAAGCAGAAGCAATAACGCTGCCTTCAGAATAACTGAGAGCTTTCAGCGATGACCTGGTCCGGCTGTAAATCGCTGAGGCGTTTCCTGAAGGCCGGGGCGAGGCGCAGGGATGCGCCGAGAGGGCGGCTTTACAGGGACGTTGCCTCCGCCCGTACCCGATAAGCCGGAAGGAATAAGCCGAGGGCACCGCGAAGCGGCGAGTTACCGCCGGGAGCCCGGGTCGCCAGGGTGGTGGCGACTGAGCCACCCTGGCACGTTCACCGGTCATGTCGTTACAGAGTAGCAAGGAACATAAAGTGAACGGAATGACCACCACCGCCGTATGTTCCCCTCACCCTAACCCTCTCCCCGGAGGGGCGAGGGGACTGTTCAGTGCGGTAGCGCCACCGGGCTTTTTTCAGAAGCTGTAGCTCGCCCCGACCTGGAAGGTGCGGTCGCGGCCTATCCAGCAGTTGGTCGCGTCATAGCAGGTGAGCGTCTCTTTGTTGGTGACGTTCTGCGCGCTCGCTTTCAGCGTCAGCCCCTCCAGCGATGGCGCCAGTTCGCCCATGCGGTAAGATGCCGCCAGATCGTACTGCGTCGTACCGCCCAGCTTGCCTGCGTCATTGGCTGGCGAGATCTCCATCGGCCCGGTGTAGCGTGCACCAGCCCCCAGCGTTAACCCTCTCAGCGGCGTGCTGTCAAAGGTGTAATCTCCCCACAGATTAAAGGCGTTCTCAGGGACCTGCGTCGGTCGTTTGCCCTGGTACTTGTCATCTTCGGTATTGATGGCGTGGGTGTAGGCATAATTAGCAATCAGCGTCAGGTTATCCGTTGGACGACTAATAGCGGAAAGCTCCGCGCCTTTCGATTCCACTTCCCCGGTCTGGCGGTAGTTGAGGAAGCCCGGATCGCTGGTCACCACATTTTTCTGACGAATGTTAAACACCGAGGCGGTGAAGGTAGTTGCATATTCCGCCAGCAGATATTTCACCCCACCCTCCACCTGCTTACTGGTGGTGGGCTTAACGTCTTTCTCGGTCAGCGTACCCTGCGGCGATACCGGTGCGAAACCTTCCGAATAGCTGATAAACGGCGAGAGACCATTGTCGAAGGCATAAAGCGCCCCCAGTCGTTTGGTGAGGCGATCCTGCGATACCCAGGCTTTGTCACCGTTTTGCAGATAGTTGGTGGTGACGGAACGGTAGTCGTCAAAGCGCAGGCTGGCCAGCACGTTAAGCCCGCCAAACGCAATCTGATCCTGAAGGTAATAGCCATTCTGCTGATAGTCGAGACGGTTTTTCTGCGCGGTTACAAGCCCCAGCACATCGTTATCGATCTGCGAGTGATCCGGATTGCGCATATCGATACCCGGTGTGGACGAGGCGTAACGATAATGGAAGTGAGAGTTAAGCTTCTGGTAGTCAAAGCCCGCCAGCAGATGATGTTGCCAGTCCCCCAGCGCGACGGTTCGGGTGACCTGGTTATCAATGTTGAAGCTCTGTAAATCTTCATCCGTGGTATAGGCGAAGCGGTTAAGCTGGTAGACCTCGCTGCCCGTCCCGGTTGAATAGGCGCTGCGCTGGTGGGTGTCCACGTCAAAGTAGCGCGCTTTCTGGCTAAAGCCCCAGCCACTGTCAAACTCATGCTCAAAGCTGTAGCCCAGCATCCACTGGCGCTGTTTGAAGCCGCTCCACTCATCCCCGGCATAGTCACGACGATCGGCGTATTTAGACCGCAGATAGCTTAGCGGCATCGGATCAGACGGCGTCAGTCTCGGCGTATTTTGCGCCAGCGCGTCAATGCTCAGGCGCGTTTTGTCATCCGGCTGCCAGGTCACGGAGGGGGCCACCAGATAGTTTTCATAGCGCGTGGTGTGCGCCTGTTCGTCACTTTCCGTCGCTTTGCCCAGCAGACGATAGTTCCAGTCGCTGTTCGCGATCTGCCCCGTGGAATCCAGGTACCCCTCTTTCAGATTGCGGTTTCCGGTATTAAAGCCCAGTTCCGTTTTCGCCTCTTTCTGCGGCTTTTTACTCTGAATATTGACCAGCCCACCCGGGGAGCCGCCGCCATACAGCACGGATGACGGCCCCTTCAGGATATCGACGCTCTCAATCAGCAGCGGATCGATTCGCGCTTTGGAGTTCCCGGTGACGTTATAGGGAAGTTGCAGGCCGTTGTAGAACTCCTGATCGACGTTGAACCCGCGAATTTTATATTCGCTCATATAAGAAGTGCTGCCGCGAACCTCCGTGGAAACGCCCGGCGCATAGCGCAGGATCTCGTTTACCGAACTGGCGTGCCGCTGCTCAATCTCTTTAGCGGCGATGGTGTTGATCACCTGCGGCGTTTTACTTTCCGCGACGGCTGATTTCGTGGCGCTATTGGTCCAGGCAGGGAGCGCGCTGCCCTGCTCTGTACCGGTTACCACGATGGTGGGTTCTTCTGCGAAAGCCTGTGTCTGCAATGCCAGCGTAACGGCGCCTGCCAACGCGCATAACGCAAAACGTGAGGTGCTCATAGTGTCGTCTTATTATTAGATGATATTGGGAACGACAATTATTATCATTTTTATTACCGAATCAATATCAGCGGAGAAAAACAGATCGTTTGTATTAAGTTTCATGCCAGCGTGCCGATAACCCAGAGACAGTCTGTCATCTATCGAGGAGCCATCTGGCGTGAGTAGCTACAGTGAGCAGTTCCTGAAACAAAATCCGCTGGCTGTATTAGGGGTGTTACGCGACCTGAAAAAGGGCGAGGTGCCGCTGCGCATCAACTGGTCAACCAGCCAGTTTATCAGCAAGATCCTGGACGTGACGGCAGAACACCTGATCGTGGATCTGGGTAGCCAGAGCGATGAAAACCGTGCCGCGCTACAGGCAGAAAACCTCTCGGTGATGGCCGAAACGCAGGGGGCTAAAGTCGAGTTTATACTGCCTCGCCTGACCACGATCGTGTACCAGGGTTTGCCTGCGTTTATCACCCCCCTGCCCGCTAATCTCTGGTTCGTGCAGCGCCGCGAGTATTTTCGCATCAGCGCCCCGCTTCACCCGGCCTACTTCTGTAAGGCGAAAATGCCGGACAAAAAAGAGATCCGCTTTCGTCTCTTCGACCTGTCGCTGGGCGGCATGGGAGCGTTGATGGATATGCCGAAGCCGGAAGGGCTGGTGGAAGGTATGCGTTTTAGTCAGATCGAGCTGGATATGGGCGGATGGGGACGCTTCTGGTTTGACGCCCAGCTGATTGCCATCAGCGAGCGCAAGGTGGTGGACGGCAAAAACGAAACCATTACCACGCCGCGACTGAGTTTTCGCTTTCTGAATGTCGGGCCAGGCGCCGAGCGCGAACTACAGCGCATCATTTTTTCACTGGAGCGTGAAGCGCGGGAACGCGCGAATAAAGTGCGCTGAAAGGCGTCGGGCAGCGTGCTGCCGCCCGACAAAGACGTTACATGGCGTCCATTGCTTTCTGTACTTTCCAGATATAACGTGGAGCCTGTGCTGACGGATGATTCTTCACAACGTGTTCGAAGAATTCATCTTTATCCATATCGTTAATCTCTTCTATCGCCTCTTTGCGATCGGATGAGAAGGTTCGGAGCAGCGCGCCAGCTCCGTTAACGTACGACACCACCAGCGCATATTGCATCACTTCCGGATCGTCAATCCCCTTCAGAATGCCATGCTCCAGGATGCTCAGGTAAGCGGTTCCCATAGAGATATTACGTTCCGGGTTTTTCAGCTCGCTGGTGGATGGCTGTCCCTTCCAGCCCATGTAGCGATAGACCTCTCTTCCCGCCGTAGAGGCTTTTAACTGCATCAGCCCCACCGCATTCGATTTACTCACCAGCGTCGGGTTACCGCCGGACTCCACGGCGATGATCGCGGTGATCAGGCGCGGGCTCACGCCCCAGGCCTTCCCGGCTTGTTCGCTGATCGGCATCCACTGCATGGCCCGCTTTACCGGGACTTCAGGATTCCAGGGGGGATTTTTATAATCATGTTTTGAACTACAGCCAGCGAGCAACACAATCAAAAAAGCAAACCATCTCAATTTCACGTCATCTATCCTTATAGCCGGTCATCGCGGTACGTCGCCCCTTGAAGCAGGCGGCGTATAAGCGGCATGATATAGACAATTAGATTCTCATTCAGCAAGGAATTGCCATGCCTCAGTTTCATCTCATTGCACCGTCGGGCTACTGCATCAACCAGGAGGCGGCACAGCGGGGCGTTCAGCGCCTGCTGGAAATGGGCCATCAGGTAGAAAATCAGACAATTATCCCCCGCCGCATGCAGCGTTTTGCCGGTACGGAGGCGCAGAGACTGAACGATATCAACAGCCTGGCGACGCTGGAAGGTGAAAACACTATTGTGCTGGCCGTGCGCGGCGGCTATGGCGCAAGCCGACTGCTGGAGAGCATCGACTGGGCCGGGCTGGCCGCACGCCAGCAGCAGGATCCGCTGTTAATCTGCGGACACAGCGATTTCACGGCGATCCAGCTCGGCCTGCTGGCGTTGCATAACGTCATTACCTTTAGCGGCCCGATGCTGGCCGGCAACTTTGGTGCGCCGGAGCTGGATGCGTTTACGCAGGACCATTTCTGGCGCGCCCTGCAAAATCCGACGTTTACCGTCGAGTGGCAAGGCAACGGACCACACTGGGAATGTGAAGGGCAGCTGTGGGGCGGAAACCTCGCGATGCTGGTGTCGCTGATTGGTACACCGTGGCTGCCGCAGATCGAGGACGGCATTCTGGTGCTGGAAGATATCAACGAACACCCGTTCCGCGTCGAACGCATGCTGTTACAGCTTTATCACGCCGGGATCCTGGATCGGCAGTCGGCCATTGTGCTGGGCAGTTTCAGCGGGTCAGCCCCCAACGATTACGACGCGGGCTACACGCTGGAGACGATGGTCGATTTCATTCGTTCCCGGCTGGATATTCCGGTGATCGCCGGTCTGAATTTCGGCCATGAGCAGCAAACCGTTACCTTGCCACTGGGTGCCCGGGCGCACCTTGCACACGGTAATTCAGGCAGTCGGTTAACAATCAGCGGTCATCCGGTCTTAAAGGCATAAAAAAGCCGTTATTCCCCCTCAATAAAACGCAGATACAGTTGTTAATATGTTAGGGTTTTAATAACAGCGTTCACATTGAGGTGGGAGTAAGACGACATTGAGTGCCACAGCGATAATCAGTCTTTTCATTCTGGGTTCCATCCTGGTAACCTTCAGCATTTTATTAAGTTCATTTTCATCGCGCCTTGGCATACCTATTCTTGTCATTTTCCTGGCTATCGGCATGCTGGCGGGGGTTGACGGAATCGGCGGTATCCCCTTCGATAATTACCCTTTCGCCTATATGGTAAGTAACCTCGCGCTGGCGGTGATCTTGCTGGACGGCGGCATGCGCACCCAGGCAAGTTCGTTTCGCGTTGCCTTAGGCCCGGCGCTGTCTCTGGCTACCGTCGGCGTGCTAATCACCTCCGGCCTGACCGGTATGATGGCAGCCTGGCTGTTTAACCTCGATATGATGGAAGGCCTGCTTATTGGCGCGATTGTCGGCTCTACCGATGCGGCGGCGGTGTTCTCGCTGCTCGGCGGCAAGGGGCTGAACGAGCGCGTTGGCTCCACGCTTGAGATTGAATCCGGCAGCAACGATCCGATGGCGGTGTTCCTGACCATCACCCTGATTGAGATGATCCAGCAGCACGAAACTGGCCTGAGCTGGATGTTCGCCTGGCACATCCTCCAGCAGTTTGGCCTCGGGATTATCATTGGTCTCGGCGGCGGTTACCTGTTACAGCAGACAATCAACCGTATTACGCTGCCTTCCGGCCTTTACCCGCTGCTGGCCCTGAGCGGCGGGATCCTGATCTTTGCCGTCACCACCGCGCTGGACGGCAGCGGTATTCTGGCGGTTTACCTCTGTGGATTCCTGCTGGGCAACCGACCGATTCGTAACCGTTATGCGATACTGCAAAACTTTGACGGGCTGGCCTGGCTGGCACAGATCGCCATGTTCCTGGTGCTGGGCCTGCTGGTGACGCCTTCCGACCTGCTGCCTATCGTCGTGCCAGCGCTGCTTTTGTCGGCCTGGATGATCTTCATCGCCCGTCCGCTGTCGGTGTTTGCCGGGCTGCTGCCGTTCCGCGGGTTTAACCTGCGTGAGCGGATATTTATCAGTTGGGTGGGGCTGCGCGGCGCGGTGCCGATTATCCTGGCGGTTTTCCCGATGATGGCCGGACTAGACAACGCTCGTCTGTTCTTCAACGTCGCCTTCTTCGTGGTGCTGGTATCGCTGCTGTTCCAGGGGACGTCGCTGGGCTGGGCGGCGAAAAAAGCCAAAGTGGTGGTACCGCCCGTTGGCTGGCCGGTCTCACGCGTGGGGCTGGATATTCACCCAGACAACCCGTGGGAACAGTTTGTCTATCAGTTAAGCGCCGATAAGTGGTGCGTGGGTGCTTCGTTACGCGATCTGCATATGCCCGCTGAAACGCGAATTGCCGCCCTGTTCCGGGATAACGCCCTGCTTCACCCGACCGGCAGCACGCGGCTGCGAGAGAACGATATCCTCTGCGTGATTGGCCGCGAGCGCGACCTGCCTGCCCTTGGCAAGCTGTTCAGCCAGTCGCCCCCGGTGGCGCTGGATCAGCGTTTCTTCGGCGATTTTATCCTCGAAGCCAGCGCCCGCTTTGCGGATGTGGCGCTGATTTATGGCCTGGAGGGAGGACTGGAGAATCGCGATAACCAGCAAACACTGGGCGAGATTATTCAGCAATTATTAGGGGCTGCACCGGTCGTCGGTGACCAGGTGGAGTTTGCCGGGATGGTCTGGACGGTGGCCGAGAAAGAGGATAACGCGGTGCGCAAAGTCGGCGTAAGGCCGATGGAGGAGGAGGAGGAGTAGCTGCTTTTTTGCCGGGTGGCGCTAACGCTTACCCGGCCTACGTTCGGGCTTTTGTAGGCCGGGTAAGGCGAAGCCGCCACTCGGCACACACATGTTACACCGTCACAACAGGCACTCTTGACGCCAGCGCGCACATCAGTTCATACCCGACAGTGCCCGCCGCAGCGGCCACATCATCAATTTTAACCTCGTTGCCCCACAGCTCAACCGGTGAGCCGATCCCCGCCTGAGGACATGGCGTCAAATCAATAGCCAACATGTCCATTGAGACGGTGCCTACCGTGCCCGTACGCACGCCATCGACCCACACCGGCGTGCCGCTCGGGGCGATGCGCGGATAACCATCTGCATAGCCCCCCGCCACGATACCGATACGCTGTTCGCCCGCTGCCCGATAGCGGCTGCCATAGCCCACCGTATCGCCCGCTTTCAGGGTTTGCACGCCGATAATTTCGCTTCGTAACGTCATCACCGGCTTCAGGCCGCTGTTGGCGATATCCTGCCACTGACCTGAGGGTGACGCGCCGTACAGAACGATCCCCGGGCGCACCCAGTTGTAATGCGCCTCGGGATGCCAGAGCGTTGCCGCTGAGTTCGACAGCGAGCGCGGACAGTCCAGCCCTTCTGCCGCCTGCTCAATGCGGACCATAGCATCGGCAATGCCGTCCGGCTTTTCCGCATCGGCAAAATGCGCCATCAGCGTCATCTCACCGACGTTTTTCAGCGCACGAAGCTGCTGCCAGACCGTGTGCACACGTTCAGGCTGGAAGCCCAGACGATTCATACCGCTGTTCACTTTGAGATAGATATCCAGCGGGGCATGCAGCTTCGCGTCCTGAATGGCCTTGATCTGCCAGTTACTGTGAACGCTGGTCGTCAGGCGGTACTTATCCAGCAGAGGCAGATCTTGCGCATGGAAGAATCCTTCCAGCAGCAGGATCGGTCCTTTCCAGCCGCGCTCACGCAGCAGGATGGCCTCTTCCAGATTCAGCAAGGCAAAACCGTCGGTAGCGCCGAGCGCACTCCAGATACGGTCGATACCATGACCGTAGGCGTTGGCTTTCACCACCGACCAGACACGAGAACCCGGCGCAGCACGACGAACAATTTGCAGGTTATCCTTCAGCGCCTGCAAATCCAGCTGGGCCAGAATGGGACGGGACATGACGACTCCTTAATTATGCGCGCCGTGCAGGTGTTGTGGACGCGAGGGGGTAAACCCTGATTGATAGCGTGCGGCGCTCAAATCGTCAAACGGAATTGCCGGCGTCCGCCCTGAAATCAGGTCGCTAAGCAGCTGGCCCGAACCGCAGGCCATGGTCCAGCCAAGCGTACCGTGGCCGGTATTTGTCCACAGATTTTTGTAAGGCGTACGGCCCACAATCGGCGTGCCGTCCGGGGTCATTGGACGCAGGCCGGTCCAGAACGTCGCCTGCTCAATGAAACCGCCGCGCGGGAAGAGATCGCCGACGACCATCTCCAGCGTTTCACGACGTGGTTTGAGCAGTTCGGTATTGAAGCCCACGATTTCCGCCATGCCGCCGACGCGGATCCGGTTATCGAAACGGGTGATGGCGATTTTGTAGGTTTCATCAAGAATGGTTGATACTGGCGCGCCGCTGTCCTCTTTCACGGGAATGGTCAGGGAGTAGCCTTTCAGCGGATAGACCGGGATATCCAGGATCCCTTTCAGCATCGCGGTAGAATAGGATCCGAACGCCATCACGTAAGCATCGGCTTTGATGACCTCTTCTCCACACTTCACGCCGTAAATCTTCTCCCCTTCCGACAGCAGCTTGTCGACAGAGGTGTTGAAGCGGAATTTCACCCCGGCCTGCTCACACATGCGCGCCAGACGCTGGGTGAAAAGCTGGCAGTCGCCAGTTTCATCGTTCGGTAAACGCAGGCCGCCCGTCAGCTTGTGCGCGACCTCGGCAAGTGCTGGCTCCACCTGGGCAAGTTGGCTGGCTTCCAGCAGCTGATAGGGTACGCCCGCATCTTCAAGCACGGCGATATCGCGGGTCGCGTTTTCGTACTGTTGCGCGGTACGGAACAGCTGAAGTGTGCCGCCCTGGCGCCCTTCATATTCGATCCCCGTTGAGGAACGCAGCGCTTTCAGGCAATCGCGGCTGTATTCTGCGAGGCGCACCATGCGCCCTTTGTTTTCCATGTAGTGGCGGGTATCGCAGTTGCGCAGCATCTGCCACATCCACTTAAGCTGGAACTGTGTGCCGTCAAGGCTTATCGCCAGCGGCGCATGTCGCTGAAACATCCATTTGATCGCCTTCAGCGGAACGCCCGGGGCCGCCCACGGCGCAGCGTAGCCCGGGGAGATCTGCCCCGCATTCGCCGCACTGGTTTCCAGCGCCGGACCGGATTCGCGATCGATAACGGTAACCTCATGTCCCGCCTGACTTAAATACCAGGCGCTGGTTACGCCAACGACACCACTTCCCAGTATGACAACACGCATAGCCACTCCATTATGAGCAAAAGAACAATCATCTAATTACAGATTGATAACCTAGCTGAAAATATTATTCAACATATGACTTTTTTATGGTGACTCAACTCACATATCCCGCTGTATCAGGGGATAGCGCTTATTTGGGATCTCCTGCTGCGCGTTATTTTTAACCAGTAGAAAATTCTGCGAGCACCGCTTTTTTTGCCGTATCGAAAACGGGAAATCGCAAAGAAAAAATTTCTGCGCCCCGCGTATTTGAATGGGGTGATCTATGCTTGAAAGGAGGCTCTCCAGTCAGAGAGAGCGACCAACAACGAGGGCGCGCTAATGGCTACACTAGATTCCATGTCAAGGGACAGCACCCGTCTGAGCGATGGACCCGACTGGACCTTCGAGTTGCTGGATGTCTACCTGGCGGAGATCGACCGGGTGGCCAAACTCTATCGTCTGGACACCTATCCCCATCAGATTGAAGTCATCACCTCGGAACAGATGATGGACGCTTACTCCAGCGTCGGGATGCCGATTAACTATCCGCACTGGTCGTTTGGTAAAAAATTCATTGAAACGGAGCGACTGTATAAGCACGGACAGCAGGGGCTGGCGTATGAAATCGTTATTAACTCTAACCCGTGTATTGCCTATCTGATGGAGGAGAACACCATTACCATGCAGGCGCTGGTGATGGCGCACGCCTGCTATGGACATAACTCGTTCTTCAAAAATAACTATCTGTTCCGCAGCTGGACGGACGCCAGCTCCATCGTCGATTACCTGATCTTCGCCCGCAAATACATTACCGACTGCGAAGAGCGCTACGGCGTGGACGAGGTAGAGAAGCTACTGGACTCCTGCCACGCGCTGATGAATTACGGCGTTGACCGCTATAAGCGTCCGCAGAAGATCTCATTGCAGGAAGAGAAAGCCCGGCAGAAGAGCCGCGAGGAGTATCTGCAAAGCCAGGTGAATATGCTGTGGCGCACCCTGCCGAAACGTGAGGAGGAGAAAACCGTCGCCGAGGCGCGTCGTTTCCCTTCCGAGCCGCAGGAAAACCTGCTCTACTTTATGGAGAAGAACGCCCCATTGCTGGAGCCGTGGCAGCGTGAGATCTTGCGCATCGTGCGCAAGGTGAGCCAGTATTTCTATCCTCAGAAGCAGACCCAGGTGATGAACGAAGGCTGGGCGACCTTCTGGCACTACACCATTCTTAACCACCTGTATGACGAAGGAAAAGTCACCGAGCGGTTTATGATGGAGTTTCTGCACAGCCACACCAACGTGGTATTCCAGCCAGCGTATAACAGCCCGTGGTACAGCGGCATTAACCCGTACGCACTCGGCTTTGCCATGTTCCAGGATATCAAGCGTATCTGCCAGTCGCCCACCGAAGAGGACAAATACTGGTTCCCGGATATTGCCGGTTCTGACTGGCTGGAAACGCTGCACTTCGCGATGCGTGATTTTAAGGATGAGAGCTTTATCAGCCAGTTCATGTCGCCGAAGATCATGCGTGATTTCCGCTTCTTCACCGTACTGGATGATGACCGCAACAACTACCTGGAGATCTCTGCGATCCACAACGAAGAGGGCTATCGTGAGATCCGCTCGCGCCTGTCGTCTCAGTACAACCTGAGCAATCTTGAACCGAACATTCAGGTCTGGAATGTGGATCTGCGCGGTGACCGCTCTTTGACGCTGCGCTATATCCCTCACAACCGCGCACCGCTGGATAAGGGGCGTAAGGAAGTGCTGAAGCATGTGCATCGCCTGTGGGGATTTGACGTGTCGCTGGAGCAGCAGAATGAAGATGGCAGCGTGGAGCTGCTGGAGCGGTGTCCGGCGCGGTTGAATACGCTGTAGTGCGTTTTAGCCGGGTGGCGGCTACGCCTTACCCGGCCTACGGGTTTTGTAGGCCCGGTAAGCGAAGCGCCACCGGGCGAAAAAAACCTCTCAATCGAGAGGTTTTTTATTTCAGCGACTCTGAATCGCTAAATCACCCGGCAGGGTTTTCTGCATTCGGTGCCAGATTTCACCGGAGTCGTGGCCATAACGACGCACCGTTTCATAGACCTGATCGTGCAGCCCTTCGGTGCAGAGCTTGCTCAGTTTATGGTAGAAGCCGAGCGCCAGGCTGCGGGCTTCAGGGTTGGCAAAGTAGTGACGACCAATGCGTGTATATAATCCTTTCATTCCATTCAGGATCAGACCGTAAACCGGATTGCCGGAAGCAAACGCCAGACCGCGGAACACGTTGTAGTCGAGGGTCGCAAAGGCGTCCGCGTGGTCTTCCACCTCATTGGCGGTGGCAAGCACCTTCAGCGCATCTTCAGGATGCTGACGAAACGCGGTGCGGATGAAAATGGTAGCGATGTTGGTGCGCACCGAAAGCAGATTGTCAATCAGCTGCGGTACGCTTTCGTGATCGAGACGCGCCAGCGTTTCCAGAATATTCAGCCCGGACGTTTCCCAGAAGTTATTCACTTTAGTGGGTTTGCCATGCTGTATCGTCAACCAGCCATCGCGCGCCAGACGCTGGAGCACTTCTCGCAGCGTGGTACGGGTGACGCCAATCAGTTCAGAGAGTTCGCGTTCAGCAGGTAGAATTGATCCCGCAGGGAAACGATTATTCCAGATGCTTTCAATGATGTACTCTTCCGCGAAACCCGCCGGGCTCTGCGCCTTAATGACCATAGTGAGATTTCCATTACACAGCTTTAGCAAATTGCACTCATCATACCAGAGGCGCGCAGAGGCAGATAGCGCAGCAGAGACAGAAAAGAGGGATCGCCGTTTCATTTTTATGAAATTTACAAAATGGCTTTATCCCCCTCTCCGCCGCCGTTTTTGCGTATACTGATGTCTTGTCTTATTTGACGGGGAAAGGACGTCTGTCGTGGAAATTTCATTTGGGCGCGCGCTGTGGCGCAACTTTTTAGGTCAGTCACCTGACTGGTACAAACTCACTCTACTGGTATTCCTGGTCGTTAATCCCGTTATCTTTTTGCTGGATCCCTTCGTTGCCGGGTGGATGTTGGTCGCCGAGTTTATCTTTACCCTGGCGATGGCATTGAAGTGCTATCCGCTGTTGCCCGGCGGGCTGCTGGCGCTGGAAGCCGTGATCATTGGAATGACCAGCGCGGAGCATGTTAAAAACGAGATTGCGTCGAATCTTGAAGTCCTGCTACTGCTGATCTTCATGGTGGCGGGGATCTACTTTATGAAGCAGCTTCTGCTGTTTATCTTCACCCGTCTGCTGCTGAGCATTCCGTCGAAAACGCTGCTCTCGCTGGCGTTTTGCCTCGCCGCGGCTTTCCTCTCTGCCTTCCTGGATGCGCTGACGGTTGTGGCGGTGGTGATCAGCGTCGCCGTCGGCTTTTACGGTATTTACCACCGGGTCGCCTCGTCTCGTCCTGGCGATAACTTGCAGGACGACAGCCACGTTGAGGCGCACAACCGCGATGTGCTCGAGCAGTTCCGCGCGTTTCTGCGCAGCCTGATGATGCATGCGGGCGTGGGGACGGCGCTGGGCGGCGTGATGACAATGGTTGGAGAGCCGCAAAACCTGATTATCGCCAAAGCGGCTGAGTGGCATTTTGGCGAATTTTTCCTGCGCATGGCGCCGGTCAGCGTGCCCGTTCTGATCTGCGGCTTAGCGACCTGCGTGCTGGTCGAAAAATTCAACCTTTTTGGGTATGGCGCGAAGTTGCCCGATCAGGTCCGTCAGGAGCTGCATAAGTTTGACGAGCAGAGCCGCAAACAACGCACGCGCCAGGAGACGCTGCGCCTGATTGCACAGGGCATCATCGGCGTGTGGCTTATCGCTGCGCTGGCCTTCCACCTTGCCGAGGTGGGGCTGATTGGTCTGTCGGTAATTATTCTTGCAACCAGCCTGAGCGGCGTCACGGACGAACATGCTATCGGAAAAGCCTTTACCGAAGCGCTGCCGTTTACCGCCCTGCTGGCGGTGTTTTTCGCCGTCGTGGCGGTGATTATTGACCAACATCTGTTCGCGCCAATCATCGCGTTTGTGCTTCAGGCCACGCCAGATTCGCAGCTAACGCTGTTCTATTTGTTTAACGGTCTGTTGTCTTCTATATCCGATAACGTCTTTGTCGGGACGGTATACATCAATGAGGCCAAAGCCGCGATGGAGCAAGGGATTGTCAGCAGTGAACAGTTCGAGCTGCTGGCGGTGGCGATCAACACTGGAACCAACCTCCCCTCCGTGGCAACCCCGAACGGTCAGGCGGCCTTCCTCTTCCTGCTGACCTCGGCGCTGGCGCCACTCATACGACTTTCTTATGGAAGAATGGTCTGGATGGCGCTGCCGTACACGCTGGTGCTTACCCTTGTTGGTTTGCTGTGCATCAAAATTACTCTCGTTCCCTGTACGCAATGGTTGTTGCAAGCAGGTATACTTGCGGCGCATTAAAATTCGTTTACACTGCGCTGTCTAAGCATGTTCCAGGGAAATGATTATGTTGCGATTTTTGAACCAGTGCTCACGCGGTCGCGGAGCATGGTTGTTGATGGCCCTGACCGCCTTTGCGCTGGAAATGGTCGCGCTGTGGTTTCAGCATGTGATGGGGCTGAAACCTTGCGTCCTGTGTATTTATGAGCGTTGTGCGCTGTTCGGCATTATGGGCGCAGGTCTGGTAGGTGCGATTGCACCTAAAACACCGTTACGCTATGCCGCAATTGCCATCTGGCTGTACAGCGCCGGGAAAGGGATTACGCTTGCCTGGGAGCACACCCAGATGCAGCTTCACCCGTCGCCGTTTATGACCTGCGACTTTGCCGCCCGCTTCCCGAGCTGGCTGCCGCTGGATAAATGGCTGCCGCAGGTGTTTGTGGCCTCCGGTGACTGCTCTGTACGCCAGTGGGAGTTTCTGACGCTGGAGATGCCGCAGTGGCTGGTGGGCATTTTTGTCGCCTACTTCGTGGTAGCGCTGCTGGTGCTGATTGCCCAGCCGTTCAAGCCAAAGAAACGCGATCTTTTTGGAAGGTAAAAGCAAAACGGCAACGTCAGTTTTGTAGGTCGGGTAAGCGCAGCGCCACCCGACAAAATTGCGCACAATAAAAAACCCGCCTCGGCGGGTTTTTTATTATCACCGATTAGGGTGATTCATAATGTGGTCTTCCCAGTCCTGCACCTCGGACTCTTTCACCGCAATGTGGCGCACGGAAATACGCTCGCCGTGCATCGCCGCTTTCGACCCCGTCAACAGCGGATGCCATGTGGGCAGATCTTTACCTTCCGCCAGCAGGCGATACGCGCAGGTATGCGGCAGCCACTCAAAGGTCGGCAGATTTTCACGGGTTAACTTGATGCAGTCCGGCTCATAGTCGAAACGGCGCTCGTAGTTGCGGCACTGGCAGGTTTTGATGTTTAACTGCTTGCAGGCTACGTTGGTGAAATAGATCTCATCCGAATCTTCATCCATCAGCTTATGCAGGCAGCACTGCCCACAGCCGTCACACAACGATTCCCACTCCGCGTCGGTCATGTCGTCGAGAGTTTTGCTTTGCCAGAAAGGAATGTCGTTCATCGGGATGTCCACACGTCAAAATAGAGCGCACCTTATAACGAGTCTGGCACGTTGATGCAAGTTTTGCCGCCCTTTTCAGGCGGCAAGGTGCTTTTACAGCACGCGGGTTTTCAGCGACAGGCCGTTAAAACTGACGTCCAGCTCGTCGCCACTGTGCAGCGGCCCCACACCTTCCGGAGTGCCGGTAAGGATCACGTCGCCGGGTTTCAGGGTGAAGAAGCGGCTCATGTAGGCAATCAGCGGAACGATCTTATGGATCATGTCAGCGGTCGTCCCCTGCTGGCGGATCTCGCCGTTGACCTTCAGGCTGAGGGGCGTATTCTGCGGATCGTCGGTAAATTCACTCACCGGAACGAAACCGGAAATCGGGCATGAATTGTCAAAGCCCTTGGCTTTTTCCCACGGCTGCCCCGCTTTCTTCATTTTGCTCTGGACGTCGCGCAGGGTCAGGTCGAGCGCGACACCGTAACCCGCAATCGCTTTCTCTACATGCTCTTCGGTCGCCTGGCGCAGCGTCGCGCCGATCAGCACCGCCAGCTCCACTTCATGATGCACCGAGCCCAGCCCCTGCGGCAGAACCAGCGGCTGGCGAATATCGCACAGTGCGGTTTCTGGCTTAATAAACAGAACCGGCTCATCCGGCACGGCGCTGCCCATCTCCTGAATATGTTTTGCATAGTTGCTGCCCACGCAGATCACTTTGCTGACGGGATAATCCAGTAATGCACCTTGCCAGTTATGATGTTGATACATGGTCGACCCCTAATCGGTTGATGAGTTGTTCCCGGAGTGACCCGGGCTTATTTCTTTCCGCTCACCTCAAGATGCTGTTTTAATAAATTCTCCGGTGGCGGCGGAAGCTGTAAATAATAGCCCTGCTCGGTTAACGCCTTTTTGACTTTCTCCAGATCGGCGTTCACCAGCTTCTTACGGCCGTCCAGCGGCAGCAGCATCGCCAGTTGCGGTCGGCCAAAGCTTTTCATTAATTCCTCAGGCACGCGGGAAAAATCGTCTTTCTTTTCGACATAAAGGTAGGTCTGGTCGCGGCTGGTACTTCTGTAGATCACACAAAACATGTTTTTACTCTGAATTAATGGGTGGTTGCTTGCCTCAATATACTCCTGACTATAACATGCCTGATACTCTTCGGAATATCGCGGCGATGTGTTGCGGTTAATAGCAAATTGAGTAAGGCCAGGATGTCAAATACGCCCATCGAGCTTAAAGGCAGTAGCTTCACCTTATCAGTGGTTCATTTGCATGATGCAAAACCCGAGGTTATTCGTCAGGCGTTAGAAGACAAAATCGCGCAGGCTCCCGCTTTTCTTAAGCATGCTCCTGTTGTCGTCAATGTAAGCGACCTTGAGGGGCCGGTTAACTGGAAGCGACTCCAGCAGGCCGTCGTCTCCACGGGGTTGCGCATCGTGGGTATTAGCGGCTGCAAAGACGCAGAGTTAAAAGCCGAAATTGAACGCGCGGGTTTGCCCTTGTTAAACGAGGGCAAAGAAAAAGCCCCGCGTGCAACGCCTGCAACCGTTCCCGCTCCCCCGCCTCCGGCGCAAAATGTAGCCCCAGTCACAAAAACGCGATTGATTGATCTGCCGGTTCGTTCCGGTCAGCGCATTTATGCGCCAAACTGTGATCTGATTGTTACAAGCCACGTCAGTGCGGGCGCAGAACTGATTGCAGACGGCAATATTCACGTTTACGGTATGATGCGTGGGCGTGCGCTTGCGGGCGCCAGCGGCGATCGAGAAGCACAAATTTTTTGTACTCACCTGACGGCAGAACTGGTGTCTATCGCAGGTGAATATTGGCTGAGCGATAAAATCCCAGCCGAATTTTATGGCAAAGCGGCTCGTCTGCAGCTGGCAGATAACGCTTTGACCGTTCAACCGTTAAATTGATCCCTTTTAACAAGGAATTTCTATGGCACGCATTATTGTTGTGACTTCGGGTAAAGGAGGCGTTGGCAAGACCACCTCCAGCGCGGCCATCGCTACTGGTTTGGCCCAGAAGGGAAAGAAAACCGTCGTAATCGACTTCGATATCGGTCTGCGTAACCTGGACCTGATCATGGGTTGCGAGCGTCGCGTGGTGTATGACTTCGTGAACGTCATTCAGGGCGATGCCACGCTTAACCAGGCGCTAATTAAAGATAAGCGTACCGAGAACCTCTACATTCTCCCGGCGTCCCAGACCCGTGATAAAGACGCGCTGACCCGTGAAGGCGTGGAAAAGGTGCTCGACGATCTGAAAAAGATGGAGTTCGACTTCGTGGTCTGCGACTCCCCGGCCGGTATCGAAACCGGCGCGCTGATGGCGCTCTACTTCGCGGATGAAGCCATCATCACTACTAACCCGGAAGTCTCGTCAGTACGTGACTCCGACCGTATTCTCGGCATTCTGGCCTCGAAATCTCGTCGCGCGGAAAATGGCCAGGAGCCGATCAAAGAGCACCTTCTGCTGACCCGCTACAACCCGGGTCGGGTGAACAAAGGTGACATGCTGAGCATGGAAGACGTGCTGGAGATCCTGCGCATCAAACTGGTTGGCGTGATCCCGGAAGATCAGTCCGTATTGCGCGCCTCTAACCAGGGCGAGCCCGTGATCCTGGATACACAGGCAGACGCGGGTAAAGCGTATGCGGATACCGTTGACCGTCTGCTGGGAGAAGAACGTCCTTTCCGCTTCATTGAAGAAGAGAAGAAAGGTTTCCTCAAACGCCTGTTCGGAGGATAAGTTATGGCATTACTGGACTTTTTTCTCTCGCGGAAAAAAAGCACCGCCAACATCGCAAAAGAACGTCTGCAAATCATTGTGGCGGAACGTCGTCGTAGCGACGCCGAACCGCACTACCTGCCGCAGCTGCGCAAAGACATTCTGGAAGTGATCTGCAAATACGTGCAGATTGACCCGGAAATGGTCACCGTTCAGCTGGAGCAAAAAGACGGGGATATTTCGATTCTGGAGCTGAACGTGACGCTTCCGGAAGCGGAAGAGTCGCGTTAATCCGTTTGTGGTTTTGTAGGCCGGGCAAGCATCGTACCGCCCGGCAATTTCCCCGGTGGCGCGACGCTTACCGGGGCTACAATTCTTTAGCGCGGATACCCTTCCAGCAGGGTATTCAGGCGTTCAGCCATCAGTTCCCCCCGCCATCCGGCGACCAGTTCAGGTAAACCATTTTGCGGTTTCAACTTCCAGTGCCAGTTCAGCAGCTGGTTAATCTGACGACGTGAAGCCAGCAGTTCGGCACTCAGTTTGCTTTCCCCCGCCACCGTCTGCACCAGCGCTTTGATATCTTTGAACGCCTTGCGGTAGCCCGGCATATCCATCAGGTTAAGCAGTGGTTCTGGCAGTGCGTCCTCCGGCAGCTGCTGAGCTTTCTCTACGAGCGCGAGCAGCGTTTTACCGTGGAAACGGATCTCACTCCCGGAAAGGCCAATGCTGTCCAGTTCGCCAAGGCTACCCGGCATATAGCGCGCTACCGCCCACAGGTGTTCTTCACGCACCACGAAGTTAACCGCCAGATCGCGCTCACGTGCTTTACGCAGCCGCCAGTCAGCCAGCAGTTGCAGACAGGCCAGTTGACGGGTGCGCAGCTGCCAGGCGTTAGTGATGTCACGCCAGGCCTCTTTCGGATCAACCACTTCCTGACGACGCTGCTGCGTCATGCGGCACTCGTCCAGGGCGGCAGACAGCCAACCGGACGCCTCAGCCTCTTTCATAAGCTGGCCAGCAATCGGCAGCAGGTAGAATACATCTGCCGCGGCGTATTCAAGCTGACGCGCCGTCAGCGGGCGCGCGAGCCAGTCGGTACGCGATTCGCTCTTATCCAGCGTCAGACCGGTGTACTCTTCCACCATCGCCGCGAAGCCCCAGGAGAGCGGACGACCGCTGAACGCCGCGAGGATCTGGGTATCAATCAGCGGCTGCGGCATGATGCCAAAGGTGTTGAGAAAGACTTCCAGATCTTCACTGCCAGCGTGCAGATATTTGGTCACGGCGGTATCAAGCAACAGCTCGCGCATTGGCGCCCAGTCGGTAATGCCGAGGGGGTCAATCAACGACACGTGTTTGCCGTCATACATCTGGATCAGGCCCAGTTGCGGGTAGTACGTGCGGGTACGGACAAATTCCGTATCCAGGGCGATAGCGGGGAAATCACGCGTCACCTCGCACAGCGAAGCCAGCTCGTCGTTGGTAGTGATCATCTGGTAATTCAAATCGGACTCTCTTTTGTTTGCGCCCATAAAAAACGCCGGCTTAACCGGCGTCTGGGCGATTAACGTGAAGCTCAGGCCTTATTGTCCACTTTGGCACGGGCTTCGTCACGTAATTCTCGTCGTAATATCTTCCCGACGTTGGATTTCGGCAGCTCATCGCGGAATTCCACCAGCTTCGGCACTTTATAGCCCGTCAGCTGCCGGCGACAAAACGTTATCAGCGCTTCCTCGGTAAGAGAAGGATCTTTCTTGACCACAAATATCTTCACCGCTTCACCACTGCTGCCGGAAGGAACCCCCACCGCTGCCACTTCCAGCACGCCGCTGTGCTGCATCACCACGTCTTCGATTTCGTTCGGATAGACGTTGAAACCGGAAACGAGGATCATGTCTTTCTTGCGATCGACGATACGCAGAAAACCTTCGTCATCCATCACCGCGATGTCGCCGGTGTACAGCCAGCCGTCTTTGATAATCTCATCCGTGGCATCTGGGCGCTGCCAGTAGCCCAGCATCACCTGCGGCCCTCTGACGCACAGCTCGCCCGGTTCGCCGTGAGGCACTTCGTTACCCTCATCGTCCACCAGTTTAGCTTCCGTCGACGGGACCGGCAGACCGATACTGCCGCTGTGGTAGTCGATGTCATGCGGGTTGACGCTGACCAGCGGGGCGCACTCCGTCAGACCATAGCCTTCCAGCAGATACTGTCCGGTGAGTTTTACCCAGCGCTCGGCAACCGCCTGCTGAACCGGCATCCCGCCGCCCGCAGAAAGATGCAGCGTGGAGAAATCGAGCTGCTGGAACTCTTTATTGTTAAGCAGCGCGTTAAACAGGGTGTTCACGCCGGTCATGGCGGTGAACGGGTATTTCGCCAGCTCTTTAACCAGCCCCGGAATGTCGCGCGGGTTGGTGATCAATACGTTTTGACCGCCAAGCTCGATAAACAGCAGGCAGTTCATGGTCAGCGCAAAAATGTGATACAGCGGAAGCGCGGTGATCACCAGCTCCTTGCCCGGGTGCAGTAGCGGCCCGTAGGTGGCGTTCACCTGTTCAAGGTTCGCTAGCATATTACGATGGGTCAGCATCGCACCTTTAGCCACGCCGGTGGTACCGCCGGTGTATTGCAGGAACGCCAGATCTTCTGACACGATCTCCGGCTTAACGTACTGCATCCGATAGCCCGCATGAAGCGCGCGGCGGAAAGAGATGGCATCCGGCAAGTGGTATTTCGGCACCAGCCGCTTAACGTATTTCACGACAAAGTTGACCAGCGTACCTTTCGCGGTAGAGAGCTGGTCGCCCATGCGCGTCAGAATGACGTGCTTAACCTGGGTTCTTTCAGCGACTTTTTCCAGCGTGTGGGCAAAGTTGGAGACAATCACAATCGCCGCCGCACCGCTGTCATTTAACTGATGTTCCAGCTCGCGCGGGGTATAGAGCGGGTTAACGTTAACCACGATCATCCCCGCCCTGAGGATCCCGAACAGCGCCACCGGATATTGCAGCAGGTTTGGCATCATCAGCGCGACGCGATCCCCTTTCTGCAAGCCCAACCCTTCCTGTAAATAGGCCGCAAACGCCCGGCTGCGCTCTTCCAGCTTACGGAAAGTCATCACTTCGCCCATATTCACAAATGCGGGCTGGTCAGCGTAGCGCCGTACCGAGTGTTCAAATAATTCAATCAGGGATTGATAACGGTCAGGATTGATCTCCGCAGGGACATCCGCGGGATAACGGTTAAGCCAAACCTTTTTCAATGCATCACCTCTGAAATGAGTGTTCGTCGTCATCACAGCCCCGATAATAAACAGTTTGTTAACATTATATTAACTCAGCGTACCAGTTTATTAATTGTTCAGATTGCAGGTTGCGAAGCGCGTCACTCTTTTTTTTCGTTTTATCCGTAAAAAAACAGAGACAGCGGCTGAGCCGCTGTCTCTTTCCTAACAATAACAGTAACTTACTCAGTTACAATTGTTTGAACCTGTGCAGGGCCTGGATTGTACCAACCCCAGCCACCGTAGCCGTAACGATACGGATGCGGACCCCACATCCACGGATCGATTGGCTGTGGCGGCATCACCACCTGCTGGGCGATACGCCAGCGTTTATAGCCGTTCACCTGCATGGTCATAAATTTGTATGGCGTATTGCCGATTTTCCCCGCCACCGAACCGGTAATCGGCCCGACGACGGTCACCAGCTGCCCGCGGAAATCTACCGGATCGAGGAAGCCGCTGACGTCAGCGTAGATCCGCCCGCGCGAGGCTTCACCCAGAACAGGCCGTGCGCCGCTGTCCAGTGGAACGGTGGCAATCTCCAGCCGGGTTTTCCCCTGCTGGTTTAGCACTTCAACCACCTTGCCGCCAAAGCGCGCTTCCTGCCCGACATACAGCTCCGGAGCATTCATCACGCGTACCAGATCCTGCTGTGGCGTCGGGCTGGTGCCCTTGATCGCATCAGGAACGGTGACGCACCCGCTCAGTGCTATGGCAACCGCGCCTGCCATAAAAAAGCGTACAACTTTAGTCTGAACCGCCATGATGCGACTCCTTTTTCTCAGTTCCTGTTACTGAGATTCACTCGCGGCCAGGAAGTTTCTTCCACGCGACGGTGTTTCGTAAATAAACCGGCTCGGCGTGTTCAACGGCCACGGTTTTTCCTGCGGCAAGCTGCTGACAGGCAACAGGCAACATATCTTCGGCGGCAGGCAGGAGCATGTTACCGTCCACCAGCGTAAGGCCGGTGTCCTTCGCCATCTCAGGCCATGCCGGCCAGCCGGTTCCGACCGTCGCCCACTCACCGGTGAGCTGTTTCAGGCGCTCGGTGACGGCTTCAGGTTTAAGCACGGCTTCCGACTCTTCGCCGTGCCAGACGCCGTTTTCGTCACGGGTGTACTCCGCCCAGTAGACTTCACCCATGCGGGCATCAATCGCGGCCAGCACGCGGCTGGCGCCGGTCATGCGCCAGGCACCCTGAGCCATGGTCGCAAGCGTTGAAACGCCGATCATCGGCAGGTCAGCGCCCAGCGCCAGCCCCTGCGCAATGCCAATCCCGATACGTACGCCCGTAAAGCTGCCCGGGCCACGGCCGTAGGCCAGCGCGTCGAGGTCAGTCAGGGCGGTGTTGCCCTCGGTTAAAATGGTTTTTACCAGGGGCAGAATACGTTGGGTGTGTTCCCGTGGGCACTCTTCGAAATGAGCAAAAGTCGTACCGTCGTTCCACAGGGCAACGGAACAGGCCTCTGTCGCGGTATCAATAGCCAGAATTCGCATCAGTCGTCGCGCTCTCGCAATGGTCAGTCACAAAATGGCGCGCATCTTAACACACTCCGGGAAGAATTACTCCGCCGTCGGGTTCGCCAGGAAGCGGACCGCGCGTTTAATATCCCGTGTGCGCGGCGCAGGCGGCAGGCTGGCGAGGAAGGTGGCGCCGTAGGGGCGCATCACCAGGCGATTGTCGCAGATCACCAGCACTCCGCGGTCGGTGACGTCGCGTATCAGTCGCCCTACCCCCTGTTTAAGCGTGATAACCGCGTCCGGCAACTGGACGTCGTCGAACGGATCGCCCCCCCGCAGACGGCAGTCCTCCATGCGTGCTTTCAGGAGCGGATCGTCCGGCGATGTGAATGGCAGCTTATCGATAATCACCAGCGAGAGCGTATCGCCGCGCACGTCCACCCCTTCCCAGAAGCTGCTGGTCGCCACCAGCAGGGCATTACCGGCGCTGACAAACTGCTGGAGCAGCTGGCCTTTGCTGGTTTCCCCCTGCAACAGCACCGGCAACGTCATGGTCGCGCGGAACTGCTCGGCCAGATCGCGCATCATGGCGTGAGAGGTGCAGAGCATAAAGCAGCGTCCGTTGTTGGCCTCAATCATCGGCTTTAGCATGGCCGCCAGATGGCGCGCCGCCCCTGGCTGGTTAGGCAGCGGCAGATTGCGTGGCACGCACAGCAGCGCCTGTTTCTCATAGTCGAACGGGCTTGGGAGGAGTAAGGATTCAGCCTGCTCAATGCCGAGACGCTCGGTAAAGTGGTGCAGATCGTCGTTGACCGACAGCGTGGCCGAAGTAAAGACCCAGGTGCCGGGCTTTTGCGCCATCACCTCTTTGAATTTATCGGCAACGGTCAGCGGCGTGAGCGCCAGGGTGAAGTGGCGCGAGGTACATTCATACCAGTAGCTGTAGCCCGGCTGGTTGATCTCTTTCAGCCGCTTCAGCCGCCCACGGTAGAGCGTGGCCCGCTCGAAGGCGGCGTCCAGCAGCGCTGAACGTCCGAGGGATAGCTTCGCCACGTCGTAACAGAGTTCAAGGGCATCATCGAGCAGCAGCAGCGCGCGCTGGATATTTTTGTCCGCGAGCAGTTCGCGCAGGTTGCCGCGATAGCCCGGCTCGCCAAGCTGTAAGCGGAAATCCTGTGCGCATTGCGCCAGGCGGTCCGCGCACTTCTGCAACTGCTGGGTATCTTTGAGTTCGGTGCGATAGGCAATAGTAATATCTTTCGCCAGATCCTGAAGCTGACGGCTGGAGAGCGACTGGCCAAAATACTGGCTGGCGATGTCCGGTAGCTGATGGGCTTCATCGAAGATCATCACCTCCGCCTCCGGGATCAGCTCGCCGAAACCACTGTCCTTGACCACCATATCCGCAAGAAACAGGTGATGGTTCACCACCACCACGTCGGCGTCCATCGCCGTTTTACGCGCTTTCACCACAAAGCAGTCTTTATACAGCGGGCAGTCGCTGCCGAGGCAGTTGTCGTTGGTGCTGGTCACCAGCGGCCAGGCCGGGGAGTCTTCCGGCACGCTCGCACAGGTGCTGATGTCCCCCTCCTCCGTCTGGTTGGCCCAGGCGCGCAGGACGATCACATCGCTGAGTGTTTGTACCGGCAGGTCACCGCCCGCCAGTGCCTGCTGTTCGAGACGCTCCAGACACAGATAGTTAGAACGCCCTTTCAGCAAGGCCAGACGCCCTTTGTATTTTAGCGCTTTCGCCACCGTAGGTAAGTCGCGGCTGTAGAGCTGATCCTGGAGCGCTTTTGATCCCGTAGAGATGATCACCTTTTTTTTCGCCCGCAGCGCAGGAGCGAGGTAAGCGTAGGTTTTCCCCGTACCGGTGCCGGCCTCCACAACCAGCGGCTGCGCATTGTCGATGGCGTGTGCGACGGCATGCGCCATCTGACGTTGAGGTTCGCGCGGTTTAAAACCGGGAATTGCCTGTGCTAACTGACCTTCAGGGGAAAAATCGTCTGCCACGGTGTTCTCTCACTGTATTTTTGCACAGGGATTATGTCAGCCCCTTCTCTCCGGTGCCACCCCAAATAGTGACGACGGCGGAACAATATGGCAGTCTTGCCGCCTGACGATGAAAGATAACGAGGATACGTTTATGACAATTACGCGCATTGATGCCGAAGCCCGCTGGTCTGATGTGGTGATCCACAACCAGACGCTGTACTACACCGGTGTCCCTGCCAATCTGGACGCCGACGCCTTCGAGCAAACCGCTAACACCCTGGCGCAGATCGACGCCGTACTGGAAAAACAGGGCAGCGATAAATCCCGCATTCTGGACGCGACGATTTTCCTGGCGAATAAAGACGACTTCGCGGAGATGAATAAAGCCTGGGATGCGTGGGTAGTGGCGGGTCACGCGCCTGTACGCTGCACCGTACAGGCCACGCTGATGAAACCGGAGTATAAGGTGGAGATTAAGATTATCGCGGCAGTTTAAGCCCGGTTATTCATCTTCATCTTCAAATCGCGCCACTATCCGCTCGCCGGTATGACTGGCGCGAATTTCCTGAGCGACGACGGTGATCGCTTCTCCGCTGCTCATACCCTGGCCCATCAGTTCCTGAATCCGCTCTACCGCTTTCTGCTGTTGGTCATGACTGAGAGAAGGTAAACCTGCAAACATCGTTAACTCCTGCTAAATTATTCGCGCTAATTATTTCACGCTACCCGGTAGTATGCCATACATGAACATGCGCTTCCCCACTGTTATGACCTTACCCTGGCGTGCAGACGCCGCCGAGTTCTGGTTTGCCCGTCTGAGCCACCTTCCTTTTGCCATGCTGCTGCACTCCGGGCATGCGGATCACCCCTACAGCCGCTTTGATATTCTGGTGGCCGACCCGGTTAAAACGCTGACGACCGATGCGCTGTCACCCACGGACGATCCGCTGATGCGGCTTCAGAACGAGATCCATGCTCTGGGCTTATCTGCCACACCGGATCCGGATCTGCCTTTCCAGGGGGGCGCGCTGGGCCTGTTTGGTTACGATCTGGGTCGCCGTTTCGAAAAGCTGCCCGAGCATGCGCAGGCGGATATTTCCCTGCCGGATATGGCGGTCGGGCTGTATGACTGGGCGCTAATCGTGGATCACCGTAAGCAGACGGTTTCCCTGCTTAGCCACCGAGACGTGCAGGCGCGTCTGGCCTGGCTTGAGGCGCAACGGCCCGCCACAGCGGAACACTTTATGCTGACCTCTGGCTGGCACTCGAACATGAGCGCGGCGGAATATGCGGAAAAATTCTCTCGCGTGCAGGCGTATCTTCACAGCGGCGACTGTTATCAGGTCAACCTTGCCCAGCGTTTCCAGGCGGCGTACCGGGGAGACGAATGGCAGGCATTTACCCGCCTCAATGCCAGCAATAAGGCCCCGTTTAGCGCATTTTTACGCCTTGAACACGGCGCCATCCTCAGCCTTTCGCCTGAGCGTTTTATTCATCTGGCTGACGGTATTATTCAGACCCGCCCGATCAAGGGCACCCTGCCGCGCCTTGCCGATGCTAACGCCGACCGCCAGCAGGCGGAGACGCTGGCGGCCTCGCCGAAAGATCGCGCTGAAAACCTGATGATTGTCGATCTGATGCGCAATGATATTGGCCGCGTCGCCGAGCCGGGCAGCGTGCGCGTGCCGGAGCTGTTCGTTGTGGAGCCTTTCCCGGCGGTACATCATCTGGTCAGTACTATCACTGCACGCCTGCCGGCCTCGCGGACCGCCTGCGATCTGCTCCGCGCCGCGTTTCCGGGCGGCTCCATCACCGGCGCGCCGAAGGTCCGCGCGATGGAGATTATCGACGAACTGGAACCGCATCGCCGCAACGCCTGGTGCGGCAGCATCGGCTATGTGAGCCTGTGCGGAACCATGGATACCAGCATCACTATTCGCACCCTGACGGCCTGCGACGGTAACCTTTACTGTTCCGCAGGCGGCGGCATTGTAGCCGACAGCCAGGCCGGGGCGGAATATCAGGAAACCTTTGATAAAGTGAATCGTATCCTGAAACAACTGGAGAACTCACGGTGAAGAAAGACAACCTGACGCTGGATGATTTTCTGTCGCGCTTTCAGCTTCTGCGGCCCCAGGTTAACCGCGCCGCGCTGAATCAACGTCAGGCGGCGGTACTGATCCCGGTCGTGCGTCGTGAACAGCCGGGTCTGTTGCTTACCCAGCGCTCACCGCATATGCGAAAACACGCCGGTCAGGTTGCGTTTCCGGGCGGCGCGGTGGACAGCACCGATGCTTCCCTGATTGCCGCCGCGCTGCGCGAAGCGCATGAGGAGGTGGCGATCCCCCCGGAGGCGGTCGAGGTAATTGGCGTGCTGCCGCCAGTGGACAGCGTAACCGGTTTTCAGGTCACGCCGGTCGTCGGCATTATTCCGCCCGATCTTCAGTATCACGCCAGCGTCGATGAAGTTTCAGCGGTGTTCGAAATGCCGCTTGAAGAGGCCCTTCGTCTGGGCCGCTATCATCCTCTGGATATTCACCGCCGCGGGCACGATCATCGGGTCTGGCTGTCGTGGTATCAGCATTATTTTGTCTGGGGCATGACGGCAGGCATCATTCGTGAGCTTGCGCTACAAATCGGCCTGAAGCCTTGACTATACTTTACATTCCACCCTTTTCTGGCAGGTTTGCGATCGGCGTCGCGCTATTAGCTAAACCATCGTTAACCATTAGTTTAATTCATGTGAATAGTTAAGCCGAGGTTAGTGTTCCCTCTTACACTATGCGCAGTTATAACATCGTTACTGGAACCCCAGTAACCCTGTCAGGAGTGTGAAAGTGATTAGTATATTCGACATGTTCAAAGTGGGGATTGGTCCATCTTCTTCCCACACTGTAGGGCCGATGAAGGCCGGTAAACAGTTCGTCGATGATCTGGTCGAAAAAGGATTACTGGAAAGCGTTACCCGTGTCGCCGTAGACGTTTACGGTTCACTGTCATTAACGGGTAAAGGCCACCACACCGATATCGCCATTATTATGGGTCTGGCGGGCAATATGCCGGACACAGTTGATATTGATGCCATTCCGGCATTTATCCGCGACGTGGAAACGCGCGGTCGTCTGCTGCTGGCTAACGGTCAGCACGAAGTGGACTTCCCGCAGGATGACGGGATGCGTTTTCGTAGCGACAACCTGCCGCTGCATGAAAACGGTATGACCATCCACGCCTGGAGCGGCGAAAAAGAGATCTACAGTAAAACCTACTACTCCATCGGCGGCGGCTTTATCGTTGACGAAGAACACTTTGGCAAAGAGAGCGCGGGCGATGTGAATGTGCCCTATCCGTTTAAATCTGCCACCGAGATGTTGGCCTATTGCAAAGAGACCGGTCTCTCCCTCTCCGGCATGGTGATGCAGAACGAACTGGCGCTGCACAGCAAGAAAGAGATCGAAGACTATTTTGCTAACGTGTGGCAAACCATGCGCGCCTGTATTGACCGCGGGATGAACACCGAGGGGGTTCTGCCTGGGCCACTGCGTGTGCCGCGTCGTGCCTCTGCGCTTCGCCGTATGCTGGTCACCACCGACAAATTCTCCAATGATCCGATGAATGTGGTTGACTGGGTGAACATGTTTGCGCTGGCGGTTAACGAAGAGAACGCAGCGGGTGGTCGCGTGGTGACGGCGCCAACCAACGGCGCGTGCGGTATCGTTCCGGCGGTGCTGGCCTACTACGATCACTTTATTGAGCCCGTAACACCGGAGATCTATATCCGTTATTTCCTCGCGGCAGGCGCTATCGGCGCGCTGTACAAGATGAATGCCTCCATCTCCGGTGCCGAAGTAGGCTGTCAGGGTGAAGTGGGCGTGGCCTGCTCTATGGCGGCGGCCGGTCTGGCGGAACTGCTGGGCGCAAGCCCTGAGCAGGTGTGCGTGGCGGCGGAAATCGGCATGGAGCACAACCTCGGTCTGACCTGTGACCCGGTTGCCGGCCAGGTGCAAGTACCGTGCATTGAGCGTAACGCCATCGCCTCCGTCAAAGCGATCAACGCCTCGCGTATGGCGATGCGCCGTACCAGCGAGCCACGCGTGTCACTGGATAAGGTTATTGAAACCATGTACGAAACCGGCAAGGACATGAACGCGAAGTACCGTGAGACTTCGCGCGGCGGTCTGGCCATTAAGGTGCAGTGCGACTAAACCTTCCTTTTCGCCCATCTGCAACAGATGGGCGAATTTTCCCACCGCCTCTCGTCGCTTCACGTATTCCCCACTACACTGTCACTGTTGCGTCTGGCTTTTCCGGCCGGTGCTTATCAGGCGACCGTTCATGCAAACTGCACAAACGATCATTAAAGACTATCGCCGAAAACGCGTTATCGTCTGTGTTACGGTTGCGCTCGTTACGCTCGTCCTGACGCTGGGCATTCGCTTTATTTCACAGCGCAACATTAATCAGGATCGGATCCACGACTTTACTCACCACACAGTGCGTGCGCTTGATAAGGTGCTTCTTGCGTTAGAAACCCAGCGTGAAACTCTACGTTTTCTGGTTGATATGCCCTGCGCTGAAGCGAATCCGATTCTGCGAAAACAGGCGGCGATCCTCCAGACCGTGCGCTCCATCGCCCTCGTCAAAGACGGAATACTGTATTGCTCGAGCGTATTTGGCAGCCGAAATATGCCCGTCAGTGACATTGAGCCGATGCTTCCGTCCAGTGAACCCAGGCTGATCTTGTTGACCGATCGGTGGCTGTTAAAGGGCAGTCCGGTACTGATTCAGTGGTCACCCCTTGCGGGCGACGGCAGTGACGGGTTGATGGAGGTAGTGAATATCGATCTCATCACCAAAATGATTCTGGAGCCACAGCGGCCACAAATCACCGACGTGGTCCTGAGAGTAGGCGATAATTTTCTCCGCGACGGGCAGCAGGTGACGAATACGCCGACCTTCGATGAACACGCCTCCCTGCTGGAACAGTCTTCACAGCACTACCCTTTCAGCGTCACGGTCAGCGGCCCGGGGGCAGGCCAAATGGCATTGAAAAATCTGCCCACCCAGCTACCGCTGGCGTTGATGCTCAGTTTACTGATGGGCTATATCGCCTGGCTTGCCACGGCGCGACGCATAAGTTTCACCTGGGAAATTAATATGGGGATTGCTGCCCGGGAGTTTGAACTCTTCTGCCAGCCGCTGGTAAACGCCCGCACCCGGGAATGCGTTGGCGTCGAGATCCTCCTGCGCTGGAACAACCCGCGTCAGGGCTGGATTTCTCCCGATGTCTTTATCCCCCTGGCTGAAGAACATAGCCTGATTGTTCCGCTTACCCGCTACGTCATCAGCGAAACGGTGCGGCAGATAGGCTTTTTCCCGGCCTCACGGGATTTCCATATTGGCATCAACGTGGCCGCCAGCCATTTTCGCCGCGCTGCGCTGATCCGGGATCTCAACCGCATCTGGTTTAAGGCGAACCCTGTTCAAAAGTTGATTGTAGAGTTAACCGAACGCGATGCGTTGCTCGATGTGGATTACCGCATCGTGCGGGAGCTGCATCGCAAAGGGGTGAAGCTTGCGATTGATGATTTTGGTACGGGCAATAGTTCTCTTTCGTGGCTTGAAAAACTTCACCCGGACGTGCTGAAAATCGATAAATCCTTCACCACCGCGATCGGCACCGACGCCGTGAACTCAACGGTAACGGATATTATTATTGCGCTGGGCCAGAGGTTGAATATTGAACTGGTTGCAGAAGGGGTTGAAACCGAGGAGCAGTCACGCTATTTGCGCCGCCACAGCGTACATATTTTGCAGGGGTACTTGTATGCGCGGCCGATGCCGCTGCGGGAGTTTCCGAAATGGCTGGCGGAAAGTAACCCTCCGCCAGCCCGTCACAACGGACACATCGTGCCTTTATTGCCGTTACGCTAGATAGCGTTACTCTTCTTCGTCGTGTACAGAGTGCTCTTTAACAATACGAACCATATCAACGCGATAGTCGTTGGCTTCAACGATGGTAATTTGCAGCGGCGGCAGCTCAAGCACATCACCGATACGCGGGATCTGCCCGTTAACGGCAATAACCAGCCCCGCTACCGTGGCGATGTCTTCATCGTCATTGACCACGTTTTCGACGCCCAGCGTGTGCGAGAGCGCGTGCAGGTCGGTGGTGCCTTTCACCAGCCAGCCGTCACCGTCGGCAACGATTTCTGGCGTTTCATCCGCATCAGGGAATTCACCGGCAATGGCTTCCAGCACGTCCAGCGGCGTTACCAGACCTTGTACCACACCAAATTCGTTGGTGACGATAACAAAGCTCCCGCGAGCACGACGCAACACGCCCAGCAGGTTAATCGGATCCAGCGTCTCCGGCACCACGATGGCAGGCGACGCGGCCGCTACGGCCTCGACGTTGACGCCCTCTTCCAGCGCCACGAGCATCTCTTTCGCGCGCACCACACCGATGATCTCATCCAGCTCGCCCCGACAGACCGGGAACAGGCTGTGCGGCGAGGAGAGCAGCTGCTGGCGAATTTCGTCGACGCTCAGGTTGGCGTCCACCCAGCTGATTTCACCGCGCGGCGTCATAATGCCGCGCAGGGAGCGGGAGGCCAGCGAAAGCACGCCGTTGATCATGTAGCGTTCTTCTTCCACAAACGCACCTTCCGGCACCGGAACCGGGTTACGGTTCTCGTTATCCGCCTGCACGTTCACCTGACGACGCCCGCCCATCAGGCGCAGGATCGCATCGGCGGTACGCGCGCGCAGCGGCTGATTCGACTGCTGCTTAATGAAGTTACGGCGCGCAATCTGGTTAAACAGCTCGATCAGAATCGAGAAGCCAATCGCGGCGTACAGGTAGCCTTTCGGTATATGGAAACCAAAACCTTCTGCCACCAGGCTCAGACCAATCATCAACAGGAAACTCAGACACAGCACGACGACCGTCGGATGTTGGTTGACGAAACGCGTCAGCGGTTTCGACGCCAGCAGCATTACCGCCATCGCAATCACAACCGCCGCCATCATCACCGGCAGATGGTTCACCATGCCAACCGCTGTAATCACCGCATCCAGTGAGAAGACCGCATCAAGCACCACAATCTGCAGGACCACCACCCAGAAGCTGGCATACCCCTTACCGTGGCCATCATCATGCTGCCGGTTCTCCAGCCGTTCATGCAGCTCTGTTGTAGCTTTGAACAGCAGGAAAAGCCCCCCCACCAGCATGATTAAATCGCGGCCGGAGAAGGTGAAATCCATGACGGTGAACAGAGGCTTAGTCAGCGTAACCATCCACGAGATCACGGACAGCAGGCCCAGTCGCATGATCAGCGCCAGCGAGAGACCGATCAGACGGGCTTTATCACGCTGTTTCGGCGGCAGCTTATCCGCAAGGATGGCAATAAACACCAGGTTATCAATACCGAGAACGATCTCCAGCACGACCAGCGTAAGCAAGCCTACCCAGATTGACGGGTCCATTAAGAATTCCATGACACGCTCCTGCTAAAGGAATGACAAAACGGTGCCCCGCTAATTTCGGGCATTTCAAAGGGAATGGGGGTCGATGCGTGGCGAAGGTCGCCGGTGAATAAGGCGCGGAATGGCCTGGAAGATGACTGACGTCGGTGACGGTCCATATAGTGGGCTGTAGCCCTATACTCCTGAATAATTAAACGGACGCTAAACATATCAGAGACAATGGGTTTTTAGCAAAGATTTACGTTCCTTTGCAAACTTCTGTAACACACGTGGTTTATCTTACAGAAAAATCTGTAAGGCGTAGCTAAATTACGGATCTTCATCACATAAATTATTTTTTCACTATCTAAAATAATTCGCGGAAGTCTTGGTTTTTTAGAACTCTAACCCTTATCTGAATCGATTCGGTTCGCCAATACGATTCTCAGTACGCCTGCCTGGCAGACGTATAAATGATAATAATAGGAGGTAGCAAGTGACCATTGCTATTGTCATAGGCACACATGGTTGGGCTGCGGAGCAGTTACTCAAAACGGCAGAAATGCTGTTGGGCGAGCAGGAAAACGTCGGCTGGATCGATTTCGTTCCCGGTGAAAATGCCGAGACGCTGATTGAAAAATACACTGCTCAGCTTGAGAAGCTGGATACCAGCAAAGGCGTGCTGTTTCTCGTGGATACATGGGGCGGCAGCCCGTTCAACGCTGCCAGCCGCATTGTCGTCGATAAAGAGCATTATGAAGTCGTCGCCGGGGTAAATATCCCAATGTTGGTGGAAACCTTCATGGCGCGTGACGACAACCCAGGTTTTGATGAACTGGTGGCACTGGCGGTGGAAACCGGTCGCGAAGGCGTGAAGGCGCTGAAAGCACAGCCGGTTGAAAAACCTGCCCCTGCTGCACCAAAAGCCGCGGCACCGGCGAAGCCAATGGGTCCGAACGATTACATGGTTATCGGCCTTGCGCGTATTGATGACCGTCTGATCCACGGCCAGGTGGCGACGCGCTGGACCAAAGAGACCAACGTACAACGCATCATCGTGGTCAGTGACGAAGTGGCCGCCGACACTGTCCGTAAAACCCTTCTTACCCAGGTTGCACCGCCGGGCGTCACCGCGCACGTCGTGGATGTCGCCAAAATGATCCGCGTTTACAACAACCCGAAATATGCGGGCGAACGCGTGATGCTTCTGTTCACCAACCCGACAGACGTTGAACGCATTGTTGAAGGCGGCGTGAAAATCACCTCCGTTAACATTGGCGGTATGGCTTTCCGTCAGGGCAAAACGCAGGTCAACAACGCGATTTCAGTGGATGCGAAAGATATCGAGGCCTTCAACAAGCTGAATGCACGCGGTATCGAGCTGGAAGCCCGTAAGGTTTCCACGGATCAGAAACTGAAAATGATGGATTTGATCGGCAAAGTGGGGAAATAAGCCCGGGCCGGTTTTTCATATAGAGCTTATGTAATAGGAGAAGTGCAATGGAGATTACTACTCTTCAGATTGTGCTGGTGTTCATCGTCGCGTGTATTGCGGGTATGGAGTCCGTACTTGATGAATTTCAGTTCCACCGCCCTCTGGTGGCCTGTACGTTGATTGGCGCCGTTCTCGGTGACATGAAAACCGGTATCATCATCGGTGGTACCCTGGAAATGATCGCCCTCGGCTGGATGAACATCGGTGCGGCAGTTGCGCCAGATGCCGCGCTGGCGTCCATTATTTCGACCGTTCTGGTTATCGCCGGTCATCAGAGTATCGGTGCCGGTATCGCCCTGGCCATTCCACTGGCCGCGGCAGGCCAGGTGCTGACCATCATTGTTCGTACCATCACCGTTGCCTTCCAGCACGCGGCGGATAAGGCGGCCGATAACGGCAACCTGACAGCGCTCTCCTGGATCCACGTCTCGTCCCTGTTCCTGCAGGCGATGCGTATCGCTATTCCGGCCGTTATCGTGGCGATTTCCGTTGGGACCAGTGAAGTTCAAAGTATGCTGAACGCCATACCAGAAGTGGTCACCGGCGGTCTGAATATCGCGGGCGGTATGATTGTGGTCGTAGGTTACGCGATGGTCATCAACATGATGCGCGCAGGCTATCTGATGCCGTTCTTCTACCTTGGCTTCGTTACCGCTGCATTCACCAACTTCAACCTGGTTGCGCTGGGTGTGATTGGTGCGGTGATGGCGATTCTTTATATCCAGCTCAGCCCGAAATACAACCGTGTCGCGGGTGCCCCTGCGCAGGCTGCTGGTAACAACGATCTCGATAACGAACTGGACTAACAGGTGAGCGAAATGGTTGATATGACAAAAACTACCACTGAGAAAAAACTCACTCCGGGTGATATTCGTGGCGTGTTCATCCGTTCTAACCTGTTTCAGGGTTCATGGAACTTCGAACGTATGCAGGCGCTCGGCTTCTGCTTCTCCATGGTGCCGGCAATCAAACGCCTGTATCCGGAAAACAACGAAGCACGCCGTCAGGCAATTAAGCGTCACCTGGAATTCTTCAATACTCACCCTTACGTAGCGGCGCCTGTTCTGGGCGTAACGCTGGCGATGGAAGAGCAGCGTGCAAACGGGGCTGAGATCGACGATGGTGCTATCAACGGTATTAAAGTCGGTCTGATGGGGCCGCTGGCAGGCGTGGGCGACCCGATCTTCTGGGGTACCGTGCGTCCGGTCTTTGCGGCACTGGGCGCCGGGATCGCCATGAGCGGCAGTCTGCTTGGTCCCCTGCTGTTCTTTATCCTGTTCAACGCGGTGCGTCTGCTGACCCGCTACTACGGCGTGGCGTATGGTTACCGTAAAGGGGTGGATATCGTTAAGGATATGGGCGGCGGCTTCCTGCAAAAACTGACTGAGGGGGCGTCAATCCTCGGCCTGTTTGTAATGGGGGCTTTGGTTAACAAGTGGACGCACGTGAACATCCCGCTGGTGGTATCGACGATCACCGGTCAGGATGGTCAGACGCGCGTCACCACCGTGCAGACCATTCTGGACCAGCTGATGCCTGGCCTGGTACCGCTGCTGTTAACCTTCGCCTGTATGTGGCTGCTGCGTAAGAAAGTGAACCCGCTGTGGATCATCGTTGGCTTCTTCGTCATCGGTATCGCGGGCTACGCCGTCGGCCTGCTGGGTCTGTAATAAAATGCGTTACCGACCGGGGGCTTGCCCCCGGTCTTTTTATCTGGAGGATGAATGACTGTCACGGACACCGTACTGGTTTTATTTATTGTTGCCCTTCTGGCTTACGCGATCTATGACGAGTTCATTATGCCTCGCCGCCACGGCGAGACGCTGCTGACCCTTCCCCTCTTACGCCGTGGGCGCATTGATGCGTTTATCTTCGCCGGTCTGGTAGTCATCCTGATTTACAATAATGTGACCAGCCACGGCGCAATATTAACCACATGGTTATTATGTGCGCTGGCATTAATGGCGATTTACCTGTTCTGGATCCGCTCGCCAAAACTCATTTTTAAAAAACACGGATTCTTCTTCGCCAATGTCTGGATAGAATATAACCGTATTAAAGAGATGAATTTATCCGAAGACGGAGTTCTGGTGATGCAATTAGAACAACGCCGCCTGCTCATTCGGGTCAAAAATATTGACGACCTGGAAAAAATCTACAAATTACTCCTTAAAACTCAATGAATTAATTTTATAGCATCGGCTATGTATTGTATTATTCTCAAACCAGCAATATAGCCGATGCTATATCTCCCCTGCGAATTAACTTATATTTATTAACGATACATTTACGCATAAACCTAAATGAAAATCGTTATCAATATAGTGGCTATATAAAGCCATCTTCGTTGTTGTTTTATATTCTCAAAATATGTTAAGGTTGCGCCCGTCGTTGGGGAGTAGCCGATTTCCTGCCTGCGGGAAATGTACGTGTCAACATACTCGTTGCAAAACGTGGCGCGTACGGATCGTATTCAGCACACTTACTGTGCCAAAAGCGATCAGGCGAGACCATAGATACATCAACTGCTGTTTACTGGGGGCAGTGATGTGTCATATGGATATCCCCGGTCTGGACGCACTTATGAATATCTCCGCTACGATCCTTCTGGCTTTTGGCATGTCCATGGACGCATTTGCCGCCTCTATCGGTAAAGGTGCCACTCTCCATAAACCTAAATTTTCCGAAGCCCTGCGCACCGGTCTCATCTTTGGCGCAATCGAAACGCTGACGCCGCTTATTGGCTGGGGTCTGGGGATGCTCGCCAGCCAGTTTGTGCTGGAGTGGAACCACTGGATCGCCTTCGTGCTGCTGGTGTTCCTCGGCGGACGCATGGTAATTGAAGGTTTTCGTGGCAACAGCGATGAAGATGATGCGCCGCTGCAACGCCACGGCTTCTGGCTTCTGGTGACAACCGCTATCGCAACCAGCCTGGACGCAATGGCCGTCGGTGTCGGTCTGGCGTTTTTGCAGGTCAATATTATCGCCACCGCGCTGGCGATTGGCTGCGCCACGCTGATTATGTCAACGCTGGGGATGATGGTGGGGCGGTTCATTGGCCCGCTGTTAGGCAAACGCGCCGAAATTCTGGGCGGTATCGTGTTGATCGGAATTGGTGCCCAAATACTCTGGGCACACTTCGCGGGTTAATCTTCGCGCTGCCAGCAATGGATGCTGAAATCCGTCTGGCAGCGAAATTCTGTCTGTGCTGCCAGCGTTTCCCACACCTCTGGTTTTGCCCGCCACGCAAACGGCGTCATTTGCAGTAACGCCACCGCTTCACTTCCCTGCAACGTCATCTCATACGCCACTGACTGCGCCTGCTTTAACGCGAAGCCCGCCAGCTGTTCAGAGTGCGGCGCATGCAGGTGAACTTCATCATAGATCAGCCCTTTTAGCTCCAGCAGATGACGCGGTCCCGGCGTAACGGTGATAACCCACCCGCCGGGCTTAACGACGCGCGCCAGCTCCTCTGCCTTGCACGGGGCATAGATACGCACTACGGCGTCCATACTCGCTTCCTCAAACGGCAGGCGGTGGCTGGAGGCCACGCAGAACGTTACCGCTGAGTAGCGTTTTGCTGCTGCACGGATAGCCACTTTCGACACGTCCAGCCCGTAAGTTTCGGCGCCCTTCCCAGCCGCGACGTCAGCAAACGTGGCGGTGTAGTAGCCCTCACCGCAGCCGATATCCAGCATGGCGGATGCGCCTTCTGTCAGATATTGACGGAGTAAGTCGACAACGGTATCCCTGAGCGGTTGATAGTGCCCGGCGTCAAGAAACGCCCGGCGCGCCTGCATCATCTCCGCGCTGTCACCCGGATCCCGGGAGCGCTTGTGCTGTACCGGCAGAAGATTGACATAGCCCTCTTTAGCCCGGTCAAACTGATGTCCCTGTGGACAGATAAACGTTTTCTCCGCGCGCGTCAGCGGCGCGTGGCAAAGGGGACAACTGAAAGACATGACAGCTCCAGGGCGAAAACCAAAAGGCGAAGTGTACCGCTATTCGCCAGGGTTATAAACGGCTGGGTGACGCATCACGATCAGATGGTCAGAATCTGCCGGCAGCCCGTCTGGCTTCACGTTTTCCAGGCGCAAGACGTTACCCATAATTTCGCTGAACACGGGCGCGGAAACGGCCCCGCCGTAGTAGGCTCCGTTTTTCGGATCGTTGATCACCACCACCAGTGCAAAACGGGGATCGCTGGCGGGCGCAACGCCTGCTGTGTAGGCGACGTATTTATCCACATACTTACCGTGTTCATCGATTTTTTTGGCCGTCCCGGTTTTAATCGCCACACGATAGTTACGCACCGCCGCTTTGATCCCGCCACCGCCGGGTAACGCGACGCTCTCCATCATGTGTTCCACCTCGTGAACAATCTCCCCGGGCATCACCCGTTTGCCAATCACGGGGGGATCGATACGGGTGATGGACAGAGGCCGTTCAATGCCATAGCTACCGATGGTGGCATACACATGCGCCAGCTGGAGGGGGGTAACCATCAGGCCATACCCAAAGGCAAAGGTCGCCCTGTCTAACTGACTCCAGAATTTTCGCTGCGGCAGTAAACCTGAGCTTTCTCCCGTTAAGCCAAGCCCGGTACTCTCGCCAAAACCAAAGTTTTTATAGGTATCAAGTAACCGTTGCACGGGCATCGCGAGAGAAAGACGGGATACGCCCGTGTCGCTGGATTTTTGCAGGATCCCGGTCATGGTCAGCTCGGGGTAGTAGCCCACATCGCGAATACGATGGCCATCAATGGTGTAGGGATGCGTGTCTATCACGCTGTCAGGCTGCACCAGCCCCTGCTGTAGCGCCGTCATCAGCACCAGAGGTTTAACGGTCGAACCCGGTTCAAAGGTGTCGCTGATCGCGCGATTACGAAAGTCATCCAGCGTTGCCCCTTCCCGATTGTTGGGGTTGAAGTCAGGGAAGCTCGCCATCGCCAGAATTTCGCCCGTCTGGATATTAATCAGCACCGACGCGCCTGACTCGGCTTTATTCCACGCCACGGCATTATCCAGCGCGTCTTCGGTGATAGTTTGCAGGCGTTCATCGATACTAAGCTGGATATTATGTGCCGGTACGGGCGCCACCTCCGTGAGGTTCTCAACCACATGCCCGTAGCGATCTTTCCTGACCAGCCGCACGCCTGCCTTCCCGGTGAGCTGCGTGTTAAAGCTTTTCTCGACGCCCTCAATACCCTGACCATCAATATTAGTGAAGCCAATCAGGTTTGCCGCCACGTGTCCGGCAGGATAAAAGCGGCGGGACTCATCGCGTAGGTTGATACCGGGAAGACGCAGCTTATCAATCCACTTTGCCTGGGAGGGATCAACCTGACGAGCTAGATAAATGAATCGCCCGTGCGGATTGCTGTTTATTCGCGATGCGAGCGTGCTCAGAGAAAGGTGTAAAGCATTTGCCAGGGCCTGCCAGCGCGAATCAAAGCCAATCCCCCCTTTATCAAGCACAGTTTTGGGATCGGCCCAGACGGCCTGGACAGGTACGCTTACCGCAAGGGGACGCCCTTCACGGTCAACAATCATCCCACGCGGGGCGTCTATCGCCACTTCGCGCAGGGAACGCATATCCTCCTGCTTCACCAGATTATCCGGTTTGATAATTTGTAGCCATGCCACGCGGCCTAACAGAAAAGCAAGGCTACAAAAGATGGCGAGACACAGAAGTGCAAAACGTGCCGGTGTAAAGTTTCCGTTGGCCGTTATTGTCTTTTTTTTCACTTTAACCCCAGGGCTGTTAATCAACGCCCTGATTTAACGGGAAAAAGGGATAATAAGGCGGGAAAACAATGCTAATAATCTCGCGGGTTTGCAACAAGATAATAACAGAGGAGGAATACGTAACATTTTGAAAAATAAGTGAATAAAAAAGCCCCGCATCGGCGAGGCTTATGTCTGAGATCGAAGCGCTAAGCGCTTTAGTCAGCAGTGATTCGATCAGATAGCAGTTACGTTAACCGCAGCTGGGCCTTTCTGGCCGTCCTGAATTTCGAACTCAACGTTCTGGCCTTCAGCCAGAGTTTTGAAGCCGTTACCCTGGATTGCAGAGAAGTGTACGAACACGTCTTTGCTGCCGTCAGCAGGAGTAATGAAACCAAAACCTTTAGACTCGTTGAACCACTTAACTTGACCTTTAATCTTTGCCATTTGCAAAATTCCTTAGAGTGTTTTCTTAGCCCGCAGGCTTTAACATAGATAAAACTGAGACATTACTGCTTGAGGCACTAATATAAGGTTCGGCAGAGAAGCGGTATTCAACGACAACGTGTTTACTCAGGACTTCTTTACTGAAAATGCCACACATAAACAGAACTGTACCTCGTTTGACCCAAAACGTGTTATCACACACAACGTTTAATATGGCAAGCCATTTTTAAACGTGTCTCGATCCGCCGCACAAATTCAGGCGTTACTCCATAACAATCTGCACAGTTATGCGAATTGTCAAATGAAGCGCCACCTGACCTCACCGCCCACAGGGTGCGCTGACGCGCCCTGTAATCAAAGACTTTTTAAACATAGCTCAATCATTTCAAAGCGTCCATCCCAATCCCTGAATTTCTTTAAAGGAATGACTGAGTTAGAACATTTTGTGAAAAGTTATGCTGAAAACATCGCAATGCACCAGAGTGTGACAGTGAATAAACGATGTTAAATACATTTTGCTAACTGTATTAAAATCCACCATTTAATAAGCGTTATTCTGCACCAAAATAATGAAATTTTTATGACTCTGCCTCAAAACAAGGCAAGCAAAACGTTTCGATAAAAATAAAACACTTCAGGAAAGTTAAAGCTCACAATTTATTCAACGAAACGGTACGAGTTGTATAAGGATAAATATTCGCCAGTTTTCAGTATACTGAAACAGTAGTTAACTGCTGCTTAATTATATGTTGGGATGTTATGGGTCACATTTGATAAGGGAGGAGATTTACGCCGCACGTCAGGCCACCTCCCCGTTCCGGGCAGACTATCGTTCGGCCACCAGGCGAATGAACTCTTCCTCGTCTTGTTTTTGAGCATCAGCTTCCTTCGGCACCGCTTTCTCCTCCGGCTCGTTGGCTTCGCACAGACGACGCAGCAACGCAGTCTGCCGTTTCTGCTGATCGAGCAATGCTTCCAGCAGCTCAATCTGCTCGTTTGTGCGGGAGCTGGCGCGATTAACGAAGAACCACAGCACCAGTCCAACAACCAGCACCACTAAAGACATTACCAGGGATGCAATGCTCAGCAGCCCCGAATTCATTAACTCACCCATTTCACCACCTCAGTAAAAACAGTCATTTTACCACTGCAGCCACGTAAGGACATCGCTCAGTGCAAAAATAGCCACTACCAGGGGATAAACTTATTGATTGAACAAATGCCGCTAAAGAACTGTACATCCTGATCGCACATCACATTGATAGTCTGCGTCCACAGCACCACGCATGCTATCAGCACTATAATCAGAATTACCCAGCGTATTTTTTTCACTCCACACTCCGTCTTATGACCTGATGTAGCCAGGTTATCACGGCTATCTTAAACAGGGGCTAACTGTACCTTCAACAGACGCTTTTCGGAATCGTGCACTTGTTTCACTGCGTAAACCCGTTACGCTTACTCCATGACAACAAAGAAAAAAGAGGCATCGATGCGTTTACTCGTTCGTACGATAATTGTACTGGCACTTGTGTGGATCGGCCTGCTGTTAAGTGGGTATGGCGTATTAATGGGAAGCAAAGAGAATGCCGCGGGTTTGGGTATTCAGTGTAAATATCTCACCGCCCAGGGGGTAAGCACGGCTCAGTACATCCATTCCGACAGCGGGATCATCGGGTTAACCAACTGTCCTGTGCTGCGTAAATCATCTGTTGTGGTTGATAACGGCTAATCAGAGCTAAATTTCGCTTACAAAAACGCCGCAAGAGTGCGGCGTTTTTATTGGAGGCATTGATCAGAACGGGTATTCGTTATAGCCCATCTGCTCTGAAATTTTGCGCGCTGCGGTATGCAGAATTGCCACATACTCATGAAGACGCTCTTCGGAGAAACGCAGCGTTGGGAAAGAGATGCTCAGTCCCGCAATGACAACGCCGAAGCGGTCAAACACCGGCACACCGATGCAGCGCAACCCTTCTTCCTGCTCTTCGTTATCTTCCCCATAACCCTGCTCACGCACTTTATCCAGCACGCTCAGTAGTTCATCCGTACTGGTAATCGTGCGATCGGTGCTGCGTTTGTATTCCACACCGTCAAGGATTTGCTTAACCTCTTCACGATCGCGCCAGGCCAGCAGGACTTTACCAATTGCGGTACTGTACAGCGGGTTACGACGACCGATGCGTGAATACATGCGCAGGTTGTACATGGAGTCAATTTTGTGGATGTAAACGATGCTGTCTTCATCCAGTGCGCCGAGGTGAATGGTCTCTTTCGTCAACCGCGAAAGTTCACGCATCTGAATGTCAGCGCTGCGGATCAGATCCACGTTCTGCAAGGCGCGGGCGCCCAATTCAAACAATTTCAGGGTCAGAGAATATTTTTCTGATTCTCCTTCCTGCGCGACATAACCCAATGATTTCATCGTCTGCAAAAAGCGATAAACGGTGCTTTTCGACATCATCACACGCTGCGACAACTCTGTAATACCAATTTCACGCTCTTCTCCGAGCGCCTGCAAGATGCCAAACACCTTCAGCACGGAAGAAACAGAATCTGGCTGCTTATCCAAATCTGCGATTGCCATTTATCACCTCATGGAGAGTGTTTTATAAAAATCAGAACCGGTTTTTATTATAAATTCGTGTGATGCGCGCTGCAATCTATCTGGGTTTACTTCGTTACAAATCTGCGACATAAAACCGAAATAACGATGCTAAAATAGTTACTCTGAAAATAATTTCACACTGAGTCATTCTTTTCCCATGCAAAAAAACGTTTCTGATGGCCTGCCCTTACCACAGCGGTACGGGGCAATTGCCACTATTGTCATCGGCATTTCGATGGCTGTCCTTGACGGTGCGATTGCCAATGTGGCTCTTCCTACCATTGCCAAAGACCTTAATGCTTCTCCGGCAAGCTCCATCTGGATTGTGAACGCGTACCAGATAGCGATTGTGATTTCCCTTTTGTCACTCTCTTTCCTGGGCGATATGTTTGGTTATCGCCGGGTTTATCAGTGCGGGCTGGTGGTCTTTACTCTCACCTCGCTCTTCTGTGCCCTTTCCGATTCACTGCACACCCTTACGCTTGCGCGTATCGCACAGGGTTTTGGCGGTGCGGCGCTAATGAGCGTGAACACGGCCCTGATACGGCTTATCTATCCTCATCGCCATCTGGGGCGCGGCATGGGCATTAACTCCTTTATTGTGGCCGTGTCGTCCGCCGCCGGGCCGACGATCGCCGCCGCCATTCTGTCCGTAGCCTCGTGGCAGTGGCTGTTTGCCATTAACGTGCCGCTGGGCATTGTGGCGATCTTCTTCGCCCTGCGCTATCTTCCGGAAAATGGTCCGAAAAACACCATGCCACGTTTTGACCTGCCCAGCGCTGTGATGAACGCGCTGACCTTTGGCCTGCTGATTACTGCGCTGAGCGGATTTGCGCAGGGACAGTCTTTGTCGCTCATTGCCGCAGAAATCGTTGCCCTGCTTATCATCGGCTTTTTCTTTGTACGACGCCAGCTGGCGCTGCCCGTGCCGTTACTGCCGGTCGATTTGCTGCGTATTCCGCTGTTTTCGCTATCAATTTGTACCTCCATTTGCTCGTTCTGCGCCCAGATGCTGGCGCTGGTTGCGCTGCCATTCTTTTTGCAGAGCGTGCTTGGCCGTTCGGAAGTGGAAACAGGCTTGCTGCTCACACCCTGGCCTTTGGCAACCATGGTGATGGCCCCGCTGGCCGGGTACCTTATTGAGCGCGTTCATGCCGGACTGCTGGGGGCTATCGGGCTGATCGTCATGGCAGCAGGACTGTTTGCGCTATCGCTCCTGCCCTCCTCGCCGGGGGATCTGGATATTATCTGGCGCATGATCCTTTGCGGGGCAGGTTTCGGTCTGTTCCAGTCACCTAACAACCACACAATTATCACCTCTGCCCCACGTCATCGCAGCGGTGGCGCCAGCGGGATGCTGGGTACGGCAAGACTATTAGGGCAAAGCACCGGGGCCGCAATGGTGGCGTTGATGTTTAACCTTGCCGGGCAAAATGCGACACACGTTGCGCTGATTACCGCAGGGACACTGGCGACCCTCGCGGCTATCATTAGCGGCCTTCGTGTGACCCAGCCAAAGGCGCAGGCATAAAAAAACCGGGCGGAGATTGTCTCCTGCCCGGTTTTTTTTCATCCGGCGGGTATTACTTCAGGTATTCGCCGCTTCGCAGCGCTTCAATACGTTTATCCAGCGGCGGATGTGACATAAACAGCTCGCTCAGCGACTTTGATTTACCATTGATACAGAAGGCCATCATGCTGTTTGCTTCCTGCGGCTCGTAGCTGGTTTTCAGACGTTGCAGCGCAGCAATCATCTTCTCACGACCCACCAGTTTCGCAGAACCGGCATCCGCGTGGAACTCACGATGACGGGAGAACCACATGGTAATGATGCTTGCCAGGATACCGAACACCAGCTCCAGCACCATTGAAACAGCAAAATAGATCAGCGGGTTACCGTTGCTCTCTTCACCCTCATCACGGTTGCCACCCATAAATCCGGCAGCAATCTGCGCCAGAATACGGGAAATAAAGATAACGAAGGTGTTCACCACGCCCTGGATCAAGGTCATGGTGACCATATCGCCGTTAGCGATGTGGCTGATCTCGTGAGCAATAACCGCTTCCGCTTCGTCACGGCTCATGTTTTGCAGCAGACCGGTACTGACGGCCACCAGGGACGCGTCACGACGCGCACCGGTAGCAAACGCGTTGATATCCGGCGCGTGGTAGATCGCCACCTGCGGCATGGCTATGCCCGCCTGCTTTGACTGCTGAGCAACCGTGCTCATCAACCACTGTTCCATATCGTTACGCGGCTGCTCAATAACTTCACCGCCCACGGATTTCAGTGCCATCCACTTCGACATCAGCAGTGAAATGAAAGAGCCGCCGAAACCAAACAGCAGCGCCATAATCAACAGACCCTGAACGCTGCTCGACTGAATTCCCGTCAGGCTTAGCACCAGCCCGAATACCACCATCACCGCCAGGTTGGTGAGCAGGAAGAGCGCGATTCGCATCATAATATTCTTTTAACCTCAGTTTAACAAAACGCACTATGCGATTACCCACATCGTATGGGTATTGCGGCTATTTTCAAGCATCCAGACGGCGTAAGTCACCAGAAAGACACAACTTTACACAATTGGAAATCTGCCTGACGGAAGGATGAGGAACAAAAAGAAACAGGCACAATTTCTTGTGCCTGTTGGGGGATTATTTTGTCGGAGCAGGTTGTACGGCAGGTTTCTCTTTTTCCAGCTTCGCGAGATCAAGCGCGATATGCACCGTCTCGTCCAGATACGGATCGGGCTCCTGGTAATCCTTAGGCAGATCGTCCAGTTTTTTGAGCAGAGGCTTGCCTTCACGTTTGAAGCGATCGTTGATACGCGCCAGACGTGTCGCGTCATCTTCATTGTTCTCTTTCTCACGCTGGGCGTAGTTCAGAGAGACAATGTTCCGTTTCGCTTTCAGAGCGTTGAAACGCGCGATGTCCTTCATGATGTACTGGAATTCCGGATCCTTCCCGATGCGGTCGTTGTGATTTTTCAGCAGTTCCGGACCGAACTGTTTCATATCACCCGATTTCACGAATGTCGCGGCATCAATGCTATCCCACGGCAGCGCGTTATCTTCAAACTTCTCGCCCGTTTCCGTCTCTTCGGTACCTGTCGGCATCATGATGTCCGGCGTCACGCCTTTGCGCTGCGTACTGCCGCCGTTAACACGGTAAAACTTCTGAATGGTGTACTGTACTGAGCCCAGCGCCGGCCATTCAGGGCGCAGCATCTGGTCGTAAATACGGTTCAGAGAGCGGTACTGCTGAACGGTGCCCTTGCCAAACGTCGGTTCGCCGACGATTAACGCCCGGCCGTAATCCTGCATGGCAGCAGCGAAGATTTCCGATGCAGAGGCGCTGAAGCGATCGACCAGCACCACCAGCGGACCCTTATAGTAGACCACGCCATCGGTATCGGCATCTTCACGCACTTTACCGTTGTTATCGCGCACCTGAACCACCGGGCCAGACGGGATAAACAGCCCGGAGAGCGAGACGGCCTCGGTCAATGCCCCGCCGCCGTTGCTGCGCAGGTCGATGATCACACTGCTGACATTCTGCTTTTCAAGCTTCTGGAGCTGCACTTTTACATCATCGGTCAGGCCAACGTAGAAGCCAGGGATATCCAGAACGCCAACCTTCTCTTTACCCACGGTTTTCACCGACATTTTCACCGCGCGATCTTCCAGACGGATACGCTCACGGGTCAGAGTAACGATACGGGTTTTGGTCCCCTTTCCGGCTGGCAGGATCTCCAGGCGAACTTTGCTGCCCTTCGGCCCTTTGATCAACGCAACTACGTCATCAAGTCGCCAGCCAATCACGTCCACCATGCTCTTTCCGGTTTGACCTACACCGACAATACGGTCGCCTACGCTGATCGCTTTGCTTTTCGACGCAGGGCCACCGGCCACCATGGAGTTGATAACGGTGTAGTCATCATCCATCTGAAGCACAGCACCGATACCTTCCAGAGACAGGCTCATTTCGGTATTGAACTGTTCGGTGTTACGTGGAGAGAGATAATTAGTGTGCGGATCAATTTCGTGCGCAAACGCGGTCATCGCCAGCGAGAAAACATCTTCACTGTTGGTCTGCGCCAGACGACGAATTGCGAATTTGTAGCGACGGTTTAACGTCTCTCGGATCTCTTTCTCGTCTTTGCCTGTGAGCTTGAGGCTCAGTTCGTCATATTTGACTTTTCCGTCCCACAGCGCATTCAGTTCAGCCTCATCTTTCGGCCATGGCGCTTTGCTGCGGTCCAGATTAAAGGTGTCGTTGCCGGTGAAGTCCATCGGACGTTCCAGCACTTTCAGCGCGTATTGATAACGCTCAAAACGGCGCTTTTGCGATAAGTTGTACAGATCGTAGAAAAGATCCAGCTTTCCGGAGCGCAGCTCATCACCCACTTCGGATTTGCGTTTAGCGAACTGTTCGACATCGCTGGCCAGCAGTACGTTATGGCTGTAATCCAGCAAGTTCAGATAACGGTCAAAGATTTTGGCCGAAAAGGCCTGATCGAGATCGAACTGACGATAGTGCGAACGAGTAAAGCGCGACGTCACGCGCTCACTCACCGTCGCGTGCTGAGTTTCTTCCTTAATAACCGGAATTTGATCAACACGCGTAATATCGTCCACAGCGAAAGCGTGGCCTGTTATAGCAAACAGGCCAGCCAGCGCGGTGAGCTTAAAAAAAGTGTTCATGCCAGGCTCGGCCTCCGTTTCAGAACAACAAGTGTTCTGCGCGTACAATCATTGACATACCAGAAGTCAGCTGTACACGAACGCCATCTTTGGTGATTTCCAGTACGGTGGCATCCATCGCATTGTTACCCGCTTTAACCTTCAGAGACTGACCTACGCTCAGGGCGTTGATGTCCGAAACTGGGGTGTGGCGCGGCTCTTCGCGCGGCGCACGTGGGGCTTTAGCTGCTGGTTTGTCAGCACGCGGTTTGCGATCGTTATTTTCAGTACGACGCGGTGCCGGACGCGGTTTACGCTCGCGACGAGGGGCGTCTTCCTGACCGTTTGCCGCTGCGGCTTCGCGTTTTTTGGCCTGCTGTTCAGCACGCTGTGCCTGAACGCGAGCTTTGGCTTCTTCAAGCTGCTTACGCGCATGTTCTACGTGCTGCTCGTCCAGCTCACCACACGGGTTGCCGTCAAGGTCGACACGGGTCGCACCCGGCTTGATACCGTACAGGTAACGCCAGCTCGAGGTATAAAGGCGCAAGGCAGAACGAAGCTGCGTTTTGCTGAGGTTCATCTCCCCCTCAACGCGCGCGACCAGATCCTGAAAGATACCGACTTTCAGAGGACGCGCTTCACCTTCAGCGCTGAAGCACTGCGGGAAACGCTCGGCCAGAAATGCGATAACTTCTTTACTGCTATTCAACTTAGGTTGATTTTCCATGAAATTTCCTGATTACAACGGACGTTGCCAACAAGCGCAGGCATGAACAGGCGACATTATAATGACGCTATCAGTAAATGCTACGTTATCCGTTGATTATCCTGCGACGCTCGCAAAGAATTTATGATAATCGGTCTCTGCCAGAACATTTTCCAGGTTTGCGGCCAACGCGCGCAGCCCCTGCTCATCCTCGGCAGTAAAGCGGCTGAAGACCGTGCTGTCGATATCCAGAACGCCAATAATCTGATTTTTAACCACCAGCGGCAGTACGATTTCAGAATTGCTGCTGGCATCGCAGGCAATGTGGCCGTCAAACGCATGTACATCTTCGACACGCTGAACCTGACGGGTCGCCACTGCGGTACCGCACACGCCGCGACCTACCGGGATGCGTACGCAGGCGAGTTTCCCCTGGAAAGGCCCCAGCACCAGCGTGTCGCCTTCCAGCAGATAAAAGCCCGCCCAGTTCACGTCAGAAAGGCGTTCGAACAGTAACGCACTGGTATTTGCCAGAGTGGCTAAGAAACTGGTTTCCCCTGCCATTAATGCCTTAAAATCGCGATTCAGATCCGCGTAGAATTCTGTTTTGTTCATTATTCAATCACTTAGTTATCTTACATAATTACCGCATAGCCTATTAAAATAAGCATTAAATGCGCTCATGCTCAAGATGAATCCGTTCATGAGTTATTATAACTTTCAACAATACTTATCTGTGTGCGACTGATGGCCCTAAAAACACCCCAAATTACGCCGACAAGAAAGATCGTTGTCCGTACGGTAAGCCAGGCTCTGCCTCGTGCACATTATCAGCGTTGTCCCCAGTGCGATACGCTTTTTATGTTGCCGAAGATGAAATCGCACCAAAGTGCTTTTTGCCCTTGCTGCGATGCCAAAATTCGCGACGGCCGGGACTGGTCATTGACGCGTCTGGCGGCAATGGCGGTTACCATGCTGCTGCTGATGCCGTTCGCCTGGACCGAGCCGCTGTTAAAGCTCTACCTGCTTGGCGTGCGTATTGACGCTAACGTATTGCAGGGGATCTGGCAGATGACGCGCGAGGGCGATCCGCTCACCGGCGCTATGGTGCTGTTCTGCGTCGTCGGCGCGCCGCTGGTGCTGGTCGCGGCAATTGCCTACCTGTGGTTTGGCAACATTCTGGGGATGAACCTGCGCCCTGTCCTGCTCATGCTGGAAAAGCTCAAGGAGTGGGTGATGCTGGACATCTATCTGGTGGGCGTCGGCGTGGCCTCCATTAAGGTGCAGGATTATGCGTTTTTACAACCCGGCATTGGCCTTTTTGCGTTTATTTCACTGGTCCTGCTGAGTATTTTGACCCTGATTCATCTGAATGTTGAACAGCTTTGGGAGCGATTTTACCCTCAGCGTCCCGCGACCCGGCCTGATGAAAACCTGCGCGTCTGCCTGGGGTGCCATTACACCGGTTTTCCGGATAAACGCGGGAGGTGTCCTCGCTGCCACATTCCGTTAAGATTGCGGCGCAACAACAGCCTGCAAAAATGCTGGGCGGCGCTTATCGCCTCACTGATATTTTTATTCCCGGCCAATATGCTGCCGATCTCCGTAATTTATGTGAACGGCGCCCGACAGGAAGATACTATCCTTTCGGGGATTATCTCTCTGGCGCACAGTAACGTGGGGGTTGCCGCCATTGTGTTCATCGCCAGTATTCTGGTGCCCTTTACCAAAGTGGTGGTGATGTTTACGCTACTTATCAGCATTCACTTTAAATGCGAACAAGGACTACGCACCCGTATCCTGCTTCTGCGATTCGTGACCTGGATTGGTCGCTGGTCGATGTTGGATCTGTTCGTGATTTCGCTGATGATGTCGCTCATCAATCGCGATCAGTTACTTGCTTTTACCATGGGACCCGCAGCTTTTTATTTCGGCTCTGCGGTGATATTGACTATTCTTGCAGTGGAATGGCTGGACAGCCGCTTACTTTGGGACGCACATGAGTCAGGAAACGCCCGCTTCGCCGACTGAAGCGAGAATTAAAACAAAACGCCGCATTTCGCCATTCTGGTTGCTGCCTGTCATCGCGCTGATGATCGCAGGCTGGCTTATCTGGACGAGCTATGAAGATCGCGGAAGTACCATCACGATTGATTTCCAGTCTGCGGACGGCATTGTCGCCGGACGTACCCCCGTTCGCTTCCAGGGGGTGGAAGTGGGTACCGTGCAGGATATTTCCCTCGGCAAAGGGCTGAACAAAATCCAGGTCCGGGCGAGCATTAAGTCTGACATGCAGGATGCCCTGCGCGCCGAAACGCAGTTCTGGCTGGTCACGCCTAAAGCCTCCCTGGCCGGCGTTTCCGGGCTGGATGCGCTTGTGGGCGGTAACTATATCGGCATGATGCCTGGCAAAGGTGAGCCACAGGATCACTTTGTTGCGCTGGATACCCAGCCGAAATATCGGCTGAATAACGGCGATCTGATGATCCACCTCCGCGCGCCGGATTTGGGCTCGCTGAACAGTGGTTCTCTGGTCTATTTCCGCAAAATTCCGGTTGGCCGCGTTTACGACTACGCCATTAACCCGAACAAAGATGGCGTGACCATTGATGTACTGATCGATCGCCGTTTTACCAACCTGGTAAAAAAAGGCAGCCGCTTCTGGAACGTCTCCGGCGTCGATGCTGACCTGAGCTTAAGCGGTGCGAAAGTGAAGCTTGAGAGCCTGGCGGCGCTGGTGAATGGCGCTATCGCCTTCGACTCACCTGCTGACTCCAGCCCTGCCGCCGCAGAGGATACCTTTGGTCTGTACGCCGACCTGGCACACAGCCAGCGCGGTGTCATCGTCAAGTTGACCCTGCCGGATGCCAAAGGCCTGAAAGCCGGTTCGACCCCGCTGATGTACCAGGGTTTAGAGGTCGGGCAACTGACAAAATTAACCCTCAACGCGGGCGGCTCCGTTACCGGCGAAATGACGGTGGATCCGAGCGTTGTGGACCTCCTGCGGGAAAAAACACGCATCGAGCTGCGTAATCCGAAGCTCTCCCTCAGCGACGCTAGCATCAGTTCCCTGCTGACGGGAAGCACCTTTGAGCTGATCCCCGGTGAAGGTGCGCCGAATAAAAACTTTGTCATCGCGCCGGCGGATAAAGCTCTGCTGCAAAAACCGGGCGTGTTGACGGTTAAGCTGAATGCGCCGGAAAGCTATGGTATCGAAGCCGGTCAACCGCTAATCCTGCACGGTGTGCAGGTGGGTCAGGTTCTGGAACGAAAGCTGACGGAAAAAGGGGTCTCCTTCTCCGCCGCCATCGATCCGCAGTACGGCAACCTTGTGCACGGCGACAGTAAATTTGTGGTGAACAGCCGGGTCGACGTGAAGGTGGGTCTGGACGGCGTTGAGTTCCTCGGCGCCAGCGCCAGCGAGTGGGTTAACGGCGGGATCCGCATTCTGCCGGGCAGCAAAGGTGCGCTGCGTGAGAGCTATCCACTGTTCGCCAATCTGGACAAAGCCATTGAAAACAGCCTCGGCGACCTGCCGACCACCACGCTGACCTTAAGCGCTGAAACGCTGCCGGATGTCCAGGCAGGCTCCGTCGTGCTTTATCGTAAGTTTGAGGTGGGGGAAGTGATCACCGTTCGTCCTCGTGCGGACGCGTTTGATATCGAACTGCATATCAAGCCGGAGTATCGCAAGCTGCTCACGCCAAACAGCGTGTTCTGGGCTGAAGGCGGCGCGAAAGTGCAGCTCAACGGCAACGGGCTGACCGTACAGGCGTCTCCCCTCTCCCGTGCCCTGCGCGGTGCGATCAGCTTCGATAACCTGAGCGGCGCGGGCGGCAACATGCGTAAAGGTGACAAGCGGATCCTCTTCCCGTCTGAAACCGCGGCGCGCGCCGTCGGGGGACAGATTACCCTGCACACCTTTGATGCCGGTAAACTGGCAGAAGGCATGCCTATCCGCTATCTCGGAATTGATATCGGGCAGGTTCAGAAGCTGACGCTGATCACCGCGCGCAATGAAGTTCAGGCTACCGCCGTGCTTTATCCGGAATATGTACAGACGTTCGCCCGGGCAGGCTCGCGCTTCTCGGTGGTTACGCCGCAAATTTCTGCCGCAGGGGTTGAGCATCTCGACACCATACTTCAGCCGTACATTAACGTTGAACCGGGTCGGGGCAACGCGCGTCGTGAGTTTGAGTTGCAGGAGGCGACCATCACCGATTCCCGTTATCTGGACGGTCTGAGCATTGTGGTTGAAGTACCGGAAGCCGGTTCGCTGGGCATCGGTACGCCGGTCCTGTTCCGCGGTATTGAAGTGGGGACAGTAACAAGCCTGACGCTGGGTAATCTGTCCGATCGCGTGATGGTTGGCCTGCGCATCAGCCAGCGTTATCAGCATCTGGTTCGCAACAACTCAGTGTTCTGGCTCGCTTCAGGCTACTCGCTGGACTTCGGCCTGACCGGTGGCGTGGTCAAAACGGGGACCTTTAACCAGTTCATTCGCGGCGGCATTGCCTTCGCGACGCCGCCTGGCACGCCTCTGGCGCCTAAGGCGCAGGCAGGAAAACACTTCCTGCTGCTGGAAAGTGAACCGAAAGAGTGGCGCGAATGGGGAACGGCGCTGCCGCGTTAATCTCGCAGGCTCCGGTGTCAACGCGCCGGAGCCTTTATGTTACACTGCGCGCCTGAATGTTTCCCTGTGGTGTGCCCGTGGCTCAAAACTCCGTATTTCTTCCTGAACAATTCCTCGTACAGATGCGCGAGGCGCTTCCTGCTCATCTCTCTTTCGACGATTTCGTCGCCGCCTGCCAGCGCCCTTTGCGTCGAAGTATTCGCGTCAATACGCTGAAAATCAGCGTCGGAGCGTTTCTGGATCTCGTCTCCTCCTACGGCTGGCAGCTGACGCCGGTGCCGTGGTGTGAGGAAGGGTTCTGGATCGAGCGGGATGACGAGGAGAGCCTGCCGCTCGGCAGCACCGCCGAGCACCTGAGCGGGCTGTTTTATATTCAGGAGGCCAGCTCCATGCTACCGGTTGCCGCGCTGTTTGCCGACGGAAACCAGCCCGAGCGGGTGATGGATGTCGCGGCGGCGCCGGGCTCTAAAACCACGCAAATTGCCGCCCGGATGAACAACCGCGGCGCGATCCTCGCCAACGAATTTTCCGCCAGCCGCGTCAAAGTCCTGCACGCCAATATCAGCCGCTGCGGGATCCACAACGTCGCGTTAACACACTTCGACGGTCGCGTGTTTGGCGCTGCCTTGCCGGAAGCTTTTGATGCCATCCTGCTCGACGCGCCCTGCTCCGGCGAAGGCGTAGTGCGTAAAGATCCTGATGCGTTAAAAAACTGGTCCGTTGAAAGCAACCTGGAGATCGCCGCCACGCAGCGTGAACTGATCGACAGTGCGTTTCATGCCCTGCGCCCCGGTGGAACGCTGGTTTACTCCACCTGCACGCTGAATCGTGATGAAAACGAGGACGTCTGCCTGTGGCTCAGGCAACGCTATGCGGATGCCGTCGAGTTTCTGCCGCTGGACACCCTCTTCGATTCGGCCAGTCACGCGGCCACCCCTGAAGGCTTCCTGCACGTCTTCCCGCAGATTTACGATTGCGAGGGGTTCTTTGTCGCACGACTGCGTAAAACCCGCGCCGTCGATCCGCTGCCTGTCCCTAAGTTTAAGGTCGGCAACTTCCCGTTCGCGCCGGTCAAAGGCCGTGAGGCGGCACAGGCGCAAGCGGCTGCCAGCAAAGTGGGACTACACTGGGATGAGAGCCTGCGCCTCTGGATGCGTGACAAAGAGCTGTGGCTGTTCCCGGTCAACATCGAACCGCTGATTGGTAAGGTGCGTTTCTCCCGCCTCGGTATTCGCCTGGCGGAGATCCACAACAAAGGCTATCGCTGGCAGCACGAAGCGGTCATTGCGCTGGCAGGCAATGAGAACACCTTCGCCCTGACGCATCATGAAGCGGAAGAGTGGTATCGCGGTCGTGACGTTTACCCGGAAGACGGCCCGTCACAGGATGAAGTCATCGTGACGTATCAGGGCTATCCGCTCGGGCTGGCGAAAAAAATCGGCTCGCGGCTGAAAAATAGCTATCCGCGTGAACTGGTACGCGATGGTCGCCTGTTTACCGGTAACAGCCGCACTGACTGAAAAAACGCATTTTTTTACTGGCGATTTCGCTCTCCTTGTCTAGGATCAAAAATGGATGACTGCACTGGTCATACCAGATTTTGGGCAACAAACCGGAGAGCATTATGACGAAAACCAGCGTACGCATTGGCGCTTTTGAAATCGACGACGCTGAATTGCGCGGCGAAGCACAAGGCGAACGAACGTTAAGTATTCCCTGCAAATCCGATCCGGATTTGTGCATGCAACTGGACGCCTGGGATGCAGATACCAGCGTCCCGGCGATCCTTGATGGGGAACATTCCGTTCTGTACCGTGAACATTACGACAGTAAAACCGATGCCTGGGTCTTGCGTCTTGCATAACCCAAAGAGAACCCGCCCGAAGGCGGGTTATTTATTACTGAAGCTGCGTCAGCGTCAGAAAGCCCCCGAACACCGCTCCCGTATCAATGTAGTGCAGATTGTTGAAATCGTAGCGCTTGTCCACAGGCGTATGTCCGAACCAGAAGTGATCCGCGCCGCTAATGCCCTGCCCTCTACCCACCATAAAGCCCATTAACCGGTCGCGATCCCACAGCACCCGCTGGGCATCTACCGGCTTATGCCAGGCATATTCGGCGGCGGGATAATCCGCATGAGCAATCACGTTCAGACCGTTTTTGCAGGTTATTTCAATAATGTGCGGTAAGTCCCGACACGCGTCGAGTAAATCCTGGGCCTGCTTTTGTTGAGCGACCGTAAGCCCGGTAAACCATTTACCGCCATTTATCTTCCAGAGACTAAAATCATTATTTTCAAGCGCATCTAACGCCATTTGCTCGTGATTACCGCGTACCGCATAAAACCACTTTTCCTGCATCAGCTGTAAACATTTCATGCTGTCGGGACCGCGGTCGATAATATCCCCCACCGAGATAAGCAGATCCGCAGCAGGATTAAAATGCCGTCGTTTCAGCTCATCCATAAGCCACTGAAAGCAACCATGAATATCGCTGACAACCCAGACATGACGCCAGTGTTCTCCCTCTATTTTCTGATACATAACGCCTCCTGTAAGAAGTATAGCTGCCACAGAAAATGTCATGAGCCGACGATGGATATCGCGAATCCAAACAAACCATAAACCAGCCGGAAATAAAGATCGCTGCGCTATTAATCCCTTATTCCCTGACCTTTAAAATAGTGCGGAATAAAAAGAGGGATTTTCACGTGTCAAACATACACCTGCAAAACGATGTTTTTTATCCGCATCGCACAAATATTATTTCTGAACTGGTGAGAGGGAAACGCGTTCCCGGCCCAATCTGGCACAAACGTGATTACCGGTTAAAGTTCCTTCTGCGCTCGCTTTTATTCTGGTCCTCCACCCATCGCATGCTGGAGGCGCTATCCGGGCGCGATGATTTCGACAGGCTGCTCACCTCTCAAATTACCTTGCCGAGCAAAACTCACCGCCAGTATCTGATGCGTGGCCTGAACTCAAACGACCGGGCCGATGCTATCGTCAGCCACTATCAGTGGATTGATAGTCTGAAAAATACCGCCCTCACCCACGCGCTGACCAATCCGCAAGAGGTGCCGGTTGTCCGGTTCGAGGCAAAAAACGGCGAAATCTATACCGTCCACGCCTCGTCCGCAGGTAAGGCTGAACGTGAAGGCGAAAGCACGCTTTGGCTGCATGACAATGACAACACGCTGCTTGCCAGCCTGACGTTCTGTGTCGCACGCAGTAACGGCCGTATGGTGCTGGTGATCGGCGGCCTCCAGGGTCCACGTCGTCATGTTTCACGGGAGGTGATTAAGCAGGCTACCCGTGCCTGCCATGGGCTTTTCCCGAAACGCGTGCTGATGGAGGTGATCTTCCAGCTTGCCTCACGCTCGAACATCAGCGCGATTTTTGCCGTCAGCGATGAAGGCCATGTTTTCCGCGCGCTGCGCTACCGTCTGAGCAAAGGGCGTCATTTTCACGCCAGCTACGACGAGTTCTGGGAAGGCCTGAACGGAAAGAAACTCTCCCCCTTCTGCTGGCAGTTGCCGCTCCAGATGGAGCGTAAAGCACTGGAGGAGATTGCCAGCAAAAAACGCGCCGAATACCGTCGCCGCTTTGCGTTACTTGATGATATTGCGGCTTCCGTACATGCGCGCATTGATCCCGCAGTCGTCTCAGGCAAAATACAAACAAAAATTTAACAAAACAGCCAAAAAGGACTGGACTTACGCCTGCCGGGTTGTGGTATGTTTGAAGCAGGCGCACAGGAAGTGAACCTTCTGCTGAGACGAAAACCGGATTTTATCGTTTATTTTCATGCAGATAAAAAGAGACCGAATACGATTCCTGTATTCGGTCCAGGGAAATGGCTCTTGGGAGAGAGCCGTGCGCTAAAAGTTGGCATTAATGCAGGCTCAATCGCCTTGCCCTTTAAGAATAGATGACGACGTCAGGTTTTCCAGTCCACAGTAAAAGTGGTCTGAAAAAAAGCGTCAGAACATCACTAAATGTGAAAAACCGCAGAGCTTTTACAAGCACCTGCGGTTTTTTTTACTGGAAACCTGACGGCTAGCAGAGCTTTTTAGCGCGCTCAATAAACGGTGCCAGACTCTTCTTCTGCCCGGGGTTTGCCGGGTCATCCACCTGGATCACGCTGACAGGCTGTCCGTTACTTTTCCCGCTGGCAACCTGCTGCTCCGCTACGTCATTTAACGGATACTGCACGAGCGTACTGGGATTGATGACATACAGCGCGTTACCGGGACGGCAGGTGAGCATGACCTCTTCACGATTAAATGCCCAGTTGTCCTTACCCACTTCAAACCGGCTGACGGTGATGACCTGCGGCGCGGCCAGCGCACTGCTGGCACAGGTGAGAAGTAAAAGAGAAAGCAGTGTCTTTTTCATAAGTTATTAAACCTTGTCAGAAGGGTTCCCAGGTCGCGAACAGGCTGACGGCCGCCAGTACCAGCGCGCCCAGCACCACTTCTGCCTGTGTCATCCTGATAAAAATCTGTTGTTCCCGCCCGGCATCAGGGCGAAAGCGTGGCACAAGAAAATACCGATTCGCCAGCGCAATTGCCACCATCATGATGACCAGCGCACATTTGAACAACAACAGCCGTACATAAGGCGCTTCCCACGGCACGTCTATGCCCACAATAAAGAGCGTATTGATTATCCCGGTCAGCAGCACGCCCGCCACGGCATAATGCCCCACGCGGGAGAAGCGCATCATGGTAAAGATAGCGGCTGGCTGCCAGCGGCCTTTCGCCAGCCGCATACAGAACAGCAGCGGCAGTAAACCGCCCACCCAGGTGGCGGCGCAGAGCAGGTGAAGCGCATGGTTCAGACGATGCAACGCACCCGGCGCGCCACCGTTCATCGCGGCATGTCCCACGCCCGCCAGCAGCACCAGTTGCCCCATCGCGAGCAGTAACAGCCGTGAGCCCTTTTGCGGGGTAAGCCATGCAGCACCCGCGGTCACAGCGGCCAGCACCATTTGCCACAGCCAGACGCCACCAAACTGCGTGCCCAGCACGCTGCGCCAGACCGCCGGGCGAATGACATCACCCCAGCCATTGCCCATTAACCCACTTTGCAGGCCGAACATCAGCAGAGCAGCCATCAGGCTGATTAAGGCCGCGATATTCTGCTGGCGCTGGAAACGCTGCGTCATGAGGCGCTGCAACGAAGACGGTGCAAACCAGACACTGTATAGCGCGTTGCCGAACAGTAGTATCAGCGCAACAAAATGGATAAAGCGAAACGCTACGTAGCTCAGGGCCAGCATACTATTTCACGCTAAAGTGATAGCTGCCCTTGGTTTTGTGGCCGTCCACGGAGACCACATGCCAGTCCACCGTATAGGTGCCGGTCGTCAACGGTTTCTCAAGAGGAACAATCAGCTTTGCGTTATCCTTCTCGTCACGCTTCACCCCGCCGGTCTGGATTTTGTGCTGCTGCGCGTCCGTCAACACGACGCCGCTGAAGGCAGGTTCAATGCCTTCCGAGAAATTCAGGGTAATGACGTCGGGTGCCGTCGCGACGGTATTTTCCTGCGGGGATTGTTGCTTAAGGTGCGCATGGGCCAGAGCTGATGGCGCGATTGCCGAAGAGAGCAGAAACACCAGCGCACACGCGACGCGGGAAGGGGTAAAGTGCATCACAATCATTCCTTTTCGTTATGCCTGAATGCTAAAGAATAACTCTGTATAATTAACGAGTCGAGGAACATCCTTTGCTCCCTTGTCATCGTTGAACAATCGCGGTAACGTTGCCGCCGCAGAAAAAGGAGAAGGAAATGAACGTTAACCTGGCCGCCCTTCCTCAGGACGAGATGGACAAAGTGAATGTCGATCTCGCCGCCGCGGGGGTCGCATTCAAAGAGCGTTACAACATGCCCGTCGTGGCTGAAGTGGTAGAGCGTGAACAACCCGCGCATCTGCGCGACTGGTTCCGCGAACGTCTTATTGCGCATCGCCTCGCCTCCGTTAATCTCTCGCGCCTGCCGTACGAACCTAAAGTTAAATAAGCTTAACATCCCGTTACACTTCCTTACGCGTTATGTGGCAGGATAAGAAAACCCTGATAAATTTAGGTGTAATCTTAAAATCCCAGCGACTTAGTGTATAAGGAAGTCACGATGTCACGATGGACTATTGCCGCGGCTCAGTATGCTCCGCGGCACAACTGTGTTGATGAGCACGTAAAACATCACCTGCACTTTATTGCCGAGGCTGCCTCGCATGGGTGCGATTTAGTCGTCTTTCCGGAGCTTTCGCTTACCGGCCCTGGCGGAACAACCTTACCCCCACCCCCCGACGATTTGCAGCTTGCCCCCCTCCTTCACGCGGCGCAGTCACGTTTCATCACGGTGATTGCCGGTATTACGCTCCAGCAACAGAAAGGACTCGCGCTTTTCACCCCTAACCTGTCGACCATCCGGCGTTATCCCCAGGGTAACGGTGCGGGTGTTATTCCTGGCAATAAACGGTTAACCATCGTTGATAATCAGGCTGACGCCCCGGAACTAGACCCAGAGGCAACGCTGTTCACCAGCAGCCTGGCGGTGGGTGAGCAACGCTGGCGGCAATCCATCAGTTCGTTACAACGCTTCGCGCATAAGTACGCCATCGCGGTATTAATGGCGAACGCGCGCAGCGGTAGCGCCTTATGGGATGAAAAAGGTCAGCTGATCGTGCGTGCCGATAAGGGAGAGTTGCTGTTAACCGGTTCTTTGGGCCGACAGGGTTGGCAAGGGGATATCATTCCATTAGGCTAGGCATTTTAGGATCAGGAGCGATCAATGCTGCGCGTTATCGATACCGAAACCTGCGATTTGCAGGGTGGAATTGTGGAAGTCGCCTCTGTCGACGTGGTTGACGGAAAGATAGTCAATCCAATGAGCCACCTGGTGCGCCCGGACCGTCCCATCAGTGCGCAGGCGATGGCAATTCATCGCATTACGGAATCGATGGTGGCGGATAAGCCGTGGATTGAAGAGATCATCCCTCTTTACCACGGTAGCCAGTGGTATGTCGCCCATAACGCCAGCTTTGACCGCCGCGTGCTGCCTGAGATGCCCGGTGAATGGATTTGCACCATGAAGCTGGCGCGCCGTCTGTGGCCGGGGATCAAATACAGCAATATGGCGCTGTATAAGTCGCGCAAACTAAGCGTGCGGACGCCGGAAGGGCTGCATCATCACCGCGCCCTCTATGACTGCTACATCACCGCAGCGCTCCTGATTGATATCATGAATACTTCCGGCTGGACGCCGGACGATATGGCGACCATTACCGGCCGCCCCGCCCTACTGACCACCTTCACGTTCGGTAAATATCGTGGAAAACCGGTATCGGAAGTGGCGGACAACGATCCGGGCTATCTGCGCTGGCTGTACAACAACCTCGACAGAATGAGCCCGGAACTGCGCCTGACGCTGAAGCATTATTTAGGCGAAGCCTGAGTTCCCGCGCGGCCTGGCAGCGTATCCTGCGCCAGGCCAATCAAAAAGGCGTACTCCAGCGCCACCCCTTCATAGGATTTAAATCGCCCTGATTTCCCTCCGTGCCCCGAGTCCATATCGGTACACAGCAGCAGCAGATTATCGTCAGTTTTTAGCTCACGCAGCTTCGCCACCCATTTCGCGGGCTCCCAGTACTGCACCTGGGAATCGTGCAGGCCGGTGGTCACCAGCATATGCGGATAGGCTTTCGCCTCGACGTTATCGTACGGGCTGTACTCTTTCATGTAGCGGTAATAGGTTTCATCCTGCGGGTTCCCCCACTCCTCAAACTCCCCGGTGGTCAGCGGAATGGTTTCGTCCAGCATGGTCGTCACCACGTCCACAAACGGCACCTGAGCGATAACGCCTTTAAACAGTTCAGGCCGCTGGTTTACCACGGCTCCCATTAACATGCCTCCGGCGCTGCCCCCCATGCCAAAGCAGAGTTGCGGATCGCCATAACCCTGCGCGATCAGCGCATCGCAGACATCAAGGTAGTCATTGAAGGTATTTTTCTTTTTGAGAAATTTTCCGTCTTCATACCAGTGCTGACCCAGCTCGCCGCCGCCGCGAATATGGGCAATCGCATAAACAAAACCGCGGTCGAGCAGGCTCAGCCTGCTGCTGCTGAAATCGGCGTCCATGCTGGATCCGTAGGAGCCGTAACCGTAGACGAGGATGGGCTTTTTACCTTTGTTGAAGTGATCCTTGTGGTAGACGAGAGACACGGGGACTTCAACGCCGTCGCGCGCGGTCACCCACAGGTGTTCACTGCGATAATTTTCCGACTCAAATCCCCGGACCTCCGCCTGTTTAATCACCTGACGCTGCCCGGTGTCCATATCCAGCTCAAACAACGTGTCCGGGGTAGTCATTGACGAATAGCCGTACCGCAGGCGGGACGATTCCGGTTCCGGGTTAAAGCCGATCCACGTCACGTAAGCCGGGTCATCGAACGCAATGCCCACCACTTCGCGGGTTTTGCGGTTGATTTGGCGGATACTGGTCAGTCCGCGCTGACGCTCTTCCACCACCAGCCAGTCGGTAAACAGGGTGAACCCCTCCAGCATCACCTGATCGCGCGCAGGAATTAACACTTCCCACTTCCGTTCATCGCGCACTTTGGTTTTATAAAGGCCAAAGTTTTTGCCCTCGCGGTTCGAACGCAGGTAAAAGCTGTGCTGGAAGTGATCCAGACTGTACTCATGATCTTTACGGCGCGGCAGGAAGCATAACGGCTGGGCATCCGGCAGTTCGGCATCCAGCAGCAGCACCTCAGAGGTGGTGGCGCTGGCAAGGAAGATAATCACGTAGTGGCGAGACGAGGTTTTATGCAGGCTGACGTAGAACGTCTCGTCTTTTTCTTCATACACAAGCTCATCGTCGGCGGAATCGGTCCCCACCGTATGACGCCAGACCTGATAAGGCAGCAGCGTTGAGGCATGCTTTTTAACGTAGTAGACCGTTTCTGAATCGTTACCCCAGACGAAATCGGGGGAGACATTATCCAGCATTTCGGGATACCAGTTTCCCGTTTCAAGATTGCGGAAACGCAAACCGTACTGGCGGCGGGAGAGGTAATCCTCAGCCAGCGCCATAATGGCGTTATCGGGGGAAATGGACATGCCGCCCAGCGTATAAAACTCACTGTGGGCAGCACGTTTGTTAGCATCCAGCAGGATCTCCCATTCGTCCCACTCGGCGCTTAGCACAGACTGGCGCTGGTAGATGGGATATTCGTTTCCCGGCTCATAAATATGGCGATAGCGATAACCGTTTTTGCACCACGGGGCAGAGACATCACGCTGGGGGATACGCTGCACCATTTCGTTCAGGAGCTGATCCTGAAGCGCCTGCTGGCTGGCCATGACCTGGCGGCCATAGTCGTTTTCCTCGTGCAGATAGTCGAGCACCTCTGGCCGGGAACGAGAATCGTCCCGCAGCCAGTAGTAGTTATCGATACGCGTATCGCCATGCGTGGTGATCGCATAAGGAGTACGTCGGGCTTTTGGAGGCATGGCATTCTTACTTTTTCGTTTTACATCCTATAAGGTTGGCAAAACACGCGTATGATGCAAGCGAAACATGGCCTTCTAGCCCGCGAGGGTCTGCTTCTGCTGCTGAATATCCTGCTCAATTCCCTCACGAACGTCCTGTGGGATCTTCAGCGCATCACCCAGGGCGTTCAGGTAGCTGCGCTCCATAAAGTGATCGATATCGATGGCAGCACAGCTCAGAAAATAGAGTTCCAGTGCCTCTTCTTCGTTTTTCACGCTTTGCGCCAGACGCTGCGGATCGAGCGGCTGTTCGATGGCCTGCGCCACCAGCGCCCTGCCCTGCTCCTCAACGCCCGCTTCCCGCATCTGCTGTTCAATTGCGGCACGTTCACTGGCATCAATATGCCCGTCGCTCTTGGCTGCAAAGACCAGGGCGAGGATCAGACGCTCGGTGCGTAAATCTAACGGCGATACCTGCTTCCCGTACTGCGGTTCATCCTGATGCGCGTTGCGCACCTTGTCTTTGTATTTGTTCCATAAGACGGAGCCTGCAATAGCCCCTCCGCCCGCCAGCAGCGCGCCGGTACCGTATTTGGTAAGCAGTTTCCGCGATGATTTATTGGCAACCAGCAAACCGGCCAGCCCGCCGAGCGCACCCGGCACAAGCAGCTTGCTCAGACCCTGCTCGCCGGACGACGAGCCTTTTTGTCCCAACAGGGATTGCAGTTGATTCATCCAGCCTGACATATTTTTCCTCACGTAACAGTGCGTAACCTTCACAGCCTAAGCGAGCGGGTGTCAGGAAATGTCTGTCAGTGCTAAAGAAGCGCAAATTTCCCCCGTGTCCGGTTATTGCCATACAAGACATACGCAAACGTTTTCGTTTATACTGCCCGCATCTTTTTCAGGGGGATTTTTATGACTCGTTTAGGAACCGCGCTGCGTCCTGCCGCGACGCGCGTCATGCTGTTGGGATCGGGTGAACTGGGTAAAGAAGTGGCCATTGAATGCCAGCGTTTGGGTGTGGAAGTGATTGCGGTGGACCGTTACGCGAATGCGCCCGCCATGCACGTCGCGCATCGCTCGCACGTCATCGATATGCTTGACGGTAATGCCCTGCGGGCGTTAATTGCCGACGAAAAACCGGATTTCGTGGTACCTGAAATTGAGGCCATTGCCACTGAGATGTTGGTTGCCCTTGAACAGGAAGGCCAGCGCGTGGTGCCCTGTGCCACAGCGGCAAAACTGACCATGAACCGGGAAGGCATTCGTCGCCTGGCGGCAGAAGAATTACAGCTCCCGACCTCCAGCTACCGTTTTGCCGGGGATAAAGCTGCGTTTCTCCAGGCCGTAGAGGAGATTGGCTACCCGTGCATCATTAAGCCGGTAATGAGCTCCTCTGGCAAAGGGCAGAGCTTTATCCGCGACAGCAGCACGCTGGACAAAGCCTGGGACTATGCCCAGCAGGGCGGCCGTGCCGGTGCCGGGCGCGTCATCGTAGAAGGCGTGGTGAAATTTGATTTTGAAATTACCCTGCTCACCGTCAGCGCCGTGGATGGCGTTTATTTCTGCGACCCGATTGGTCATCGCCAGGAAGACGGCGATTATCGCGAATCCTGGCAGCCGCAGCAGATGAGCGCGCTGGCGCTGGCACGCGCGCAGGAGATCGCCCGCAAAACGGTGCTGGCGCTGGGCGGCTACGGCCTGTTCGGCGTGGAATTGTTTGTTTGCGGCGACGAGGTGATCTTCAGCGAAGTCTCCCCTCGCCCGCACGATACCGGGATGGTCACACTGATTTCGCAGGATCTCTCTGAGTTCGCGCTGCACGTACGTGCTTTCCTCGGCCTGCCGGTTGGCGGCATCCGTCAGTACGGCCCGGCAGCCTCGGCGGTGATCCTGCCGCAGCTGACCAGCCAGAATGTCACCTTTGATAACGTCGAAGGTGCGGTTGGTGCAGGCTTACAGGTCAGACTGTTCGGCAAACCGGAGATCGACGGAAGCCGTCGTCTGGGCGTGGCATTAGCAACCGGGGAAAACGTGGACGAAGCCGTCGCGAGAGCGAAAATAGCGGCCACTGCGGTAAAAGTGACAGGGTAAATAACTAAAGGCTGGTCAACTAAGCGACCAGCCACATAGCATGATTAACGTTGTTTCGTTTCTATCGCTTCCATTCGTATTCCATGTCCTCGTAGGCTTCATTCGTTTTCGAGATGAAAACAAAACTACCGAGGCCTATAAAAATAACGAAGGGAATGATTATGCTCGCAATCAGTTCCCAGATTGCTGGCGGATCGTTTTGCGCCAGGAAACTGATACGATAGGCAATGAGGGATAACACGCAGAATAAAGCCGCCATCCCCGCAGGATAAAGGGGATTACTCCAGTTACACCAGGTAAGTTTTTTTGGGATAGCTGTCTTCATGGAGGAAAGCGAAGTAATACAAAATTTGTTTTTGTCTGAATAAGCTGCCAGTTGCTCCCCCTGGGCATATTTGACCGCATCCGCCGCAAATGCCAGAGCCAGCCACCGATACCCGGCACTCTTTGCGCCCAGAGAGGCATCGATATCCAGCCGTTCCACCGTGAGCGCTTTTTTGTCCAGTGCCTGCATTAATGGATATTTTTCAATACGGGACAGCCCGGTATACCAGAGATTTTTCGGCGTAAGTACCGAACCCGTCTCAAGGAAGACCGCCATTTTGTCCTCTACATCGGTCACATCAGACATAGGCTGATATAAATATACCGGTTTTTCGCCCTCCTCCCGGACATAATGACTGGTCAGCAGGAATGCACATGCATTTTCCATGCTCTTTGATTCGCCGCTTTCTTCATGTAAATGAACGATAACAATCAGCCGGTTTTCAACTCTGTAATCAGATAAGTTCATCCATTGGCTAACGATCGCGTAGTCAGGGCATTCTGTGCTGTACTCAATTTTACACGTGCTGGCCGTTTCAATACCCAACCGCTCCAGAGTGCGTCTCAGTTCATCAATGCAGGATCCACTCCCTCCGCGAACCCAGACAACGGTTTCAAAAATACGGTAGTTATAGCCCTTCAATTTTTCTGCCATCGGGTCCAGTAAGCGGTAAAACATCTGTTCATTCCTGGTCTGGTCGAAGCGATCTTCCAGCTGAATGTTAACCGGCGTTTTCGGTGCCAGCGGAAATTCGCCTTCCAGTTTCAACATATTCAGCGCGGGTTGCTCCAGGGGGGTTATTGAAGACCATGCTGCGATAGCCATATTTTTCCGCGCATACGCCTTTAAATTAATCTCCTGCTCTTTTGCTATGAATTTTCGGGTTTCAGCATAATGAATGTTGGCGTCATGAAATATGAAACTTGTAAAAACTAACAACGACACAACACAGATGGGCAGAATAACTGAAGGCACAAAAAAGAGAGCCGTAACGTGTTCCTGTTCAGGCCAGGTTAGAGCCCGGATCGCGAGGCCCATTGCGACGGCTATCACATAGAGGAAAACAATCATGACGACTGGCACAGTGGAATCCGGGTCTGGCTGTTTTTTGTATAACCACCACGCGCGCATTACGAAGCTCCCGCCACAGGTAAGGTACTTTTGATTTCACATCCACACGCCGCGCGACAGCCATCTACCACAACCCCACGGCCATGCATGGTCCAGGTTGGGTGACATTCAGTGATTGGGAACGTCCCTTTATGGAGCGGACACTGCACAAGATCATCTTTCAAGGCCACGGGCTGACCCATAAAGTCTGCCCCAGAGGCCTTAGTGACTTTTCCTCCGCTTATCAGCGGATCGTTTAACCTAATGACGCCTTTCATCGCTTTATCTCCCTATTTTCCCGCATCCATATCACAGCGCATATGATCCCAGCCGGTGTACTCCTTCACTTCGGGTACGCTGTCGGGTAAATCTTGCCAGTTAGCCTTAAATTGCTGCGTGCTGTGCTTAAGCCCCTGCTTAGTCATATAGACCATTCCCCAGGCCCAGCCAGGGAAACGGGGGTCCAGCGTATCGCTTACTTTATTTCCCATTCCGTCATCCACGGTATAGGCAATCCCCGGCCCACCGGGCAGAATGCGCGGGTCTTCAAATGGTTTTGACGACATGTACAGCCGGTGCTTGGTTAGTAAAAAGCCCTGATCGTTGACGACGGTGAAAGACACTGCATCTTCTGCGGGTGCTCTGTTATCTCCATTTGGTTCATTACCCGCTGGGGAAAAACCGACAGCTTTCCATGTTTCGCCATAGTCTTTCGATACATGAAACCCATCCACCTCCCAGTTAGGAATTGAGATATATCGTTCTGATGGATGAATAAACTTACGGGTAAATACTCGATAAAATTGAAAATAAGGCTGTGAATGAATACCCCTTTTCGTATCTGTATACCAGAGCTGGCCTTCACAGCCCCAGCCTTTTAACTCAAGATAACGATGATCATCGAACCGGTAAACAACCTGTGTCGGCGGTTCTTTCGCCTGGCATCCGGTTGCCAGCACAACGGACGTAGCTGCGAGAACGGTACATAATCCTTTCATCAGTTATCGCCCCGCATCCATATCACAGCGCATATGATCCCAGCCGGTGTACTCCTTCACTTCGGGTACGCTGTCGGGTAAATCTTGCCAGTTTGCCTTAAGTTGCTGCGTGCTGCCCTCAAGCCCCTGTTTAGTCATGTAGACCATTCCCCAGGCCCAGCCAGGGGAACGGGGTTCCAGCTTCCCGCTGACTTTATTTCCCATTCCGTCATCCACGGTATAGGCAATCCCCGGCCCACCGGGCAGAATGCGCGGGTCTTCAAATGGCTTTGATGACATATACAGCCGGTGCTTGGTTAGTAAAAAGCCCTGATCGTTGACGACGGTGAAAGAAATAATATCCTCATACGGCGCGTAGTCATCACCATTGGGTTCATTATGATTTGGTGAAAACGCTACAGAGCGCCACGTTTTCCCATAGTCCTTAGATACTATGAATCCACTCACTCCCCATCCCGTCAGTGCAATATATCGCTCTGATGGATGAATAAATTTACGGGTAAAGAGTCGATAAAACTGACTAACGGGTTCGGTGTGAATGCCTCGCTTAGTATCCGTGTACCAGAGTTCGCCTTCACAATCCCACCCTTTCAGTTCGAGATAACGATGATCATCGAATCGATAAACTACCTGCGTCGGCGGTTCTTTCGCCAGGCATCCGGTCACAAGCAAAATAGCAAAGGTCGTCAGGCCGATAAAAAATATTTTCATGCTCTATCCTTAAGCAAGTTGACTATCACTCATGGGCTTTGGCATATCCCATTGCAAATTTGCCACATCCTGATTTCTGATGGACAGTTCGCGAGACGGCATGGCTGGCGAGGCATTATTAAAGTGGTTTTCCACACCGTACTCCCCTTTTGGAAGCACCTCATCAGGCTTATTCATAAACCATTTCGTACGCTGTTCATCTAGCATTCCGGTACGGTAATATTCTTTAGCGGCAGGATAACCGTTCTGCGGATCGCGCCAGTCTGCCCGATGTAGCAACCCTTCCCAAAATTTCCCCGCCTGATAATCGAATGATTTGCACTGCCCAATAGCCAAATCAAACGCCATAGCGTGCGATGGCACAAATTCGCTCATCACAATAGAGGAGTGCTGGCTGTAGCCTACCGGGTCAATTTTCTGCCATTCCGCTTGCAGTTCTTCCGGTGTTTTCTTCCAGGTAAGGGTAACTAACTGAAAATCACGCGAACCTGACACCTCACCATAAATAACTTCATGCTTGCGTTCAAAACTCTCTTCTTTAAGCTCTGAAGCAGATAAAACGTGACCAGGCTGCCAGCCAATATTTTGATAGCGGTTCACAGCAAAGGTTGTCGTTACTGTGCGCTTAATGGCGCTGGCTTTGGCGGAATAGGAAATGTAGGCGTCCGGGCTGTCCGGATCGACATAATAGGTATACGGTTTATCACTGGTTTTAGGATCGTTATCCGGGTGATTATCCTCCCCCTGAAGTTTGAAAATAAAAGGTTCCGGTAACTCCTCACCATTTATCACCACATCGCGAGCGCTGTAACTGGCGTTCGTGAGAAAGGCATATTTTGCATCCCCCTCATTTCGCGGCGGTAACTCAAAGGGGTTAGCGTCAGGGATGTTTCCTACTTCACCATGCTGGTAAAACACACGCTGAAACAGATTCGGTATATCACTGGCAATATTCTGAGGAATGCCCCGCCAGCCAACCCCCTGCACATTCTCCAGCGACACGACGCCATCGTTCGGGCAAAAGTAGTTATACACTTTACCGTCGTTGCTTCGGCAATATCTGTCATCCGTTCGCAGCGGATTATCGGAAGGTTTACGCAGAGTACAGGAAGCCTCCAGGGCCAGCAATTCGCTCTCGGCCATTTTCCCGCCACCTTTCCATTGCGTATGCATCAGGCGACAGAAATTTTTAAATGTCTGCTGTCTGGCGTCGTCGGTCTGTTGATAACCCGGCTGAATATTTTCAGCCACGCGCGACTCAAGAGAATATGGTGAGTGATTAAGAATCACACAATTTACCGGATCGTATCCGGCCTGTTTCACCAGCATATTTGCCAGCATAGTAATAATCGTGCCCTGACTGTGAGCGACGATATTGATAACATCGTTTTGAGTTACTAACGGCTGACGAATCTGAATAATCAAATCCGCCAGCCGTTGAGCGGCAAAAAACTGGTAAATGCGGTGCGGGTTTTCATAAATGGGATGGGTAAAATCGCCATCATTGAAGTGCAGCGAGGCAAATCCCGCAGCGGCAACGCCGAAGCCACCGGCGCCGGGTCCCAGCATATCCGGGATCGTCGTCGTTGCGTTGGCAAAGGTCCCGCCCCCCTTGGCAAAACTCGTATCAAGTGCATTTTTAAAGTTATCGTTCTGGTACTGAAACGGCCCTTTCCCGTCATTACCCAGCGACTTTTTATTCGTCTCGTTATCTTCCTGGTACACATCATAGGGCAGATGCGCTTTGTCACTCAGCTTCCCGACCTCCTCCCGGTAGCGCTTCTGGTCCGCCCGGTAGTCAGCATGCGTAACCGGTTTATATCCCCAGTAAAACGGGATGATGGGGGAACGCCCGGGAGTGATAATTCTGTAGTCTTTCCATTCGTGGGCGTAAAAATCCTGCCGGTTGAGTCGCTTACCCAGCCCGACAAGTATTCCTTTCTCCTGATTCTGGTAAGCTTCACCCACGTCGTTCACGCCATGGACGAGGATCACAATGCCGGGCATCGGGCGCGGTATCCCGACGTTGCGCGTCTGGGCGACTTCGCCCAGGGTTTTGTGTACCGGAATATCGCCTTCTGATACCACCCGTGGAGCGTAGGGTTTTGTCTTCGCCTCCGTCATTCCATTATCTCCATTTTATAGCTGTCGAGGTCGTCAGCATCGAGCAGGGGTGAACGACCGCAGCTGTCCGTCACGCCTTCCACCACCTGTCCGGATGCACTGGTCAGCCTGAATTTTTTGTTTGCCAGAATTTGCTCCGGATCATCGCCGGCGTGCAGTTTGTAGCGAAGTTTAAAGGCGCCTTTCTCAAAGGATGGCGTCGTTACCGACACACTTTCCGGACCGTCGTATTTCAGGCTCGGCGCTTTGAGCTCAATGCCCGTCGGCGAGAAAATGGTGACCAGTCCGGTCGGGCTGATACGGATCCCGCCGCCCCCGCAGACAAACTGCATTCCCTTTCTGGCACTGCCGTTCATTTTCCCGGCGGTGCTCGTCAGCGTGAAATCCTGCTGCGACAGCATGTGCATTTCGCCCCGCTGCGCCTGCGTCGTAATATCCCCCGCACCGGCAATCATCTGGATGCCGAGTTTGCGGGCAAACATCGACAGTTTTTCCCCTACGGCCAGCGAGAATTTTTTCACCACATTCACGCTGGCATTCCCGCCCGCTGTGGCAATCAGGTCTTTCCCGGCGGAAAGTTGCAGGCTGTCCGGCGTAACCTGCGCAATTCCACTTTTTCCATATGCCAAAATACCGGGCTCCGCGAGATGACTCAGCGTCTGGCTGAGCGCATTTTGCCGATCGGTTTCCACATTACTCGCACCTGCCGTAAGCGCACTTTGTTGTAGGGTCATCGCCAGCGATAACGCCTTTTCAAGTTGTGTAATAGCCGCTGTCATATCCAGTTGCTTACCCCCCGCGCGGGGCTGTGCTTCCGTGGTGATCATCACGCCTTTGGCAGCACGCAGCGCCATCCAGTCGTCGGTGCGAGCCTCCACACCTTCCCCGCGCTTTTTGCCTTCAGCATCAACCAGGTGGCCCACACTCACTTGCCCTTTGCCGTACTCGGTAGAGATTTTGATGTGTTCCTGCCCGCGACGATCTTCAAGGCGGATCTTGTTCAACGCGGCTGTGCGGATCACGTTTCGGGTATCGTTACGGTTTGTGACTAAATCCGGGTGGCTGCCGTCGTGCATGACATGGGCGATAAAAGGTCTGTCCGGGTCGCCGCCTTCAAAACCAACAGCAACTTCAGTCCCCTCCAGCAACGGAAAGTGAATACCAAAAGTGTCACCGGCGTACGGTCTGCCGAGGCGTACCAGGGCGCTTTCAAATCCGACCCGTTTTTCATCAAGGTCAAAATCGAACTTAACCCGGTAGCGTCCAACCGCATCAAGTCCGGCATAGGTTTTATCTCCCCCGATAGCCTTCACTCTGGCGGGCACCGTTCCGGCTATCATCGGCCGGGATAAGTATTCAGGACGGAAGCTATAGCCGTGGATATAGGGGATCCCAGAAAGTACGGCGCGATAGTGTTCAGCACGGCTGCCGCGGATAGTCATCGCAGTTATCACAAACCCGGACTTAAAACCGTCAGGTACAGGCCCTGAGGGATAAAACATAATGCCTGGCTTAAGCTCGGAATCGCTGGTTGTCGCCCCCAGAAGACTCTGTCCGTTCAACAGGCGTTCATAACGCAGACGAGCGTAAAATGCGGCGGTTTCCGCCTCTTCACCGTGAAAATCCCCCGCAGCAAGATAGTGATCGGCATAGTGATAGTGTTGGCCTGTCGTTACACCTTCGGGAATATCGCTCGTTTTAACGGTCTTATCCGTCTGCGGCGATTGCGGGTCACGGTAGTTATAGGTGCGAACCAACACATTTTTTGGGATCAGGCCGTGCTGCTCCTCCAGATCGGTGATGTATTCGTTATAACTGGTCATGCCTGAATGTCGGACATAAGGCATCTGTTTGTCGCTGAAGTTGTAACGACGCGCAGAATCCCCAAAAATAACGACGGTTTCCGTTTTCACTTTGTTGTGATTCTCAAAACGGAACCAGATCCCTATCTCTGCCAGCAGCCGACGGATGAACCGCAAATCGGTTTCTTTCCACTGAACGATCATTTCCCGTCGTGGATAGCTGTGGCTCAGTTGGTCAAAATCAATGTTGTAGCCGTCAAAGTGACCACTGTCCTTCATCAGCTTTGTAACGAGCTCCGGAACTGTCATGTTCATGTAAACCGCAGAACGGTAATTTTGATCCAGCAGCGCCAGCTCATGCTCCAGCACGCATTCATACAGTGCTTCGTCACCTGAAGACATCAGCCGGGAAAATTGGGTGATCGTGCCATTAATCTGGCGAACCGGCAGCCAGGAGGTTTGCCCATGCCATGAGGCTTCCAGATTGGGTGCACGCAGAATAAACTCAGCCCTTTGATTAAGAACAGCATTAATGGCAATGTTTTGATCCGGACTGGTAAAGCGAATGGTATAGCGATAAGGCTCGCTTAATATCTCTTTTCCTGTAAAAGAATGAACATCAGAAATAACATTTTTGCTACGCGGGAAATACAATAAATATCTGTTTAACGTGTCCCACCGTTGAGCCACCTCAGATTCCCCTGACATTATTATCTATCCTTTTAACAAACATTCCGTTTATTAAAAACAATACACCTATCGCTCTCCTATTAAAATACCCAACCTCAAGTTGAATTGACACAAAGGAAGTAATATTATTCACAGAATAAATAAAAAGAGCCCAGGCAATCTCATCACAGATAAATTAAGAATGAATTATTCATCAAATATATAAGTGAGGGATTATTTAATAATGAAGAATGATACGCCTGGGGTTAGGGATATTAAAAATGTTTGTGGGGAGAAGAAGAAGAAGAACTTATACATGCTGGTCACATAAAGTGACCAGCATCAGGCCAGAGGGCCTGCTTTATGCATTGAGCATTTGTTACTGTTTCGCGCCTTCTACCGCTTCGCGAGCCAGTTTAGTAATGCGATCCCAGTCGCCTGCTTCCAGCGCATCCGCCGGAACCAGCCAGGAGCCACCGATGCACAGCACGCTTTTCAGCGCCAGGTAGTCGCGGTAGTTGGCCGGAGAGATGCCACCCGTTGGGCAGAAACGCACCTGGGAGAATGGGCCTGCAATCGCCTGCAACGCTTTGGTGCCGCCGTTCGCTTCAGCCGGGAAGAATTTAAACTCTTTCAGGCCGTAGTCCATGCCCAGCATCAATTCAGAAACGGTGCTGATACCCGGGATCAGCGGAATAGTACCTTCGGTTGCGGCTTTCAGCAGCGGCTCGGTCAGGCCCGGGCTGATGGCAAACTGTGCGCCCGCTTCGGTCACTTCCGCCAGCTGCTGCGCATTCAGAACCGTACCAGCACCGATGATCGCTTCCGGCACTTCTTTGGCGATAGCGCGAATCGCATCCATCGCACAGGCAGTACGCAGGGTCACTTCCAGAACACGAACGCCACCCGCAACCAGCGCCTTCGCCATTGGGACAGCGTGCTCCAGTTTGTTTACCACAATAACCGGCACGACAGGGCCAGTAGTCAGGATTGCTTCTGCACTTGTTTTCCAGTTTTTCATCAGAGTTTTCTCTCGCCAGATCGTTAAAATCAAGTCGTCTTAAAACGTAATACAGGTTGCGCCCTGCTCCGCACCGGAGAGTTTCTCACGCAACGCACCAAACATCTCGCGTCCGGTACCCACTCGGGATGCGCTCAGGTCAGGAATATGTGGCTGACGCGCCGTCAGCTCTGCTTCGTCCACCAGCAGGGTTAACTCGCCTGTCTGACCGTTAACGCGGATCATGTCTCCATCATGGACTTTCGCCAGCAGGCCGCCGTCGTAGGCTTCCGGGGTGACATGAATCGCTGAAGGCACTTTACCTGATGCCCCCGAGAGGCGTCCATCGGTCACCAGCGCAATTTTGAAACGGCGGTCCAATAATACACCAAGCGGCGGCATAAGTTTATGTAATTCTGGCATCCCGTTCGCTTTTGGTCCCTGATGACGCACCACGACTACGCAGTCTTTATCAAGCAGACCCGCGTCGAAGGCAGGTAAAACGTCGTGCTGGCTTTCAAACACCACCGCCGGGGCTTCGATAACCTGATTCTCTTCCGGCACGGCAGAAGTTTTCATTACGGCACGCCCAAGGTTACCGCTCAGCACTTTGGTGCCGCCGTGAGGAGAGAACGGCTGTTCGAAGGTCGCGATAACCTGAGGATCGAGCGAGTTGCTCGCCCCCTCGCGCCAGTCCAGCTCACCGTTGTTCAGCCACGGCTCAAGGGTATAGCGATGCAGGCCAAAGCCCGCCACCGTGTTGACATCCTCATGCAGCAGGCCGCCTTTCAGCAGCTCGCGCATCAGCACCGGCACGCCGCCCGCGGCCTGGAAGTGGTTAATGTCCGCCGGACCGTTCGGGTACAGACGAGCCATCAGCGGTACCACGGAAGAGATCTCGGAGAAGTCATCCCAGTTGATCAGAATGCCCGCCGCGCGCGCCATCGCGACAAGGTGCATGGTATGGTTGGTTGAACCGCCGGTCGCCAGCAGGGCGACAATCCCGTTGACGATGACTTTTTCATCCACCATTTTGCCCATTGGCATCCACTCGTTGCCGTTACCGGTCAGACGCGTCACCTGACGGGCTGCGGCTTCGGTCAGCGCTTTACGCAGTGGCGCATCCGGCTGGATGAACGACGAGCCCGGCAGCTGCATCCCCATAAACTCCACCACCATCTGGTTGGTGTTGGCCGTACCGTAGAACGTACAGGTGCCCGGCGCGTGATAGGACGCGGCTTCCGCTTCCAGCAGCGCCTGACGGTCCGCTTTTCCTTCGGCATACAGCTGGCGGATACGGACTTTTTCCTTGTTTGGCAGACCGCTTGCCATCGGGCCTGACGGCACAAAAATCGCTGGCAGATGGCCAAACGACAGCGCGGCCATCACCAGCCCCGGGACGATTTTGTCGCATACGCCCAGGTAGAGCGCGCCATCAAACATATTGTGAGAGAGGCCCACTGCCGCCGACATGGCGATCACTTCGCGGCTCAGCAGGGACAACTCCATACCGTCCTGTCCCTGAGTCACGCCATCACACATGGCCGGCACGCCGCCTGCAACCTGGCCCACCGCGTTCACGCTGTGCAGCGCATTGCGGATGATAGACGGGTAAACCTCATACGGCTGGTGGGCTGAAAGCATGTCGTTATAGGAGGTAATGATGGCGATATTGTTACGCAGCATGCTTTTCAGCGCGTCTTTATCACCAGGCTGGCAGGCGGCAAAGCCGTGGGCCAGATTCCCGCAGGCCAGCTGTGAGCGATGGACCGTTTCACTCTTCGCCTGTTCGATGCGGGCAAGGTAGGCAGCACGGGTCTCTTTCGAGCGTTCAACGATGCGTTGTGTTACGCGTAACAATGTCGGATTCATAAAAGCTCCTCTAATTTATCTGTCCAGGCTCGGGAGTTTACACAGTTTCTGACGGTTATTAACAACGCTGAAACGCCTGATATCCGGAGCACAGGGGCAAAATGTCTGAAGGGAGTGTAATAAAAAAAGCTCCGCGGGTGAATCCACGCGGAGCTTAAAAGATTAAAAATTATGCCACTTGCTGTGTTAGATCATGTTACCGGTAAAATAACACCTTTGGGCTAGAGATGGGGGTTATTCAAACTCGTTCCAGGAGCGGCCATCACGGGTGATCATCGCAACGGAGGCGACAGGTCCCCATGTTCCCGCCTGATACGGTTTTGGCGCGTCCTGGTCGGCTGCCCACGCTTCGGTGATTGAGTCCACCCACTTCCACGCCTCTTCCACTTCATCGCGGCGGACGAACAGCGCCTGGATACCACGCATGGTTTCCAGCAGCAGACGCTCGTAAGCATCGGCCAGATGCGTCTGGTTGAAAGTTTCAGAGTAACTCAGGTCGAGTTTGGTGGTTTGCAGGTTGTGTTTGTGATCAAGACCCGGCACTTTGTTCAGGATCTGAATATCCACACCCTCGTCCGGCTGTAAACGGATGGTCAGTTTGTTCTGCGGCAGTTCCTGCCAGGATTCTTTGAACAGGTTCAGTTCCGGATTTTTGAAGTAGACCACCACTTCGGAGCATTTTGCCGGCAGACGTTTCCCGGTACGCAGGTAGAACGGCACGCCGGCCCAGCGCCAGTCGTCGATATCCACGCGGATCGCCACAAACGTTTCGGTGTTGCTGGACTTGTTCGCGCCCTCTTCTTCCAGATAGCCAGGGACTTTTTTCCCCTGGGCAAAACCTGCGGTGTACTGGCCGCGCACGGTTTTCTCACGCACGTTGGAGCGGTCAATACGGCGCAGTGATTTCAGCACTTTCACTTTGGCGTCACGAATGCTGTCGGCCGTCAGATCTGACGGTGGAGACATGGCAATCATGCACAGAATTTGCAGCAGGTGGTTCTGGATCATGTCACGCATCTGGCCGGCCTGGTCGAAGTAGCCCCAGCGGCCTTCAATGCCCACCTCTTCCGCCACGGTAATTTCCACGTGGTCGATAGTGCGGTTGTCCCAGTTGTTCACAAACAAGGAGTTGGCAAAACGCAGCGCCAGCAGGTTCAGAACCGTCTCTTTACCCAGATAGTGGTCAATACGGTAAACCTGACACTCCTCAAAGAACTCGCCCACCTGGTCGTTGATTTCACGCGAGGTTGCCAGCGACGTACCCAGCGGCTTCTCCATCACCACGCGCGCCGGTTTGGCGTTCAGCTTCGCTTCGCCCAGACCTTTGCAGATGGCGCCGAAGGTGCTTGGCGGCATGGCGAAATAGTTAATGGTGACGCGATTTTCCTGGTCCAGCATTTCACCCAGACGGGTAAAGGCGCTTACATCGTTGACGTCCAGATTACAGAAATCGAGACGCCCGCTCAGCTTATCCCAAAGGCTTTCATCGATTTTCTCTTTCATGAAGGTTTCGAGCGCCTCGCGCACGACTTTGGTATAAGCCTCCTTATCCCAGTCGGCGCGCCCTACCCCAAGAATTCGGGTATCGGGATGGATCTGGCCCGCTTTTTCGAGCTGATACAGGGAAGGCAGCAATTTTCGGCGTGCAAGATCGCCTTTCGCGCCGAAAATGACCAGGTCACATGCCTGGGCTGTTTGCGTTACCGCCATGTCATTCTCCTCAGTTAGATCTCCTGGTACTCTGCCAGGTATCGTTGTAATTTTATTACAATGCACTGTACTGCTTTTACGCGTTTCCTGAAACCATTAGCGCTTAACGACGCGTGCGATACGGTGATTTTTCGTCGCGCGGGCCATTACGCCCGTCTGGTGACGCAACAAACGTCGATTCTTTGCGCAACAGGGTCAGAGCAAAACCCGACGTCGATCAAGTAATGAAAAAAAACAACAACATTTCTTGTCGACGATTACCCTTTCGGGTGTCCCGGGGGTAATATCGGCTAAATCGAATCAAGGTTTCATCTCTATGAAATCGTTTATGCCCTCATGAGCGTCTTGTTAACAATGAACATGCTGGAAAAAATCCAGTTTCAACTGGAACACCTTAGCAAATCCGAGCGCAAAGTGGCCGAAGTTATTCTCGCCGCGCCCGCTCAGGCGATTCATTCAAGCATCGCCGCTCTGGCACAGGAATCGGGCGTCAGCGAACCGACGGTCAATCGATTCTGTCGTAGTCTGGACACCCGCGGCTTTCCTGATTTTAAACTGCATCTGGCACAAAGTCTGGCAAACGGTACCCCGTATGTTAATCGCAATGTAGATGAAGACGACAGCGTTGATGCTTACACCGCAAAAATATTTGAATCGGCAATGGCCACGCTCGACCATGTTCGCCAGTCTCTGGACATGAGTTCAGTGAATCGCGCGGTCGATCTTCTTACGCAGGCCAAACGGATTGCTTTCTTTGGCCTTGGCTCGTCCGCCGCCGTGGCGCATGACGCCATGAATAAGTTCTTTCGCTTTAACGTGCCGGTGATTTACTCCGATGACATTGTGCTGCAACGCATGAGCTGTATGAATTGTAGCGAAGATGATGTCGTGGTACTCATCTCCCATACGGGCCGCACCAAGAGCCAGGTGGAGCTGGCGCAACTCGCGCGTGACAACGATGCGATGGTCATCGCCCTGACGACGGCAGGTACGCCGCTGGCCCGGGAAGCAACGCTCGCCATCACCCTGGACGTACCGGAAGACACCGACATGTACATGCCGATGGTCTCCCGCCTGGCGCAACTGACGGTCATCGACGTGCTGGCGACCGGTTTTACTTTACGCCGGGGCGCAAAATTCCGGGATAACTTGAAGCGGGTCAAGGAAGCCCTGAAAGAATCGCGTTTTGATAAAGAATTGCTTATAAAGAGCGATGTTCCCTAATAACGACGATGTACGATTTACGGCATTCGGTCCCCTCGCTACTGCCTTGCGATAGATGAAGGCCGATTCTATGTTCACGCAACACCAAAGTTGTTTCAGTCAACGGAGTATTACATGTCCAGAAGGCTTCGCAGAACCAAGATCGTCACCACCCTAGGCCCGGCCACCGACCGCGATAATAACCTCGAAAAGATTATCGCCGCGGGTGCCAACGTGGTGCGCATGAACTTCTCTCACGGTACGCCAGAAGACCATAAATTACGTGCCGACAAAGTGCGTGAAATCGCAGCTAAACTGGGCCGCCATGTTGCTATCCTCGGTGACCTGCAAGGTCCAAAAATCCGCGTATCGACCTTTAAAGAAGGCAAAGTCTTCCTCAACATCGGCGATAAATTCCTGCTGGATGCCAACCTGAGCAAAGGCGAAGGCGATAAGGAAAAAGTGGGTATCGACTACAAAGGTCTGCCTGCTGACGTTGTGCCTGGCGACATCCTGCTGCTGGACGACGGACGCGTACAGCTGAAAGTGCTGGAAGTTCAGGGTATGAAGGTGTTCACCGAAGTGACCGTCGGCGGCCCGCTCTCCAACAACAAAGGCATCAACAAACTCGGCGGTGGCCTGTCTGCCGAAGCGCTGACCGATAAAGACAAAGCGGATATCGTGACCGCAGCGCAGATCGGCGTGGATTATCTGGCCGTCTCCTTCCCCCGCTGCGGCGAAGATCTGAACTATGCTCGCCGCCTGGCGCGTGATGCAGGCTGCGATGCGAAAATCGTTGCGAAAGTGGAACGCGCTGAAGCGGTCTGCGATCAGGACGCGATGGACGACGTGATCCTGGCGTCTGACGTGGTGATGGTTGCCCGTGGTGATCTGGGCGTGGAAATTGGCGACCCTGAACTGGTCGGTATCCAGAAAGCGCTGATCCGTCGCGCGCGTCAGCTGAACCGCGCGGTGATCACCGCCACCCAGATGATGGAATCCATGATCACCAACCCAATGCCAACCCGTGCGGAAGTCATGGACGTGGCGAACGCCGTGCTGGATGGTACTGACGCGGTGATGCTGTCAGCCGAAACCGCTGCGGGTCAGTATCCGGCGGAAACCGTGGCCGCCATGGCGCGCGTCTGCCTGGGTGCGGAGAAGATCCCAAGCATTAACGTCTCCAAGCACCGCCTGGATATCCAGTTCGACAATGTGGAAGAAGCGATTGCGATGTCCGCGATGTACGCAGCCAACCACCTGAAAGGGGTCACGGCGATCATCACCATGACCGAATCTGGCCGTACCGCGCTAATGACGTCTCGCATCAGCTCCGGTCTGCCGATCTTCGCCATGTCCCGTCACGAGCGTACGCTGAACCTGACGGCGCTGTATCGCGGCGTGACGCCAGTCTACTTCGACAGCACCAATGACGGTGTGGCCGCCGCGCACGATGCTGTGAACCTGCTGCGCGACAAAGGTTATTTGGTATCCGGTGATATCGTTATCGTGACGCAGGGTGACGTGATGAGCACCATCGGCTCAACCAATACCACCCGCGTACTGACCGTAGAGTAAGCTCCGATCCCCTCTCCCCTAAGGGGAGAGGGGTGAAGGTTTTCTATTTCTTCGGGAAAAGCTCTTTACGCTTGTACGGCTCTGTTTCGCCAGGTTTACGCGTTTTGAGCAACTTCAGGATCCACGTATATTGCTCCTTATGTGGCCCCACCAGCACTTCCACCTCTTCATTCATGCGGCGTGCAATGGTGCGATCGTCCGCGGTCAGCAGATCGTCCATCGGCGGACGTACCTCAATGCTCAGGCGATGCGTTTTACCGTCATAAACCGGGAACAGCGGGATCACGCGGGCGCGGCAGACTTTCATCAGGCGACCAATCGCGGGTAGCGTAGCTTTATAGGTCGCGAAGAAATCGACAAACTCGCTGTGCTCAGGACCGTGATCCTGATCGGGCAGGTAGTAGCCCCAGTAACCCTGACGTACGGACTGAATGAAAGGCTTAATGCCATCGTTTCGGGCGTGCAGACGTCCGCCAAAGCGACGGCGCACGGTATTCCAGACGAAATCGTAGATTTTGTTTCCCTGATTATGGAACATCGCCGCCATTTTCTGGCCCTGCGACGCCATTAACATTGCCGGAATGTCGACCCCCCAACCGTGCGGCACCAGGAAAATCACTTTTTCATCATTGCGACGCATCTCGTCGATGATTTCCAGCCCTTTCCAGTCAACGCGGTCGACGATCTTTTCCGGCCCTTTTAGCGCCAGTTCCGCCATCATCGCCATGGCCTGTGGCGCGGTGGTATACATGTCATCAATGATTGCTTCGCGTTCAGCGTCGCTTTTATCCGGAAAACAGTACAGAAGGTTTATTTGCGCGCGGCGGCGTGCGCTTTTACCTAAGCGCCCTGCCAGGCGCCCCACATTGCCGAGCACCGGATCGCGGAGGGAAGCAGGTAGCAACGCCATGCCAGCAAACACGTATACGCCAAGCCAGGCGCCCCAGTTACGCGGGTGGCGAAAGGATTTTTCAAACTCGGGAATGTACTCAATATTGTTTTTTTTGGTTTCCATGCGGGTTCCAGGGTCTGGTGACGCAAAAATATATTCAGATAGTGTAGCGAGGCAGCCGTCCGCGTACAAAAGAAAAAGCCGGCGCACACTGACGCCGGCTTATTTTTGAGGGTGTTAGCTTAGTCGAATCGCAGCTGTGGCATCACCTCTTTCACCTGCGCCAGGTAATCTTTGCGATCTTTCCCGGTCAGCCCTTCGGTGCGCGGCAGTTTCGCCGTCAGCGGGTTAACCGCCTGCTGGTTGATCCACACTTCGTAGTGCAGGTGCGGGCCCGTCGACCGGCCGGTGTTACCAGACAGCGCGATGCGATCGCCACGTTTCACCTTCTGGCCCGGTTTGACCAGCAGTTTACGCAGGTGCATGTAGCGGGTGGTGTACGTGCGACCGTGACGAATAGCAACGTAATAGCCAGCAGCACCGCTGCGTTTCGCCATGACCACTTCACCATCCCCTACCGCCAGCACTGGCGTGCCCTGCGGCATGGCGAAGTCAACGCCACGGTGCGGCGCTACGCGGCCCGTTACCGGGTTCAGACGACGCGGGTTAAAGTTGGAGGAGACGCGGAACTGTTTCGCCGTTGGGAAACGCAGGAAGCCTTTTGCCAGGCCCGTACCGCTGCGGTCATAGAACTTACCGTCTTCCGCGCGAATGGCGTAGTAGTCTTTGCCGTCTGAACGCAGACGAACACCCACCAGCTGGCTCTGCTCGCGCTTACCGTCCAGCATTTCGCGGGACATCAGGACAGAGAACTGATCGCCTTTTTTCAGTTTGCGGAAATCCATCTGCCACTGCATGGCTTTGATCACCGAGCTGATTTCAGCGCTGGTCAGGCCAGCATCGCGGGCACTGGAAACAAAGCTGCCGCCGACGGTCCCTTTCATCACGCTGTTAACCCAGTCGCCCTGCTGCATTTCACTGGTCATTTTGAAACCGTTTGCGGTGCGATCGTAGGTGCGGGTTTCGCGACGGGACATCTCCCAGGTCAGACGTTGCAGATCGCCGTCGGGCGTTAAGGTCCAGGAAAGCTGCTGACCAATTTTCAGGTTACGCAGCTCTTTATCGGATGCGGCAAGCTGGCTAATGTTGCCCATGTCGATACCGTACTGGTTCAGGACGCTGCTCAGCGTATCGCCAGTAGAAACAACATATTCATGAATGCCGGTTTCATTCTGGATCTTGTCATCCAGCTCATCCTGGGGAATAGCTTCATCTTCCTGTGCGGCCTGATCGATAGGCTCGCTGGCCTCAGGCAGCAGAGAGCGGATCTCGCTCTTCTCCAGTTCGATGGTTTTAATAATAGGGGCAGAACTCGGGTGGTAAACATAGGGCCGCCAGACGGCGACCGCTAACGTGAGAACTGTAAGCGACCCCAGCATAACGCGGTGGGGTCGAGGCAGATTGTTAAATGCCAGGGCGACAGAGCGGGCTATCTGTTGCACGTATTCACTTCCTCGTTAATCTCCTTTCAGGCAGCTCGCATACTGATTCGCCAGTTGGCTGAGGAACTGCGAATAGCTCGCTTTGCTCAACTGGATGTTCGTACCTAGCGGGTCAAGGGTTCCCATGCGCACGGATGTTCCCCTGGCCACGGCTTCTACGACCGCTGGCCTGAACTGTGGCTCAGCAAAAACGCATGTCGCTTTTTGCTCAACCAACTGTGTTCTGATTTCATGTAAACGCTGCGCACCAGGCTGAATTTCAGGGTTGACGGTAAAATGCCCCAATGGGGTCAGACCGTAATGTTTCTCGTAATACCCGTAGGCATCATGAAAAACGAAGTACCCTTTTCCTTTAAGCGGTGCGAGCTCGTTACCTACCTGTTTGTCGGTTGCGGCTAATTGAGCCTCAAAATCCTTCAGGTTGGCGTCGAGTTTGATTCGACTTTGCGGCATAAGTTCCACTAATTTGTCGTGGATTGCAACCGCTGTAAGCCGCGCTATCTCTGGGGAGAGCCAGAGATGCATGTTGTATTCACCGTGATGGTGATGGTCGTCACCTTTTTCGCCATGAGCATGGTCGTGGTCGTGTTCGTCGCCCTCGTCCTCAGCCCCTTTCATCAGCAACGGTTTCACAGCGGACAGCTCACCAATCGTCACCTGTTTCTCCGCAGGGACCTGTTTAGCGGATTTCTGCATGAACGCTTCCATCTCAGGACCAATCCAGACGACTAAGTCCGCGTTCTGTAAGCGTTTTACATCAGACGGACGCAGAGAATAATCATGCTCGGAGGCCCCGTCAGGCAGAAGAACCTCTGTGTCCGTCACACCGTCGGCGATGGCAGCGGCGATAAAGCCAAGTGGTTTAAGCGAAGCGACAACGGCAGCGTTAACATCTTGTGCTGTTGTCCCCCAAAGAGCAGCGGATAAAGCTGCGAAAAGAAGCGTATTTTTCTGTAACATAATGCGACTAATCATCGTAATGAATGCGTGGAATGTGATATTATAACATTCGATGACTTCTGCAAGCTTAAATTGACATGACGACTTTAGTTTCTCTTGAAAATGTTTCGGTCTCATTCGGCCAGCGCCGCGTCCTTTCTGACGTGTCGCTGAATCTGAAGCCCGGCAAAATACTCACGCTGCTCGGCCCTAACGGTGCAGGCAAATCGACGCTGGTGCGCGTCGTATTAGGCCTGGTAGCCCCTGACGCAGGTGTTATCGTCCGCGAGGACAAATTGCGTATCGGCTATGTGCCGCAAAAATTACATCTTGATGCCACCCTGCCCCTGACGGTGAGCCGCTTCCTGCGTCTCCGTCCCGGTACGCGTAAAGCGGATATCCTACCGGCGCTAAAACGCGTTCAGGCGGGACATCTTGTTGAGGCGCCTTTGCAAAAGCTGTCGGGCGGTGAAACCCAGCGCGTATTGCTTGCCCGCGCCCTGCTCAGCAGCCCTCAGCTGCTGGTCCTGGACGAGCCGACGCAGGGTGTCGACGTCAACGGTCAGGTTGCGCTGTACGATCTTATCGACCAGCTCCGTCGGGAGCTTAACTGCGCGGTGCTGATGGTCTCCCATGATCTGCATCTGGTAATGGCCAAAACCGACGAAGTGCTGTGCCTGAACCATCACATCTGTTGTTCCGGCACGCCGGAAGTGGTGTCAATGCACCCCGAATTTATCTCCATGTTTGGCCATCGTGGCGCCGAACAGCTGGGCATCTATCGCCATAATCACAATCACCGCCATGATTTACAGGGACGAATTGTCCTGCGTCGGGGAAATGGACACTCATGATTGAACTGTTATTGCCCGGCTGGCTGGCCGGGATTATGCTTGCCTGCGCCGCGGGTCCACTCGGCTCGTTTGTCGTCTGGCGCAGAATGTCCTATTTCGGCGATACGCTGGCCCATGCGTCATTGCTGGGTGTCGCGTTTGGTTTGTTGCTGGACGTGAACCCTTTTTATGCGGTGATTGTCGTCACGCTGCTGCTGGCCGCCGGTCTGGTCTGGCTGGAAAAACGCCCTCACCTGGCCATTGATACCCTGCTCGGCATTATGGCGCACAGCGCCCTGTCGCTGGGCCTGGTGGTGGTGAGCCTGATGTCCAACATCCGCGTGGACCTGATGGCCTATCTGTTCGGCGATCTGCTGGCCGTCACGCCCGAAGATCTGATTTCGATTGCCATTGGCGTGGTGGTGGTGCTCGGGATCCTGCTGTGGCAGTGGCGGAATTTACTGGCAATGACCGTCAGCCCCGATCTGGCCTTTGTCGACGGCGTGAAGCTTCAGCGCGTGAAGCTGCTCTTGATGCTGGTGACGGCGTTAACCATCGGGGTGGCGATGAAATTTGTTGGCGCGCTGATCATCACGTCGCTGTTGATAATCCCTGCCGCCACGGCGCGTCGTTTTGCGCGTACGCCGGAGCAAATGGCCGGTATCGCGGTGATTATCGGAATGATCGCGGTGACGGGCGGCTTAACCTTCTCGGCGTTCTATGACACGCCAGCAGGGCCGTCGGTGGTATTGTGCGCGGCGGTGTTGTTTATTTTCAGTATGATGAAGAAGACCGCGCAGTAGTCAGCATGTCCCCGGTGGCGCTTCGCTTACCGGGGCTACCATTAATCGCTACTTACGGCATCGCGGGCGGCGTAATGCCGAAATGATTCCACGCCCGCACCGTCGCCATACGACCACGCGGGGTACGCTGTAAAAAGCCCTGCTGGATCAGATACGGCTCCAGCACATCCTCGATAGTCTCACGCTCTTCGCCAATTGCCGCCGCCAGGTTATCCAACCCCACCGGCCCGCCAAAGAACTTATCCAGCACCGCCAGCAGCAGCTTACGGTCCATATAGTCAAAGCCTTCGGCATCAACGTTCAGCATATCCAGCGCCTGCGCAGCAATGTCAGCCGAAATGGTGCCATCGTGTTTCACCTCGGCAAAATCACGCACGCGACGCAGCAGGCGGTTGGCGATACGCGGCGTACCGCGGGAACGTTTTGCCACTTCAAACGCTCCCTCTTCGCTCATATCCAGCCCCATGTAGCGCGCGCTGCGCCCCACAATATGCTGAAGATCGGGCACCTGATAAAACTCCAGACGCTGCACGATACCAAAACGGTCGCGTAGCGGTGAGGTCAGCGAGCCGGCGCGGGTCGTGGCGCCAATCAGGGTAAACGGTGGCAGATCGATTTTGATCGAGCGCGCGGCCGGGCCTTCGCCGATCATGATATCCAGCTGGTAATCCTCCATCGCCGGATAGAGCACTTCCTCCACCACCGGGGACAGGCGGTGGATTTCATCGATAAACAGCACGTCATGCGGTTCGAGGTTGGTCAGCATCGCCGCCAGGTCCCCTGCTTTCTCCAGCACCGGGCCGGAGGTGGTACGCAGGTTAACGCCCATTTCGTTGGCGACGATATTCGCCAGGGTGGTTTTACCTAACCCCGGCGGACCAAAAATCAGCAGGTGATCGAGCGCATCGCCGCGCAGCTTTGCCGCCTGGATGAAAATCTCCATCTGAGAACGAACCTGCGGCTGGCCAATGTACTCATCCAGCAGTTTGGGACGGATCGCGCGATCCACCACGTCATCTGGCTGAATGGTGCCTGCCGATACCAGGCGGTCTGCTTCAATCATCCTTTACCTCACAATGCAGCGCGCAGCGCTTCACGAATCAGAGTTTCACTGCTGGCATCCGGTTTGGCAACTTTACTCACCATACGGCTGGCCTCCTGAGGTTTATAGCCCAGCGCCACCAGCGCGGCAACCGCTTCCTGCTCGGCATCATCATCCGTCGCTGGCCCGCCCGGTGAAGTCAGCACCAGATCGGCTGCCGGAGTGAACAGATCGCCATGCAGACCTTTAAAGCGGTCCTTCATCTCGACAATCAGGCGCTCGGCGGTTTTCTTGCCGATGCCCGGAAGTTTAATTAACGCAGCCGGATCTTCGCGCTCAACGGCATTCACAAACTGTGGCGCTGACATACCGGACAGAATCGCCAGCGCCAGCTTGGGCCCGACGCCGTTGGTTTTGATTAATTCGCGGAACAGGGTGCGTTCCTGTTTGTTATTGAATCCGTACAGCAGCTGAGCGTCTTCACGCACCACAAACTGGGTAAAGACAACCGCCTCTTTGCCCGCCTCCGGCAACTCGTAGAAGCAGGTCATCGGCATATGGACTTCATAGCCCACGCCACCCACTTCCAGCAGCACTAACGGGGGTTGTTTTTCAATGATGATGCCTCTGAGTCTGCCTATCACGTGACGCTCCTGCGTTCTGGATGAAATTAACTGCCGACATAATAAAAAAAGGCTGGATAAACATCCAGCCTGATTTGTCATTATCGTAATCTGCCTCGCGCCAGATTGAGCCGCGACTCACTCATTTGCATCGCGTTCTGGCTGACGTGGCAGTGGGTAATCGCAATGGCCAGCGCATCGGCGGCGTCGGCCTGCGGGTTCGCCGGGAGCTTCAGCAGGGTACGCACCATGTGCTGCACCTGGCTTTTCTCCGCGCTACCTATGCCCACCACCGTCTGCTTAACCTGACGGGCCGCGTATTCAAACACTGGCAGGTCCTGGTTCACGGCGGCAACTATCGCCACGCCGCGCGCCTGCCCGAGCTTTAACGCCGAGTCAGCGTTCTTCGCCATAAAGACCTGCTCGATGGCGAAAAAGTCCGGCTGAAACTGGGTGATGATCTCCGACACGCCCGCATAAATGAGCTTCAGGCGCGACGGCAGATCGTCCACTTTGGTACGAATACAGCCGCTGCCGAGGTAGGTTAGCTGGCGTCCCACCTGACGGATAACGCCATACCCGGTGACGCGTGAGCCGGGGTCAATCCCGAGGATAATCGACATCACGCGTCTCCCGTAAACGGTTTACAGGCTCTCATCAGAGAGTCGCTGCAACCTCATCAGAGATTTCACCGTTGTGATACACTTCCTGCACGTCGTCGCAGTCTTCGAGCATGTCGATCAGACGCAGCAGTTTCGGTGCGGTTTCTGCATCCATGTCCGCTTTTGTGGAAGGGATCATGGACACTTCAGCGTTATCCGCTTTCAGACCTGCCGCTTCCAGCGCATCGCGCACGGCACCCATCTCTTCCCATGCGGTGTAGACATCGATAGCGCCGTCGTCGTAGGTCACTACGTCTTCCGCACCGGCTTCCAGCGCCGCTTCCATGATCGCATCTTCGTCGCCTTTCTCGAAGGAGATGACGCCTTTTTTGCTGAACAGGTAAGCAACGGAACCGTCAGTGCCCAGATTACCACCGGTTTTGGTGAACGCGTGGCGCACTTCCGCAACGGTACGGTTACGGTTGTCGGACAGGCACTCTACCATCACCGCCGTACCGCCAGGACCGTAACCTTCATAAATGATGGTTTCCATGTTCGCGTCTTCATCACCGCCCACGCCACGTGCGATTGCACGGTTCAGGGTGTCTCGCGTCATGTTGTTGGACAGGGCTTTATCCACCGCCGCGCGCAGACGTGGGTTAGAGGCCGGATCGCCGCCACCCAGACGCGCCGCTGTTACCAGCTCACGAATGATTTTGGTAAAGATTTTACCGCGTTTGGCATCCTGTGCCGCTTTACGGTGTTTGGTGTTGGCCCACTTACTATGACCTGCCATAAAAAGTTCTCCAAAAATCGCGCCTTCTCAGGCAGCGTTAATTACAAATTCTTCTATCGCCTGCCGGTTGCTCCATGACTTGGTCAGTGCGGCGGCATCCGCCGCATCCACCCAGCGGTAGGTCAGGTGTTCCGTGAACACGATCTCCCGCTCATGGGGAAGCGCAAGGCAGAACCACGATTCCGTATTGCGCTCAATTCCCGGTGCATAGCGATGACGTAAATGGCTAAAAATTTCAAACTCCACCGTGCGCTGACAGTCCTTCAGGGTCAGTTGCTCGCGAGCAACGTCAATGGCGACCTCTTCCTTTACTTCACGCGCGGCGGCCTGCGGCGCGGACTCTCCCTCTTCCAGACTGCCGGTAACCGACTGCCAGAAATCAGGATCGTCGCGCCGCTGCAACATCAGCACCCGCTTCGAGTCTTCTGCATAAATGACCACCAGAACCGAAACGGGACGCTTATATGCCATATCAGTTTTTCTCTTCCTTCTTCACCACCTCAATGCCCAGCTCAGCCAGCGCGGCCGGGTTGGCAAAGCTTGGCGCTTCAGTCATCAGACACGCCGCTGCGGTGGTTTTCGGGAAGGCGATAACATCACGGATGTTGTCGGTGCCGGTCAGCAGCATGGTCAGACGGTCAAGACCAAAGGCCAGACCCGCGTGCGGAGGCGTACCGTATTTCAGGGCGTCCAGCAGGAAGCCAAACTTCTCGCGCTGCTCCTGCTCGTTAATGCCCAGAATGCCGAACACGGTCTGCTGCATTTCACCGCTGTGAATACGCACGGAGCCGCCGCCCACTTCGTAGCCGTTGATAACCATATCGTAGGCATTCGCTACCGCATCTTCCGGTGCAGCCTTCAGTTCCGCCGCCGTCATGTCTTTTGGCGAGGTGAACGGGTGGTGCATCGCGGTCAGGCCGCCTTCACCGTCGTCTTCAAACATCGGGAAGTCGATCACCCACAGCGGCGCCCATTTGCTTTCATCGGTCAGGTTGAGGTCTTTGCCGAGCTTCAGACGCAGCGCGCCCATCGCATCCGCAACGACTTTCTTGTTGTCTGCGCCGAAGAAGATCATGTCGCCGTCCTGCGCGCCGGTGCGCTCCAGAATAGCTTCCACGATGTCCGCATTCAGGAATTTCGCAACAGGGCTGGTAATGCCTTCCAGACCTTTAGCACGCTCGGTTACTTTAATATAGGCCAGACCTTTCGCACCGTAGATCTTGATGAAGTTGCCGTAGTCGTCAATCTGCTTACGGCTCAGCGCAGCACCGCCCGGTACGCGCAGGGCAGCCACGCGGCCTTTCGGATCGTTAGCCGGACCAGCAAAGACCGCAAACTCAACGGCTTTCACCAGGTCTGCCACGTCCACCAGCTCCATCGGGTTACGCAGGTCTGGTTTGTCGGAGCCGTAGCGACGCTCGGCTTCCGCGAAGGTCATGATTGGGAAATCACCCAGCTCAACGCCTTTCACGTCGTTCCACAGGCTACGCACCAGGGCTTCCATCACCTCACGCACCTGCTCGGCGGTCATGAAGGAGGTTTCCACATCGATCTGGGTAAATTCTGGCTGACGATCTGCACGCAGATCTTCATCGCGGAAGCATTTCACGATCTGATAGTAGCGGTCGAAGCCTGACATCATCAGCAGCTGTTTGAACAGCTGTGGTGACTGCGGCAGCGCATAGAATTTGCCTTTATGGACGCGGGATGGCACCAGGTAGTCGCGCGCGCCTTCCGGCGTGGCTTTGGTCAGCATCGGGGTTTCGATATCGAGGAAACCGTGGTCATCCATAAAGCGACGCACCAGGCTGGTGATTTTCGCACGGGTTTTCAGGCGCTGAGCCATCTCCGGGCGACGCAGATCCAGGTAGCGGTATTTAAGCCGCGCTTCTTCGGTGTTGACGTGGTTGGAGTCCAGCGGCAACGCTTCTGCGCGATTGATAATCACCAGATCGGACGCCAGCACTTCGATAGCACCGGTCGCCATGTCGGCGTTGATGTTTTTCTCGTCACGCGCACGCACGGTGCCCGTCACCTGAATGCAGAACTCATTACGCAGCTCAGAGGCCAGCTTCAACGCATCAGCGCGATCCGGATCGAAGAACACCTGAACGATACCTTCGCGGTCACGCATATCAATAAAGATAAGGCTACCAAGATCGCGACGACGATTGACCCAACCACACAGGGTGACCTGCTGCCCGACGTGGGACTGACGCAGCTGCCCGCAATATTCTGTACGCATGAGATATCCCTTAATTAGCCGCAGGCTGATTGTCGCCTGTCTTACAGGCTACGATGTCGCAGCTTTCTGTATGTCACAACTGGATGAAAAAAGGCGGCTATTATACTGGAAATTCTGCCGCACGATAAGAGCGAAGCACGGCCTGACGCGTGTTTGCTGTGCTCTTATTGTCTATTCTCACAAAAATTAACAAAATTATCCGACCGATAACAGGCCATCCCGTCGTAAGGTGTAAAAAAGCAATTAATTTTACTGGAGTGACAATGTTAACGCTTGATGCCACCAAAACCGCCCTTGTGGTCATTGATTTACAGGAAGGGATCCTGCCTTTTGCCGGTGGTCCACACACCGCTGACGATGTTGTAAGCCGCGCTGCGCGTCTGGCGGAAAAATGCCGGGCCAGCGGTGCGCCTGTCGTCATGGTGCGCGTCGGCTGGTCCACTGATTTCGCCGAAGCGCTAAAGCAGCCAGTTGATGCTCAGGCCCCGGCGCATGCGCTGCCGGACAACTGGTGGACATACCCGGTCTCACTCGGTAAACGCGACAGCGATGTAGAAGTCACCAAACGCCAGTGGGGCGCATTCTATGGCACTGACCTGGAGCTCCAGCTGCGCCGTCGCGGGATAGACACTATTATTCTGTGCGGGATCTCCACCAACATCGGTGTGGAATCCACCGCCCGTAACGCCTGGGAGCTGGGCTTTAACCTGGTGATAGCGGAAGATGCGTGCAGCGCAGCCTCTGCGGATCAGCATCAGGGCAGCATGACCCATATCTTCCCGCGTATTGGTCGCGTGCGCAGCACGGATGAGATCCTCAGCGCGCTATGATGTACGTGGGTTTGCCCCAGTGGTCGCACCCGAAATGGGTGCGCCTGGGTATTACTGGCCTTGAAGAGTATGCCCGACACTTTAACTGCGTGGAGGGCAATACCACGCTGTACGCTCTGCCACGCACGGAGATCGTCGAGCGCTGGCGCGAGCAAACCACCGACGATTTCCGCTTTTGCTTCAAATTTCCGGCAACCATCTCCCACAACGCCGCACTGCGAAACTGCGATGATTTAACCCACGAGTTTTTCACCCGGATGTCGCCCCTGGCAAACCGTATTGGCCAGTACTGGCTCCAGCTTCCCGCCACGTTCGGCCCGCGCGATCTACAAGCCCTCTGGCAGTTTCTCGACGCCCTGCCCCACGATTTCACGTACGGTGTGGAGGTGAGGCATCCAGATTTCTTTGCCAAAGGTGACGCGGAGAAAGCGCTGAATCGCGGCCTGCATGAACGATCGGTCAACCGCGTGATCCTCGACAGCCGCCCCGTGCACAGCGCAATCCCGCACAGCGAAGCCGTTGTTGATGCCCAGCGCAAAAAACCGAAAGTACCGGTTCACGCCATTGTTACCGCGCAGAACCCGATGGTGCGGTTTATCGGCAGCGATAACATGCAACAGAATGAAGAGATGTTCGCCGTCTGGCTGCAAACGCTCGCGAAATGGGAGCAAACCACCTCTCCGTACCTGTTTTTACATACGCCGGATATTGCCCAGGCACCTGAACTGGTCGATGCTCTCTGGCAGGCCTTGCAGCAGGCGGTTCCGTCGGTTGGCCCCGCGCCGTCCATCCCACAACAATCTTCTCTTTTCTGAAATCACCCCCTATCATAGAGACGTGCCATCTGCCAAAAACAGGGAGTTAGTATGGTCAGCGCGCTGTATGCGGTGTTAGGTGCATTACTGCTGATTAAATTTTCATTTGATGTTGTGCGCCTGAGAATGCAGTACCGCGTCTCCTACGGTGACGGGGGCTTTTCTGAGCTGCAAAGCGCAATCCGGATCCACGGCAACGCGGTCGAGTACATTCCCGTCGCGTTAATTTTACTGCTGTTAATGGAGATGGATGGCGCTGAAACCTGGATGGTGCACGTCTGTGGGCTGCTGCTGATTGCAGGGCGTTTGATGCATTATTATGGTTTTCACCACCGCCTGATCCGCTGGCGTCGTTCCGGCATGAGCGCGACCTGGTGCTCGCTTTTGCTGATGGTGCTGGCTAACCTTTGGTATATGCCGTGGGAGTTGGTTTTCTCCTTCCATTAGCGCACAATATGCCCCTTTATTTTTCCCGGATTTTTACGTTATGTCAGATCGCGACACGCTTTTTTCCGCGCCTATCGCCAGCCTGGGCGACTGGACCTTTGATGAACGGGTAGCCGAAGTCTTCCCGGATATGATCCAGCGCTCTGTTCCCGGTTATTCCAATATCATCTCCATGATCGGCATGCTGGCGGAGCGTTTTGTTCAACCCGGCACGCAGGTCTATGACCTGGGCTGTTCGCTGGGAGCGGCAACGCTGTCCATTCGTCGTAACGTTCATCACGAAGGCTGCAAGATTGTGGCTGTCGATAACTCACCGGCCATGGTTGAACGCTGCCGTCGCCACATTGACGCGTATAAAGCCCCTACGCCTGTGGAGGTGGTGGAAGGCGATATCCGCGATATCGACATCCAGAACGCCTCGATGGTGGTACTGAACTTTACCCTTCAGTTCCTGGTGCCGGACGATCGTCAGCGGTTGCTGGATAAAATTTATCAGGGTCTGAACCCGGGCGGCGCGCTGGTGTTGTCTGAGAAATTCAGCTTTGAAGACGCCAGCGTGGGCGAATTGCTGTTCAATATGCACCATGATTTCAAGCGTGCAAACGGCTACAGCGAGCTGGAGATCAGCCAGAAGCGCAGCATGCTTGAAAACGTCATGCTGACGGATTCCGTTGAAACCCACAAAGCGCGCCTGCGCAAAGCCGGATTCGAACACAGCGAACTGTGGTTCCAGTGCTTTAATTTTGGTTCTCTGGTGGCGCTGAAAGCCGGAGACGCAGCATGATCGAGTTCGGTAATTTCTATCAGCTGATTGCCAAAAACCACCTATCCCACTGGCTGGAAACCCTGCCTGCGCAAATTGCCACCTGGCAGCGCGATCAGCAGCATGGTCTGTTGAAGCAGTGGTCCAACGCCGTGGAGTTTCTGCCTGAACTGACGCCTCATCGTCTGGATTTACTGCACAGCGTGACGGCGGAGAGCGAAGAGCCGCTCCCGGCCGGGCAGATCAACCGCATTGAAACGCTGATGCGTAACCTGATGCCGTGGCGCAAAGGGCCGTTCTCGCTGTACGGCGTGAACATCAATACCGAATGGCGCTCAGACTGGAAGTGGGATCGCGTTCTGCCGCATTTATCCGACCTGACCGGGCGCACCATTCTGGACGTGGGCTGCGGTAGCGGCTATCACATGTGGCGCATGATCGGCGCAGGCGCGCATCTGGCCGTCGGTATCGATCCGATGCAGCTGTTCCTGTGCCAGTTTGAAGCGGTGCGAAAGCTGCTGGGTAACGACCAGCGCGCGCACCTGCTGCCGCTGGGTATCGAGCAACTCCCTGCCCTGAAAGCGTTTGATACCGTGTTCTCGATGGGCGTGCTGTACCACCGTCGTTCCCCGCTGGAGCATCTCTGGCAACTGAAAGATCAGCTGGTCAGCGGCGGTGAGCTGGTGCTGGAAACGCTGGTCATCGAAGGGGATGAACATGCCGTTCTGGTGCCAGGCGATCGCTATGCGCAGATGCGCAACGTTTACTTCATCCCTTCCGCGCTGGCGCTGAAGAACTGGCTGGAGAAATGTGGGTTTGTCGATGTACGCATCGCCGATGTGTGCGTGACGTCGGTTGAGGAACAGCGCCGCACCGACTGGATGATCACCGAATCGCTGGAGCAGTTCCTCGACCCGGACGATCACAGTAAAACCATCGAAGGCTATCCGGCCCCGATGCGTGCGGTGCTGATTGCAACGAAGCCGTAGTATTTATCCCCTCACCCCGGCCCTCTCCCCAAAGGGGCGAGGGTGAAAAGACCGCACCGTGCAGTCCCCTCTCCCCTGTGGGGAGAGGGTTAGGGTGAGGGGCAAGAATAAAAAAAGGCCCCTGTTGAAATTGCAGGGGCCTGGTACAAGCAAGCATCATATTGGGCGACATGATGCGCGGTAAAAATCGGTACGTTGCTACACGTGATGACGTTCAATCAGCGATTTCATTTCCGCAACCGACTCTCCATCCACACCGTAGCGCGAGTACTCATCCGCTTCAGCATCCGTCGACATTGACAACCCTGTATTGCGATAACGCATGGGTGAAGGTATCCATTTACCCGCCGAGCTGTGTAGCTCTTCCACCCCTGCGTTTAAAAACAGTTCCAGATTGCTGGCGCGTACTCCTGCGCCCGCCATGATTATTGGAACACCGGAATGTACTTTTAGTTCCGTAATTAATTTCAGTCCTTTTTCAGCCGAGGGCTGCTGGCCCGACGTCAGAACGCGCGCCACGCCCAGTTCTGCCAGCGTATCAAAGGCTTGTATCGGATCCTGACACATATCGAACGCACGATGAAAAGTGACCGCCATTCCCTGGGCTGCACGCATGACCTGGCGCATACGCGAAAGATCGATGTTTCCGTCTTCGTCCAGCACACCGATCACCAGGCCCGGAAAACCGGAATCACGGACGAGGGCGATATCCTCAAGCATGGCACTGAACTCACCCGCCGTATAACAAAAATCACCGCCGCGCGGGCGAATAATCGGGTGCACCGGAATGGTGATGGCCTGACGGGCTGATTTCAGCACGCCAAAGGACGGGGTTAATCCCCCTTCTTTCGGTGCCGCGCAAAGCTCGATGCGATCGGCCCCCTGCCGTTGCGCAGTGACGGCACACTCCACGCTGTAACAACAAATTTCCAGCAGCGCCATGTCATCCTCCTTAAATTTCACTCAACGTACCATCGTGGCACGTTGCCCGATTCGTGTCTGGATCGACGCTCACAGTGCTTACGCTTCGCTGGCGACGATCTGCTCAATAGTCCAGGGATGGAATTTCACCGTCACGTTGCCGTCCGTTACGGCAAGCGTAGGGTTCGGTAAGCGTTCGCGCTCACCTTTTGGCGAGCTGGTTTTGACGAAAATACCCGGCTGGCTTAACCCCTCGTCGGAAAGCAGCGCCAGCGCACGGGCGTTCAGCGTCTCGGGCTCCCCAGGCAGAACAATTTCGATATGCTCCCAGCCTTCGTGCGGATAACGCTTCTCTCCTGGCCAGGGCAGTTCCACAACGGTGAATTGCCAGTGCGCCACCGTAACCGGCGTGTGAAGTTTGAACAGGCAAATCGGGCGACCGTTAATGATATTCTCTGACAGCAGTTCTCCGCACTGTTCAAAGCCACGCCGCCAGCGTTCTGCGGTGGCATTCTGGTGGCAGCGCAAAGAGATGTGATCGGCCTCAAGCGGCGCGATATCCAGCCCGAGACGGGTGGCAAGTTCTGTGAACGCCTGGGTGAAGCGCGGTAAATCTGCGGAAATATCATGCAGTTCGTCAATGGTGTGCCAGTTCGCCATAGGTCAGTCTCGTTTCGTGTCGCAAAGCCGCTAATTTACTCTGTTGCCCTCTGTCGACCAACCGCATAATCACGGTTTTTTCGACTGCATGATTATGCATACCGTCTTCGCCTGGATTCTGAGCGATCTTCGCCCCCCGCAGGGCTGACGCCCGAGGGCATTTGCAGTATACTCCCGCCCTAAATTCTTAAACTGGCGTGGGTGTTTTTTACCCGCATCAAAAACGTAAGGTATCCAGGTGAATATTCAGGCTCTTCTCTCAGAAAAAGTCAGTCAGGCACTGATTGCCGCAGGTGCGCCTGCGGATTGCGAACCACAGGTTCGTCAGTCAGCGAAAGTACAGTTTGGCGACTATCAGGCTAATGGCGTGATGGCAGTGGCTAAAAAACTGGGCATGCCGCCGCGACAGCTCGCTGAGCAGGTACTGACGCATCTGGACCTCAACGGCATCGCCAGCAAAACCGAAATCGCCGGTCCGGGCTTTATCAACATTTTCCTTGAGCCTGCGTTCCTGGCAAGCCAAGTTGACGCGGCGCTGAAATCTGACCGTCTTGGCGTGGCTCAGCCAGAAGCGCAGACTGTGGTGGTTGACTACTCCGCGCCAAACGTGGCGAAGGAGATGCACGTCGGTCACCTGCGCTCCACCATTATCGGTGATGCGGCCGTGCGTACCCTGGAGTTCCTCGGTCACAAGGTGATCCGCGCTAACCACGTAGGCGACTGGGGCACGCAGTTCGGTATGCTGATCGCATATCTGGAAAAACAGCAGCAGGAAAACGCAGGCGAAATGGCGCTGGCAGACCTTGAAGGTTTCTACCGTGAAGCCAAAAAACACTACGACGAAGACGAAGCCTTTGCCGAGCGCGCGCGCAGCTACGTGGTGAAACTTCAAGGCGGCGATCCGTACTTCCTCGAGATGTGGCGCAAGCTGGTGGACATCACCATGTCCCAGAACCAGCTTACCTATAACCGTCTGAACGTGACCCTGACCCGCGACGACGTAATGGGTGAAAGCCTGTATAACCCGATGCTGCCGGGCATTGTGGCGGACCTGAAAGCCAAAAACCTGGCGGTGGAAAGCGAAGGCGCAACGGTAGTATTCCTTGATGAGTATAAAAACAAGGAAGGCGAACCGATGGGCGTGATCGTCCAGAAAAAGGATGGCGGCTATCTCTACACCACCACCGATATCGCCTGTGCGAAATACCGTTACGAAACCCTGCATGCAGACCGCGTGCTGTATTACATCGACTCCCGTCAGCACCAGCACCTGATGCAGGCGTGGACTATCGTGCGTAAAGCGGGTTATGTACCTGAATCCGTGCCGCTGGAACACCACATGTTCGGCATGATGCTGGGTAAAGACGGTAAGCCGTTCAAAACCCGTGCGGGGGGCACCGTGAAGCTCTCCGATCTGCTGGATGAAGCGCTGGAGCGCGCCCGTCGCCTGGTGGCCGAGAAGAACCCGGACATGCCTGCTGACGAGCTGGAGAAACTGGCTAACGCGGTTGGGATCGGTGCGGTAAAATACGCGGATCTCTCCAAGAACCGTACCACCGACTATATCTTCGACTGGGACAACATGCTGGCGTTTGAAGGCAACACGGCGCCATACATGCAGTACGCTTACACCCGCGTACTCTCCGTCTTCCGTAAAGCCAGTATTGACGAAAGCGTGCTGGCGAACGCCACGGTGACCCTTACCGAAGACCGTGAAGCACAGCTGGCTGCCCGCCTGCTTCAGTTCGAAGAGACGCTCTCTGTGGTCGCGCGCGACGGTACGCCGCACGTTATGTGTGCTTACCTTTACGATCTGGCCGGTCTGTTCTCTGGCTTCTACGAACACTGCCCTATCCTGACCGCCGAGAGCGAAGCGGTGCGTAACAGCCGCCTGAAGCTGGCGCAGCTGACGGCGAAGACCCTGAAACTGGGTCTGGATACTCTGGGTATCGAAACCATAGAACGTATGTAAAAAAGAAACCCGGCGGTTGCCGGGTTTTTTTATAAATGAACGCCATCAGTCGTGAACGAGTACCTGGAAGGTATCTAATTCATACTCTCTGCCGTTATAGCCGATGCAGCAACCTCTGCTGAGGTGACTTCCAGCTTTACCCACAAAGAGACCGTTATCGAATTTTGCGCGGGCAACGTAGAGCTTAGTGCCATTGGCTTCATGTCCCGCCTCAACCATATTCGGTGGGAAATGTTTATCCTTAACGTCTACCCATTTTAAAGCGCCCACGTAAACTTCAAATTCATTACAAAAGTGCTCTCTTCCTCCCCATGGGACCCATGCCGTATTGCCGAACACCCATTTCCCCGGATGAATCCCACCATTCACTTTTGCGCGAATAATAAACAATGGAGATGGTCCTTTGATACCAGGAACACCTATTTCATAACCTGCTACAGGCGCGTCCAATGGGATAAACTCATCTCTTTTCGCTGATTTCCACATAATGATGTCCTTTTCAGTCTAAATAATTATCCGTAGTTAAAATCATTAAAACTCAGAAATTGAATGAATGGCAAAGTCATTATTCAGGCTTTGAAAAATAATCACCTTAACCAGTGATTTTTCCGGGCCTTCCGCATGGATAAAACGGCGAAGCGCAATAAAGGTATGGAACTGGCCAGCCACAAGCTGGCTTCCGACATACAGTAGTGGGAAATAACCCGCACCATCAATATCCTTGAAAACCGTGTCGAACATATTGATATGTTCATCAGACATTTTATCGGCATGCATATTTACAGCAGGGTTAACGATAATACCGCCCATTGTATTTTCCATTGCATCACTCCTTGTATGAATATTAGAAGAATCTTAACGCAGATAAAAAACAGGATAAATACGAATTGTGTTTTGTGAAGAAAATCACGATTTAATATTAAGCGTAATGTATTTCCAGCCTAGTATTCACCACATCAATATATAACACGCCTGATATTGATAGCGTAAGGTATTTTCCCGGTGCCATTTTAAAAAAAAGCCTCTTCTAAAAGAGGCTTTGCAGTAATGAGATTATTATTCAGGTATTAAAAATATTTCCGTAAATATTCCGTCAGACACAGAATCGCCATTGCCTGGCCATACGGCATCGAGGTCAGCGGTATCTGGCGGTAAAACGCCAGATCGCTGCCCATCCCCGTCCCGAAGGACGTTTGCAGCAGTTCCCCTTCCGGCGAGATGTTTTGCACGATACCGCGGATCGCTTTCTCCGCCACCTCTGCATACTCTGCACCGACATACCGCTTGCGCACGGCTTTCAGAATGCCGTAGGCAAACCCTGCCGTGGCCGACGCCTCCAGATAAGAATCAGGATCGTCCAGCAGCGTATGCCACAATCCACTCTCATCCTGACATTTTGCCAGTGCGGCGATCTGCGCATTTAGCACCTGCACCAGATAGCGACGAACGGCGTTGTTTTCTGGCAGATCCACCAGTTCGAGGAAATCCGGGATCACGATGGTCAACCAGCTGTTGCCGCGCGCCCAGCGGGCCCGGGCAAAGTTGTGATTGCCGTCGTAATTCCAGCCGTGGAACCACAGCCCCGTCTCACGATCCATCAGGTTCTGTACGTGGAGCAGGAACTGATAGATCGCCTCCTCGACGTACTCCGGCTTATTAAGCAGCTTGCCGATTTTCGCCAGCGGCAGCACCGTCATCATCAGCGTGTCATCCCACATCTGCTGATGGTTCTCTTCCGCCAGTGTGATGTGCTGCATGCCGCCATGTTCGGTGCGCGGCATCTCATTCATCGCCCATTCCGCCCAGCTTTCCAGCCACGGCAACCAGGCCGGGTTTTTGGTCTCTTCGTAGCGATACGCCAGTGTCAGGAACGGCGACATGGTATTCACGTTTTTGGTGGTTGCGCCTTCTGCGAAACGGTCATTAAACCAGCTGTCGATAATCTCGCGCATGCCTGCGTCACCGGTCTGGCAGTAATACTGCCAGATACCGTACAAACCAACGCCGTGCGTCCATTCCCATCCGGCCCAGCCTTTGGTGTCGATCACGCGCCCGTCGTCCAGCCGCAGCAAAAACTCGCCCGTTTTGTCGTGGATATTGACCAGATTATGCGTCACCTTTTGAATCAGCGATTTCAGTTCATCCCTGGCGATGAAGCGCTCAGGCTGACGCAGTAACGGGCTATGTATGACAGGCCAAACTTTCATCATCTTAACCTCTGTTGTATGTCGAATTCAGTACCGCACGATCCTTCAGTGAAGGGGCCGCCGGCTTGTTGCGATTCAGGTAACCGATATTGTTGTTGCCCCACAGGGATTCATACGGCATACCGGCCAGCATCTCCACGGTGGCGCGGGCCTGCGGGGTCGCCGCCTCCGGCATCGCATGGCCGGACTCGCGCATTTTCGCGGTCTCTTCACGCAGGGTGCTGTGGGTCTGCAAATTGAGTTTGAAGCGCAGGGAGACCAGGAAGCCGCAGAACAGTACCAGAATGGTGCCGACGCTCAGGATCATCAGGATAGTGTGGCTCACTTCCGCAGGCTGCACTTTTTGTCCGCTGACAAAGCCAGACATCTGCATCACGATCCCCACCAGCATTACCGCACCGGCCTGGGACGCTTTACGGGTCAGCGTCATGATGCCCGCGAAGATCCCTTCGCGACGCTGACCGGTGATCACTTCGTCCACGTCAGCAATGTAGGTGTAGGTATTCCACGGTACGTAGTTAATACCCCCGCGGCCAAGACCGGCAACCGCAGAGATCAGCAGCAGCAGAGCGTAAACGTCGCTCAGGCCCGCGTAATAAAGCACCGCGTAAGAGAGCGAGGCCAGGCCAAACAGCACGACCACCATGCGGTAAGACGGCGCAGGTCCGAAGCGAATGCACAGCGGGATCATGCCAATCACGGCGAGGAACTGGAAGATGGCCATCGTGCCCAGCAGGTTGGACGCCATGGATGCTTCCTGCATCAGCACAAACACCACGTAATAGGTGAATACGGCGTTGAACACATCCTGGGCAATATAGCCGCCGAGATACATGCCCAGATGCTGGCGGAAAATCTTGATACGCAGCGTCGAACTTAATTCGACAAAAAGACGGTTCAGGCTCTGTCCCAGGGTCAGCTTTTTCTTCTCTTCTTCAGCGCGCAGGGCTGCTTCAGACCACTCTTCCCGCGGACGCTCCCAGGTGAAGAACCAGACGAAAGTAAGCATCAGCGCGCAGAGTACGGAGAAGACCAGGCTTGCATAGAAGAAGGAGATCGCGTTGTCTTTGCCGAAATGCGTGAGCAGGATCCCCGGCAGAAAGGAGGCCAGAATGGCTGACATCTGGGCCATGGAGATACGCGCCCCGGAGAATTTGGTTTTTTGTTTGAAATCGTCAGTCATTTCCGGCACCAGCGTTTCATACGGCACCAGAATCATGGTGTAAACAATATCAAAGATCAGATACGTCAGCAGGTAATACCAGAAACTCATGTCCCCTACCCACATCAGCGAGTAGCTGAAAACGCAGGGAATACCGAGCAGGATGAAGAACTTACGCCGGCCAAAACGCTTACCCAGCCAGGTGGTACCAAAATTATCGGTTAAGAAGCCCATTAACGGACTGACAACCGCATCCAGCACCCTTGCGGCGGCGAAGATAAAGGTTGCTTCAATCGGTGTGAGTCCACAGAAGGTCGTATAAAAATACAAAAGCCAGGCGGCCGTCAGGGCGGTAGTACCCGCTCCGAGGAAGTCCCCTGAACCGTAAGCAAGATAATTTGCGAGTCCAATTTTACGTGTTTTCATTGCCGTCAACCCTAATCAGTTTTGGGAGACTCCCTGTAAGCAAACCTCGTCCGGGAGTTTTTACACGGCTACAGTAAAAGTATCGACCTGGTGAAACCTTTCTGTTTCTGCCATCACAGGGTGGTGAATGGCAAAAATGCAAAGAGTGTCAATACGCGTGTCACTGATTTATAAAACAGCGTTTCTTTTGTATCAAAAGGGAAGGTCAATTTTGCGAGCCAGCCTTCAGAAATGCCTGAAGACTGGCGAAAAGGCGGGCAGTTAGCGGTAGTTGACGAGCACCTCGTTGCGCTGAACCTTCAGCGCCGGGATCAGGCGTCCGCCGCCTGGCACTTCCCAGATAAAGCGTAAAGGTTCCTGAGCAGACACCCCGTTGAAGGCCTGGGTGATGCCACTTTGGCCCTCGATTTCCGCGCAGCGGGTCAGCGAGCACAGCCGCACCCGCAACCCGGCCGGTGTGGGTCCCGTCAGGGTGTAATTCCAGGCCACCAGCGTCATCTGCCCGGAGATGGTCTCAGAGGCTGACAGCGGACGGGAGGAGATCGACTCCCCCCGATGGTTGAGCGTTAAGCCGATACTGCTGGCCTGCCATGCCCCCTCGCCTGCGGCCTGCACCGCCAGCGGGAAAAATAAGATCCACAGCCACTTACGCATTATTTCCCTCCTATGGTCGCCGTCATGCGAATATTGCGGTTATCGGACAGCTCCATATTCGACAGCACCACCAGCTGGTTCAGGCTCCGGCGCAGGAAGCGCGACAGCAGCGGACGCAGCGCATGATTCACCAGCAGCACCGGCGGCGCGCCCAGCATCTCCTGACGCGCCAGCGCCTCCTGGGTTTGCGCCAGCAATCTGTCCGCCAGACCCGGCTCCAGCCCGCCACCGCCCTGTAGGGCCTGAAGCAGCAGACGTTCCAGCGGCGTGTCCAGGCCAATCACCTGCACTTCGCCGGTTCCCGGGAACCATTGCTGGGTTATGGCGCGCCCGAGCGCCACGCGCACCACCGCCGTCAGCTCATGTGGATCGCTCTGGAGCGGCGCATGCTCGGCCAGTGTTTCCAGAATGGTGCGCATATCGCGGATCGGCACCTTCTCATCGAGCAGATTTTGCAGCACTTTGTGCAGGGTGGTTAAGGTCAGCACGCCCGGCACCAAATCTTCGGTTAGCTTCGGCATCTCCTGCGTTACGCGGTCAAGCAGCTGCTGCGCCTCCTGACGTCCAAACAGTTCCGCGGAGAACTGGCCAATCAGATGGTTGAGGTGCGTCGCGACCACGGTACTGGCCTCAACAACCGTGTAACCCTGGATCTGCGCCTGCTCTTTCAGGGCGCTCTCAATCCAGATGGCCGCCAGACCAAAGGCCGGGTCGGTCGTCTGCTCACCCGGCAACGTGCCTGCGGCAGTGCCAGGGTTAATCGCCAGCCAGCGGCCGGGGTACGCATCACCGCTGCCGATTTCCACCCCTTTCATCAGGATGCGATAGCGTGCGGGCGGGAGATCCATATTGTCCCGGATATGCACCACCGGCGGCAGGAAGCCCATGTCCTGGGCGAATTTTTTACGAATGCTGCGGATACGGCCAAGCAGTTCGCCATCCTGCTGGAAATCCACCATCGGGATAAGGCGGTACCCCACTTCCATCCCCAGCGAATCTTCGAGCTGAACGTCGTTCCAGGTGGCTTCCACCGCCTGGGTGTTCTCAGGCATTTTGACCGGCGCTGGCTCTGCCTTAGGCTGAGTTTCGCGGCCACGCATCCACCAGGCAAGGCCCAGCAGCGCGGCAGTGAACAGCAGGAATACCAGGTTTGGCATGCCCGGCACCATACCAAGCAGGCCCAGTACCGCCGCGGAGAGCAGCATAACGCGCGGGTTGCTGAACAACTGCCCCACCATCTGCTCGCCTACATCCTGATCGGTGCTGACGCGGGTCACAATCACCCCCGCCGCGGTGGAGATCACCAGTGCCGGGATCTGCGCCACCAGACCATCACCAATGGTCAGCAGCGTATAGCTTTCCGCTGCGTGGCCCATGTCCATGCCGTGTTGCAGCACGCCGACCAGCAGGCCGCCGACGACGTTAATCACCATGATCAGAATGCCCGCGATGGCGTCACCGCGCACAAACTTACTCGCACCGTCCATGGAGCCGTAGAAATCTGCCTCCTGGGTCACTTCGGCACGGCGTTTTTTTGCTTCATCTTCCGCAATCAGCCCGGCATTCAGGTCGGCGTCGATTGCCATCTGCTTGCCCGGCATCCCGTCGAGCACGAAGCGCGCGCCCACTTCTGCGATACGCCCCGCCCCTTTAGTGATAACCATGAAGTTGATAATCACCAGAATGACGAACACCACGATACCGATGGCGAAGTTGCCGCCCACCAGGAAGTGACCGAAGGCTTCGACCACCTTGCCCGCCGCCGCCGCGCCGGTGTGCCCTTCCATCAGGATGATACGCGTGGAGGCAACGTTCAGCGCGAGGCGCAGCAGCGTGGTGAACAGCAGGATCGTTGGAAACGCGGCGAACTCCAGCGTGCGCTGGGTGAACATCGCCACCAGCAGCACCATGATGGACAACGCAATGTTGAAGGTGAAAAGCAGGTCGAGGATAAATGCCGGTAACGGCAGCACCATCATCGACAGAATTAGCAGGATCAGAATCGGTCCGGCAAGGATCTGCCATTGCGTCGATTTCAGGTTGCCGGGCAGGCGCAACATTGCCACCAGATTAGCCATCAGTGTCCTTCTCGTTCAAAAAATCCAGTGCTTCAGGCACCGGAAGGTTCTCAGGTTTTACAGGTCGTTGACCGCCCGCTAAACGCCAGCGTTTCAGTTGCCACACCCAGGCCAGCACCTCTGCGACAGCGGCGTAGAGCTGGCCCGGGATCTGTTGTCCAATTTCCGCGTGGCGATACAGCGCACGGGCTAATGGCGGTGCTTCAAGGATCGGTACGCGGTTTTCCGTCGCGATCTCACGAATGCGCAGCGCAATTAGCCCGGCCCCTTTCGCCACCACTTTCGGTGCGCTCATTTTGTTTTCGTCGTACTGAAGCGCCACGGAGTAGTGGGTCGGGTTAGTGACAATCACATCGGCTTTCGGCACATCTTCCATCATGCGACGACGCGCGGCAGCACGTTGCATCTGGCGGATACGGCCCTTGACGTGCGGGTCGCCTTCCATCTGTTTATATTCATCGCGAATATCCTGACGCGACATTCGCAGCTTCTTGATATGGGAAAAGATCTGGAAGATAACGTCGAACGCCACCATCGGAATAATGCTGAGAACCACCAGCAGCGAGCCTAATCCGACCAGGTTCAGGGCATTCTTCATCGCCGTCATGGGGGATTCACTGATCAGACGCATCATCTCCGGCCAGTGGTGCCACAGAAAAAACCCGGCAGCACTGCCCATAAGAAGCGATTTCAGGATCGCTTTAAGAAGCTCAGCCCCGGTTTGAGCTGAAAACATTTTCGCAATACCGGGTAGCGGGTTGAGCTTGGAGAATTTTGGTTGCAGCGATTTACCGCTGAACACCAGGCCACCGAGCATGACCGGCGAAACAAGAGCCACGATGACCACCCCGGCAATCAACGGCAGCAGAGCGATCATGGCGCTTTTTACCAGGTTGATGATCTGAATGAGGATCAGATTGGGGTCATTGACCATGCTGTGATCAAAACGTAAGCCAGCAGAGAGCATTCCCGCCAGTCTGCGGGCAAGCATCTCCCCGCCCCACCAGATTATGCAGACGCCCACCACCAGGATCAGCAGGGAGGTCAGCTCTCGGGATCGGGGGATCTGCCCATCCTCACGGGCTTTTTCAAGTCGGTGGGGTGTGGGGGCTTCTGTTTTGTCGTCGTTCTCTTCTGCCACTGTGCCTGCTCGCAGCCCATTAATTCACGGGTATCATGCCAGCGCAGAGAAAATCCAATGGCGGGAAAAGCCCGTTTATTCGGGCTCTTTTCGCTGTTTTTGTTCTGAACAACCTCAGGCCGCGTTCACAGCCTGAGGCAGAAGGGCAATCAGAAACCAAGACTGTCCAGCAGATCGTCCACCTGATCCTGGCTTGCCACCACGCCCGCTTTACTGGTGTCAAGCTGTGGACCATTGAGCAGGCTTTCGTTCTCGCGTTTCGGACGGGCAGCCGGTTCCGGAATATTTTCCAGCAGCACCATCAACAGCTGACGTTCAATCTCCTGAATCACATCCATCATGCGCTTGATCACCTGGCCGGTGAGGTCCTGGAAATCCTGCGCCATCATGATGTCCAGCAGTTGCGCATTGGTGAAGCTGGTGTGCCCTGGCACATCGCCCAGGAACTGACGGGTGTCCGTTACCAGTTCGCGGGCATCCGCCAGCTCAATGGGGTTCTCAAACCACTCATCCCAGCGTTGGGTCAGCGCTTTCGCCCCCTTCTCCATCGCATCCTGGTGCGGCTGTGACGCCTCAACGCTGTTCAGCGCTCGCTCGGCCGCCTGCGCGGTCATCTGCACCACGTAGTCCAGACGGTCGCGCGCGTCGGGGATGGCTTCCGCCGCTTCGGCGATAGCCTGGTCCAGCCCCAGCTCACGGAGGCTGTCGCGCAGCATGCGGGTCAGGCTACCAATACGGGCAATAATGTCGCTCGGCGAATGTTCTTCAACGGGTTTCATAGCAGGTTGCAACATTTCCATCACCTCACATGCCGAGTTTCTCGAAGATCTTCCCGAGCTTCTCTTCCAGAGTCGCCGCGGTGAATGGCTTCACCACGTAGCCGCTTGCGCCCGCCTGTGCAGCGGCAATAATGTTCTCTTTCTTCGCTTCTGCGGTCACCATCAGCACCGGCAGAGAGGCCATGCCTGCATCCGCGCGGATGGTTTTCAGCAGTTCGAGACCGTCCATGTTCGGCATGTTCCAGTCGGAAATCACAAAACCAAACCCGCCAGCCTGGAGTTTGTTCAGCGCATCCACCCCGTCTTCTGCTTCTTCAACGTTGTTGAAGCCTAGCTCTTTTAGCAGGTTGCGCACAATGCGACGCATGGTGGAAAAGTCATCCACAACCAAAAACTTAAGCTCTTTATCCGCCATAAAATAATACTCCTGAGTCAAATACGTATTGCCTGTCCGGCACTGATTTTCGCCAGCATCTGCTGGCTTACCTGGCTAAGATCGACCACTTCGCTTACGCCACCCATATTGATGGCCTCGCGCGGCATGCCGAACACCACACAACTTGCTTCATTCTGCGCAATCGTCCAGGCGCCAGCCTGGTGCATCGCGAGCATTCCGGCGGCGCCGTCGTTGCCCATCCCCGTCAGGATCACCCCCACGGCGTTGCGCCCCGCATGTTTCGCCACCGAATGAAACAGCACATCCACCGACGGACGGTGCCGGTTAACCGGCGGCCCGTCATGAATTTTGATTTGATAGTTCGCCCCGCTGCGCGCCAGCTCCATATGTTTGTCACCCGGGGCGATATACGCGTGACCTGGCAGCACGCGCTCGCCGTCTTCCGCCTCTTTCACGCTGATCTGGCACAGCTTATTCAGGCGCTCCGCGAATGAGCGGGTAAACCCCGGCGGCATATGTTGCGTAATCAGGATACCCGGGCTTGAGAGCGGCAATGGCTGGAGTACATGGCGAATTGCCTCTGTTCCTCCGGTTGACGCCCCAATGACCAGCAGTTTTTCCGAGCTGAGTAACGGTCCGGCCTTCAGGGTTGCCGGCGCGGCCATCGGCTTGTGGGCCGCCAGTTTTGCGCGCGACGCGGTACGGATTTTCTCGGCGATCATCTCACTGTACGCCAGCATCCCCTCGCGAATGCCGAGCTGCGGCTTGGTGACAAAATCCACCGCCCCCAGCTCCAGCGCGCGCAGGGTGATTTCTGAACCTTTACCTGTCAGAGATGACACCATCACCACCGGCATCGGGCGCAGGCGCATTAATTTTTCCAGGAAATCGATGCCATCCATGCGTGGCATTTCGACATCCAGCGTCAGCACGTCGGGGTTATATTTTTTGATTAAATCCCGCGCGACCAGCGGATCGGGCGCTGTTGCCACCATCTCCATATCGCTGTGGCTATTGATGATTTCGGTCATGATCTGACGCATCAGCGCAGAATCATCGACAGACAATACCCTGATTTTACTCATGCTTTTTCCTTACTCAGCGCATAAACCGTTTGCCCACGCAGGCTAAACTCACGCACGAGGTTGCTGAAGTTTTCCGAGTGCCCGGCAAACAGTAAACCGTCAGGCTTGAGCAACGGAACAAAGCGACGCAGAATGTCCTGTTGCGTCGTTTTATCAAAATAGATCATCACGTTACGGCAAAAAATGGCGTCGAAAGGCCCCGGCACGTTGTACTGCTTATCCAGTAAATTAACGGGAGCAAATTCCACGCAGTTCGCCAGCTCCTGGCGTACGCGCACCAGTCCTTCATGCGGGCCGGTACCGCGCATGAAGTAACGCTGTAGCTGCTGAGGAGACAGCGTTTTTAGTTCATCCTGGCGATAAACGCCGTTACGGGCTTTTTCCAGCACTTCGGTGTCGATGTCGCTGGCGTACACTTTCCAGCGGCCCGGCGCCATTCCCAGGGTGTCTGCAAGGGTGATGGCCAGCGAGTACGGCTCTTCCCCGGTAGAGGCTGCCGCGCTCCAGACGCGATACTCTCCGCTACGGCGACGGGCGTGTTCCGCCAGCACCGGGAAGTGATGCGCCTCGCGGAAAAACGCGGTCAGGTTGGTGGTTAATGAGTTGATAAATGCCTGCCATTCGGCGCTGTTCTGGTTCGCTTCGAGCATGCTCAGATAGCGGCCAAAATCATCCAGCCCCAGCGTGCGCAAGCGCCGCACCAGCCGGTTGTAGACCATGTCTCGCTTATGGTCCGCAAGCACGATCCCCGCACGCTGGTAGATTAACTGACATATCCGACGAAAATGCGCGTCGGACAGCGCGAGGCGCTGTGTCATCTGCAACAATAATGACGTTTGCCCTGAGGGCATGGGTGATGTCATAGCGCCTTCTCAATCACATTCAGGATACAACGGGTACGGCCTGTGACCGTCCGACTTCTGTTACTGCTTCAACGTGCTCTTTCACATTAAATACGGCGACCAACCCGGTAAGGTGATCCGCCTGGTTTGCCAGCTGATCGGTAGCCGCCGCCGCCTCTTCCACCAGTGAGGCGTTCTGCTGCGTAACCTGATCCATCTGTGTAACGGCCTGCGCCACCTGCTCAATACCACGGCGTTGTTCATCAGACGCCGAGGCAATCTCGCCCATAATGTCGTTAACCCGCGTCACGGAGGTGACAATCTCGTGCATGGTCTGCGCGGCGGTATCCACCAGCGCGGAGCCCTGCTGAACGCGGGAGACCGACTCTTCTATCAGCCCTTTGATCTCTTTCGCCGCGTTGGCGCTGCGACTGGCGAGGTTTCGGACTTCACCGGCAACCACCGCGAACCCGCGCCCCTGCTCTCCGGCACGCGCCGCTTCAACGGCCGCGTTCAGCGCCAGAATATTGGTCTGGAACGCGATACCGTCGATGACGCTGATAATGTCGCCAATTTTCTGCGAGCTGGCGGCAATCTGCTGCATCGTGCTGGCGACGTGAGAAGCCTGGTCGCCCCCACGTTTCGCCGTCATCGCCGCCTGTTTTGACAAGTCGGACGCCTGACGCGCGTTATCGGCGTTCTGGCTTACCGTCGCGGTCAGTTGCTCCATGCTGGCCGCCGTCTGCGCCAGCGATGCCGCCTGCTGTTCGGTGCGGGATGAGAGGTCGTTATTGCCTGCCGCAATCTCGGAGATCCCGGTATGCATGGCGTAACTGCCCTGACGAACGTTGCTTACCGTTTCCCGCAGCGAACTCTGCATCGCCTTCAGGCTGGCGAAAATCGCTGATATTTCATTCCTGCCATACACGGCCACCGGACGCGCCAGGTCGCCCTTCGCCATACTGTCGAAGTGGCTGCTGACGATCGCCAGCGGCTGGACGATCATTTTGCGCGACCACCACAGCGAGCCGCCGGTCAGCAGGGCGGCCAGGATCACCATGGTCAGGAAAATCACCCCTGACATGCGGTAGCTGGTACGGCTGTCCGCACCGGCACGCGCCACAAACTGGTTAATATCCTGCTGCCATGCGTTAAAGCTGTCGTCAAATGCCTCCTGAGACGCCTGCACCGGCGCGGTCAGGAAGTCAGAGAGCTGGTTGTTCTCCAGCCACGTCGCCTGATGGTCGAGATCGCCGTACCACACATCAAAGGTCTTTTTCATGGCGACCTTCAGCGTTTTCTCTTTCTCACTCACCGCCTCCTGCGCCGTAAACGTCTTAAACTGCGCGTCGGCCTGCTTCAGGCTGCTGCGGGCCACGACCATCAGCGCCTTAATATCATCCGGCGGATAGCTCAGCGCGGTTAACGTCCCTGCTTTGTTCAGCGCAGTGCTTGCCTGCAACAGCACGGCACGCGTTTGTGCCAGTGCGGAGCGCTGCTGATTACTCGTCTCAACTTCCTGCAAATTCTGATAGCCATCGCGAAACGCCCAGAAAGACAACCCGTTACTGCCAACCTGCAAAACCCCACACAGGATCAGAATCAAAAACAGTGTGGTCGAGATACGAATACGATTTAACATCCACGCTCCCATCAAGCGGCAAGCAGCCGCGGTTTAATTGTCAGTCAAAATGTTTCCCAGTTTTCATCTTGTCCGGTCACCGCTGCGCGCGTAGGTGTTGTCACGGGCGCCGGGGTTGCTTCGCTGTACGCCGACCGCGAGCTGACCGTATTTGTTGTTTTTGAAGTAAGACGGAACGCCGAGACGGCCATTTTCAGGCGGCTCGCCTGATCCTCAAGCGCAGCGGCCGCGGCAGCGGACTCCTGCACCAGGGCGGCGTTTTGCTGCGTCACACGATCCATTTCCGATACCGCCAGAGCGACCTGGTCAATACCACGACTCTGCTCATCCGATGCAGAGGCGATTTCACCCATGATGTCCGTCACGCGCGTCACGGCATTCACGATGTCATTCATGGTTTCACCCGCACTTTCCACCAGCACCGAGCCGGTATCCACGCGTGAAACAGAGTCTTCAATCAGGGCTTTGATCTCTTTCGCCGCATTGGCGCTGCGGCTGGCGAGGTTACGTACTTCGCCAGCGACCACGGCAAACCCACGTCCCTGCTCGCCCGCACGCGCCGCTTCAACGGCCGCGTTCAGCGCGAGAATGTTGGTCTGGAAGGCGATGCCGTCGATAACGCTGATGATATCGGCGATTTTCTTCGAGCTGTCGGCAATGTCATGCATGGTTTTCACCACGCCGTCGACCACCCGACCGCCGCGCTGGGCGGTGTCGGACGCGCTTTCTGCAAGCTGCGACGCCTGACGGGCGTTGTCGGCATTCTGCTTCACGGTCGCGGTGAGCTGCTCCATGCTTGCCGCCGTCTCTTCCAGAGCGGACGCCTGCTGTTCGGTACGGGACGAGAGATCGTTGTTGCCCATCGCGATTTCACTCGTGCCGGTATAGATGGCATCCGCCCCCTCGCGCACGTTGGCGACGGTATCAATCAGCGAACGCTGCATATGGTCGACGCTGGTCGCCAGCTCGGTGATCTCGTTGCGACCAGAAACGGTCAGCGTTTTCGTGAGATCGCCCCGGCCAATATCGCGGATATGGGCAATGACGCGGCCAAGCGGATTAAGAAGGATATGACGAATGCCGTACCACACGGCCACCAGCACGATGACCAGCGCGAGGGCGAGCACCGCCATCTGCCATTTCGCGAAACGGTAGTCGTTCTGGCTTTGCGTAAAGGCGGAGTGATAAAGCTCGCCGCTGGCTTTGGCGTACTCGCCGAGCGCCGCGCCGAGTGCGTTCTGCATGCCCTGGGTCGGCTGCGCGAAATAGGCATCCATATTGCCCTTCTCCAGGAACTGCACCAGCTCCGTGAGGCCGGCGAAGTAGGCCTGATATTTTTCATCTATGTTCGCGCTCGCCTGCGCCATTGCGGGCTGAGGGGCGATTTTTTTGAAGGCCTCGTAATGTTTCGCCGCGTCTGCCAGCGTGGCGCGCGCATTCTTCAGCAGTTCCGTTTTTGCGCTGCTCTGCTGGTTGTTCGGATCCATCATCATGCGGGCAGACGAGCGGCTCAGATTGATACGCGTCTGCAACATCAGATCCCAGGTCGTGGTCAGTTCGCTTTGCTGCATCCGCAAATCGTTCGAGGCCGCGAAGCTGTCCTGGTTCTGTTTTAACGAGGAGAAAAAGAGGCCGCCAGAAATAAGCTGAAGAAGTGCGAAAATGACCAGCACCATCATAAGCATTGTGACAACGCGGATACGGTTCAACATACAACACCTTCTCATCGATTGATTAACGGTGTTATCGGCAGGGGCCACGGGAACTTTACATTTGCGAAAGGGAAAAGCGCGGGGAGTCAGAACGCGACGTCAACGATCAGCGTGTCGGTGTAGGTTCCGGCAGGCGGCGTGGCCTGGCTGGTCAGGACCTTAGCGCTGTAGTTATAGGTGCGTAAAAGCCCGTCGGTACTGACCTGGGATGAGCTGGCGCTGGCCCAGCGCTCGCTGCCACTGCCGCCCCAGCGGTTGCTGGTCGCCTCTTTATAGATGTCGTAACTCATAAAATTGCTGCCGCTAACCATACGACGAACGTTGTTCAGGGCGTTTGCTCCATTATTAATGCCTATGGTGTAGGTGCTGCCCTTAGTGCAGGTGACGGCGATCGACTGCGAAACGGTGGGAAAATTTTGCACCAGCGGCGCGCTGTTAAAATTCACGTCCGGCGTGGTCATCGTGCTGCAATCGTTGGTGACGGTCATGTTGAGGAGAATGGAGGTAGTTGCCGTGCCGGTTTGCGGGGTCAGGCATAGCCCGCCCGCGCCAACGGCGCACACGTTGTAGTTGATGCTGAACGTTAACAACACCTGGTACGGCCCGGCCGTGACGTTCTGCCCCGGCACAGTACGGAAATAAAGCGGAATGTTGTAGCGCCTTGACCCCAGCAGCCCGAGCAGGGTGTTGCCATTCCAGGTATAGGTTTTGCTGATTTGTACTTCACTGTTTCCGCCGCAGCCAGTGGCACCGCACAGGCGCGTGGGGATAACGTCCGCGATGGCCGCATTATCGGTACGTTTCATGGTGGCGCGGCTGTTGGCGGCTATCGACGCCGAGGTGTAGGTCAGCGTCACCGAGTCGTTGGTTAGCAGGTTGAGGACCGTATCGCAGGACACCACCAGCGTGCCGGTGGTTTGCACCTCCCCCGTACTGCTCAGGGCGAATGAGGTGACGCTGCCAAACGAGGCGTTCACCGTACTGACGGTGCAGGCCGCCCAGCCGCTGCCCGAGAACAGCAGCAGTATGGCTATCAACAGGCGTTTCACGGCGCCTCCCGGCAGGTCAGCGGACCGTAGGTTTGCAGCTTATGCTCGGGATTTGCGCCCACGTTCAACGTTGCGATACAGCGTTTACCGTCCGGGGTGATGACCTCCAGAGGATTCACATCGTTGAGGTTTTCCAGCCAGGCGAGGCCGTCGTAGCCAACAACCGCGCTACTGCGGGACGCGCGTTTGACCTGGCTTCCCACCGGGATCGCATTGCCCTGCGCGTCATGCAGGATCACGCTGGCAACCCGCTCCTGCTCCATCGGGAAATCCACCAGATAACCGTTATGCCGACGAATCGCCACCCGACGCTCGGTCTCTTTCAGCCGGGTATCCGCAGGTAAGTTCAGGGTATCAATGCGGTAGCTCGCCGGGTAATAGGCGGAAACGCCGCTGACCAGCAGATAACCTTTGTTATTGGTTTTACCAACCGGCTGGTTCTCGTAGCTGACGGGTACGTCCGGATGTCCGTCGGTGCTGATCACCACAAACGCATCGTTGATTTTATTCGCCGCAAACAGCTCACCGTCCATCAGGACGACAGAGCCCATCGCCTCGCCCCACCAGGTCATCATCCCCTTCTCACCGTAGCCGCCGCCCTGAAGCTCAACATTGTTATTCCGCCAGCCGAGCGTGGCCTGTTGATAGTTACTCGACCGCGACTGGTTGGCCCAGGCCATGTTCCAGCTAAAGCCGCCGTCAGACGGCATCGAGTGGTTGTAGTTAATGCGTTGAGTGCTGCCTGCGTCAGGCGTGTTTTCAAAGGTAACGGCGGCGCTGTCACGTTCGCCCAGAGGGACCTGCAACGACAGCGCAACCGTCCAGTCGTCCCGCTGCTGGTCACGGCTGGCCGCCAGGTAAATACTGCTTGAGCGCCACAGATTTCGGCTCCAGGAGAGGTTGAGCAGCTCGGTTTTCCGGCTGTCAAAACTCTCCACGCCGATCCACGCCGCACCGATATTGCCGTAATCACCGAGGTTAAAGGTTAAGGAGTACTGGTCGGTATTGCGGCTCAGGCTGGCAACGGGGTTATCATATTCATCATAAACGGTGGGCTGATCGTACAGGGCGAGGTTGCCGAAGCCGCGGTCGCGTCGGGTATGCTGGGTCGCTACGCTAAACTCGCTGGTGCTGTACTGATAGCCCCAGTTCATCTGGCCCCCTTCGTCGCCGCGCATCCGGCTTTGGGTATAAGACGTGTTCACCACGCCAAAACGCCCGAGCTTCAGCACCGTGCCCGCGCCGCCGAGCGCCAGCGACTCCGCCCCTTCCGCATGCCCCTCCAGCGTCAGCCAGTCGGTCACCCCGTAGCGATACGATCCGCTGCCCGCCGCCGGGCCATAGTCAAAATTCTCTATACCGTAGTTGCGCCGCAGGCTGCCCAGCGTTACGGCGCCGTCGCTTAACCCCTGCTTCAGCAGATCGCTGCTGACATAAAACGGCAGCGTGGTGCTCACCTGACGTCCCAGCGCGTCGGTGGTGACCAGTACCGCATCCCCTGCGCCGTTGATGTACGGCAGATTAGTGAGGGTAAACGGCCCCGGCTGAAGGCGGGTGGAGCCGGAACGGTAGCCATTAATAAAGAGATCGACCGAGGTCGGGACGGCCGCCTCACCGGAAAACGCCGGCAGCGGCCAGGTCACCAGATCCGGACGCAGGGAGAAGTCGCGCCCATAGCTGATCCCGCCCATCCGCACGCTGGTGCTCCAGCTCAGCGCATCGCTGATGACGTCCCCAACGGTCCAGGTGGTGGCATCCTCCTCGTTGGTGATCAGCAGGGTTGAGTCATAGCGCACGTATCCTTCCTGCTGCCCGCTGCTTCCGGCGAAATTCTGTCGGGCGTACCCTGTCGAAGAAAACGAATAGTCTTCGTTGAAATAGCGGAACTCATGCCACACCGACGCCTGGCCGCCCGTGTGTTCGGTATGGTTGGTATAAACGTCGTAGTTGAGCAGCGCGCCCCGGCCATAATGCGGCTTGCTTTGCGCGCTCTGACCGCTAAACGACGTGATCCGCGCCGCAACCCAGTCCCGGGGGACCGTCAGCATGAGCCGCTGGGCGCTGCTGTCATACTCTACGCGTACCGATGAGAGCGTTGAAAGGTTCACCTCTCCGGCAGGCACATGCTCCTGCGGCAGTCCGGCGCGAAGCAAATCCGCTCCTGAAATAAACCAGGCGCCCTCGCGCTGCGTCACCGGCACCACCAGACCCGTGTCATAGTGGTTCAGCACCAGGGCGAGTTGGAATACAGCTTCGCCGTTCATCGTCCGCGCGTCCGGCGGCGGCGGTAAACTGTCGTCGCCGGTTTCGGCAAATGCGCTGGTACTGACGCAAAGCAGGATCATCATCGCCGGTTTCAGTTGACGGGCGTCGATTGCCATTGCGTATCCCTGGCATTAATTTGCGCGCTCATCCGATTCGGCTGATAAATCCCTGCCGGAAGCGGCCAGCTTCGGGTGCTGCCTGGCAGCACATAACCCAGCAGCCCCTCGGCAACCGTGCGTTTTTGCCCGCCCTGCTCAACCGCAACCTGGCTGAGCCTGACGTGAACGTTCCCCTGATTGCGGACCTCAAGCGCGGGTTTCCCCTCCTCCTGAATGACCCGCCAGTTGAGCTGCTGAGTGTTCGCCAGCGCGTGATGCTCTCCTTCGTTGAGGGTGGGGATCCCCTGTCCATAAACAAATAAGGGAATGGAATAGCGCATTTGCAGTTTGAGGCCCATAGACGGTTCCGCTTTGGCATCCGGCTGGGGAATCTCATCCACAATGATGCGGTAGGCTTGCTCGACGCCGGACGGGATCGTCCCCTGCTTAATCAGGCGAATAAGCTGTTTACTGCCCTTAGCGATAGTCACGATCGGCGGGCTGGCGACCACATCCTGCTGGGCGGTGTAACGCTCATATCCGCCCTCCTGTTTCCAGCGCACAATGCGTATCTGCATTGTCGTGGCGCTGTTGCCCTGATTCTGGATCCACAATTCAGTTGCTCTGGCGTCTGCCGAAAGCCACGGATCGATAGGCCAAAGAAGAATGGTTGCGGCTGCTTGCGCCTTAACCGCTGTAAGGGCCGTTATCCCCAACAGACTCAACAGGCCTGACCGCCTGAAAAATGGCTTCATCAATGCTCTCCCTTTCCTACCATGACAAGGTCACGGTGAGTTGATCTGAATACGTTCCTGACGGGCTAAACCCGGTCAAAAGCGCGACGCCAAAAAGAGGCAGCGCGATGTTATTGCTGTTGGTATAGGTAATCGGTATTGCCTGGTTAACCCCAATTTCACTGTTTGCGGCCAGAGAGCTGCTGCTGTAGAGCCGGTAACCGACCACCTCTGTCCCGCCTGAACGCGTCATCCGCCGCACAGAGCTATAATTCTGACCGCCATTAATGCTCATACTTAGCGCCACACCCGGTGTGCAGGCGATGGACAACGCGCCGTCGGCAACAAAGCTGGTGCTGACCGGTGCGCTCTCCACGCCGCTGCGGGTCCCGAAATTCAGCGTACCGAAACGCCCGCCGGTGCCGGTGCTCACCGAGCATCCAGGCACAACCGTCGCGCTCACCCTGAATGACTGAGACGTCACCGCCCCGGCGTCTGGGATCAACATCAGCCCGACCAACAGGGTTAAAAAAGGGTGCACGACGCCCTCTGCGCTGTCGCGCAGACATAACAATGCTTTCATGGCTGAATCAGTAGGTGACGCTGACGTTAATCGTGTCGGTATAGGTTCCCGGTACGACCGTTACGCTATTGCCGCCGCCCGTAATGCGTGCGTAGAGGGTGTAGCTATCCACCCCACCCGCAGTAGAGGCGACCGGCAACGCGGCATTGTTCGCAACCACGTTGTTGTAACCGCTATCGCTGAACAGGCTGTAGGCAACGCCCTGCGCCGCATTGGCGGTGTTGACCAGATAGCGGCCCGGCGTACCTGGGGTGCCGACAACGGTTCCGGGTGCGGTAGCGTTGGTGTTGCCGGTGATCGCCACCGTGTAACTGGCAGTGGTACATTGAATGGTAAAGGTGTTTCCTCCGCTGGCACCGGTTAACTGGGTTGTCAGGGTGGAGAATGTTGCAGGATGAGTGCCGAAATCGAGCGTCCCGAAGTTAATGCCGTTTTGCGTTGGCGAGCCGTTGATCAAGCAGCCGTTGGTCAGCGTCAACGTCGCGCCGATAGTGCCGCTACTGGTGACCGCGAGAGCCTGACCGACCGTTGCCGCCGTCAGCAGCGTGCCCGCGCAGATAAAAAGAAGTTTTCTTTTCATTTACCACCCTCCAGAAGAAATATAGGTTCGCTTGCCATATTTTATTCATACTGTTCAGTATGTTAGCCCCGCTTAAACATTCCCCGGCGCGGTTACAGAGAATTTAGTTTATGGTTAGCACTTCAACCACTTTCATCAAAAAGAGGGCAACCCCGCGCGAATTAACAGGTTATTAACAAACATTACAAAGGGTTAGCAAAAAAAAATGGGCATTATTCTTGCTTAACTTGAGGATATATCGCCTGCAGTGTGATCTGAGTCACAATATATCGTCATGATAAAAACAACAAATTTCATAAAAATTAAAAACAAGTTGTAACTCACGCAGCTTTACTTCAATTTATGCCCCGAATATTTTCCTGCGCTTAAATAAAAATTTTGTATGCATTGACGCAGGAAACTCTTTTAGCGCATAGAGGATCTTTTTGTGGCAAGTGCAAACAAACTCACGCTCTTCATCGTGATTTTCATGCTGGCGGGCATTCTTTCCGGTGCGGCGATCCATGAGTATGCTTCGTCCGACGCGATACAGGCCTGGTCGGAGAACATCACGCTGCTGACCGATATTTTCCTGCGGCTGATCAAGATGGTGATAGCCCCGCTGGTGTTCAGCACCCTGACGGTGGGCATTATGAGGCTGGGTGAAACGTCGACGATTGGGCGCGTCGGGGGTAAAGCGATGGTGTGGTTTATCAGCTCATCCGTACTTTCCATTCTGGTGGGGCTGTTTATTGTTACCCTTGAACAACCCGGCAGCGGTCTGAACCTGAGCATTCCGACAGAGACGGTTGATACCGGCCTGGCCGTGAGCGGGATGTCGCTGAAAGCCTTCCTGTCACACACCATTCCAACCAGCATTGCCGGCGCGATGGCCAACAATGAGATCCTGCAAATTGTGGTCTTCTCGATGTTCTTCGGCATTGGCGGCGCGTCACTGGGCCAAAAATTCAACGCCCCGCTGGTCGCGGCGCTGGATGTGGTATCCCACATTATGCTGAAGGTGACGGGCTACGTGATGTACGTTGCGCCGCTGGCCATTTTCGCGGCGATTTCGTCCGTCATTGCCACCCAGGGGCTGGGCATTTTGCTGAACTATGCCTCGTTTATTGGCGGTTATTATGTGGCGATCCTCCTGACCTGTCTTGTATTGCTGGCCGTGGGTTACATGGTACTGAAGAAAGAGATTTTCCGTCTGGTGGCGATGCTGAAAGATCCGGTGCTGGTGGCGTTTACCACCAGCAGCTCTGAAGCGGCATACCCAAAAACGCTGGAGCAGTTAGCGCGCTTTGGTTGTTCACGGAATATCGCCTCTTTCGTCCTGCCGATCGGCTACTCGTTTAACCTGGTCGGCTCCATGGTGTACTGCTCGTTCGCCTCAATGTTTATTGCCCAGGCGTACAACATTCACCTGAGTTTTACCGAGGTGACGGTGCTGATGTTAACGCTGATGCTGGCCTCGAAGGGCATTGCGGGCGTACCGCGCTCGTCACTGGTGGTGCTGGCGGCAACCATTCCGAGCTTTAACATTCCGGTAGCCGGGATCCTGCTGCTGATGGGGATTGACCATTTCCTGGATATGGGGAGATCGGCCATTAACGTGCTGGGGAACGGGATTGCGACGGCGATGCTGTCGCAGAATGAAGGGGCGCGGGAAGCGGAGGCAGAGCTGGTGGAGCAGGAGGCGTAAAGATACAAAAGAGCCGGGTGGCGCTGGCGCGTACCCGGCCTACGTGTTCGAGCCATTTGTAGGCCGGGTAAGGCGAAGCCGCCACCCGGCATTATTTTATGCCACGTGATTCGCCGCAATATCCAGCAGCGCCATCTCTTCGCTGTTCAGCAGCTTCTCAATATTCACCAGAATCAGCATACGCTCGCCGAGCGCACCCAGCCCCGTCAGGTATTCCGTCGACAGCGTGACCGCAAACTCCGGCGCAGGACGGATTTGATCGGCGGTCAGCGACAGCACATCTGACACGCCGTCCACCACAATCCCCACCACGCGCTGCCCCAGATTCAGAACAATCACCACCGTGTTATCGTTGTACTCCACATCACCCTGGCTGAACTTCACGCGCAGATCCACGATAGGCACAATCACACCGCGCAGGTTGGTCACACCCTTGATAAACGCTGGCGTGTTCGCGATGCGCGTTACCTGATCGTACCCGCGAATTTCCTGCACTTTCAGGATGTCGATACCGTACTCTTCATCACCTAAAGTGAAAACCAGGAATTCCTGCCCAGATGGCTCGCCCGCCAGTTTCGTTACGTTACTCATACCGGTCATGTTATTACCTTTTACTTAATCAGGCGGCTGTGTTCGCCACACGTTGTTCACGATTTAATCCCTGAAGTGCCGATACATCGACGATCAGCGCGACGCTACCATCACCCAGTATGGTGGCAGCAGAGATCCCCGGCACTTTGCGGTAGTTACTTTCCAGGTTCTTAACCACCACCTGATGCTGACCAATCAGCTGATCGACCAGCAGCGCGTAGCGGCGTCCGGCGCTTTGCAGGATCACAACGATACCCTGCGTGGCCTCGGTTTTTGCCCCGTCCACTTCGAACACTTTCCACAGTTCCACCAGCGGCAGGTACTCGCCGCGCACTTCGAGCACGCGCTCGCCGCCCGCCAGCGGATGCAGATCTTCTTCGCGCGGCTGGAGGGATTCCATCACCGCGTTCAGCGGCAGAATAAAGACTTCATCCGCCACTTTAACGGACATGCCGTCAAGAATGGCCAGCGTCAGCGGCAGCAGGATACGGATCGTGGTGCCCGCGCCCTGCTTAGACTGGATCTCAACGTGACCGCCCATCTCCTGAATGTTACGTTTCACCACGTCCATGCCCACGCCGCGGCCGGAAACGTCGGTGACCTGCTCTGCGGTTGAGAAGCCCGGGGCAAAAATCAACATGCCCACTTCTTCGTCAGTCATGTTTTCGTTGACCGCCATGCCCTGCGAAATCGCCTTCGCCAGAATGCGCTCGCGGTTCAGGCCCGCGCCGTCATCGGTCACTTCGATGCAGATGTTGCCGCCCTGATGTTCTGCTGACAGGACCAGGTTGCCCACTGGCGATTTTCCGGCTGCCACGCGGTTTTCCGGCAGCTCAATGCCGTGGTCGAGGCTGTTACGCACCAGGTGCGTTAACGGGTCGATAATGCGTTCAATCAGGCTCTTATCCAGCTCGGTGGAGCTGCCCATCAGCGTGAGTTCGATCTGTTTGTTGAGCTTGCTGGCCAGGTCGCGCACCAGGCGCGGGAAGCGGCTGAAGACATATTCCATCGGCATCATACGGATGGACATCACCGATTCCTGCAAATCGCGGGCGTTACGTTGTAACTGGCCCATGCTGGTGATGAGATCGCCGTGGGTCACCGGGTCCAGCTCGTTGGAGCGCTGGGCCAGCATCGACTGGGTGATCACCAGTTCACCCACCAGGTTGATCAGCTGATCCACTTTCTCCACCGCCACGCGAATGCTTGTGGACTCGCTGGAACGCGCCGCCGGTTTTTCACCGCGGGCCGGGGCGGCCGTCTCTTTGGGCACGGCTTTCAGTGCAGGGGCAGCGGCAACTACCGCAGGGGCAATTTCTGCCGGCGCGGGCACTTCAACGGCCGCCGCCTCGGTTTCAAACGCAATTTGATCCGCTTCAATCACGAAGCACAGCACCGCCACAATGTCATCCTGACCGATCCCGCCGTCGAGCGTCGCGGCCAGGCTGTCTTTACCCTTCACCACGTTGCTGAGCGTCGCCAGGTTACCCAGCTCCTCTTCCAGCAGGTTGACCTCGTTCTCTTTCAGCCGTGACAGCACTACGCGCAATTTTCCTGCGGGCGCATCAGGCGCACTGTCTGGTTTGGCCGCGGCGTCAACAACGCTCAGTTTTGCCGCAGGGACAACGGGCGCAGACGCCTCACCTTTGGCTTCCAGCGCTAACTGACGCAGCGCGTTGCAGATGTATTCAAAGCTGGCGGCATCAGGCTCTGCCGAACTTTTATAGGCGTCGAGCTGTTCCTGCATAATATCTTTCGTTTCCAAAAACAGGTTGATAATGTCGGTATTGAGCTGCATCTCACCGCGTCGTGCTTCATCCAGCAGGTTTTCCATTAAATGGGTCGTTTCCTGCAAAATGGTAAATCCAAACGTTCCGGCTCCGCCTTTAATGGAATGCGCCGCACGGAAGATGGCGTTGAGCTGTTCTGAGTCCGGTGCCTCGGGCACCAGATCCAGCAAATGTTGCTCCATATCGGCCAACAATTCGTCGGCTTCATCAAAAAATGTCTGGTAAAAATCGGTAATATCCATGCTCACGCTATCACCTCGGATTGGCTGGTGGCGATGTTGGAACGGCAGCCGAAGGGACGGCCCCAGGCTGTTTTAAATCGTCCAGTGACTCATTCTGACTTTCGGCGTTTTCATGCAGGATGGCCTGCTCCGCCTGCTGGTTCAGCACTAAAAGACTGATACGACGGTTGATGGCGTCATCCGGTCCGCGGTCGGTCAGGCGCATGGTTGCAGCCATGCCGACGACGCGCAGGACCTTGCCATCATCAAGCCCACCCGCCACCAGCTCGCGACGCGAGGCGTTGGCGCGATCGGCAGAAAGCTCCCAGTTGCTGTATCCCTTCTCTCCCGTGGCGTACGGGAAATCATCCGTGTGACCGGAGAGGCTAACGCGGTTCGGAATGCCGTTCAGCACCGGTGCAATCGCACGCAGAATATCGCGCATGTAGGGCTCCACGTCGGCACTGCCGGTTTTGAACATCGGTCGGTTCTGGCTGTCGATGATCTGAATACGCAGCCCTTCCTGCACCAGGTCAATTTTCAGATGCGGACGCAGCGCGCGCAATTTAGGGTCCGCCTCAATCAGCTGATCCAGGTCACCGCGCAGTTTTTTCAGGCGCGCCTGCTCCATCCGTTTTTTCAGCTCGTCGATGTTAGGCTGTTTTTTCACTTCGCCCTGCTGCTGGGTGTAATCGTCACCGCCGCCGGGGATCGGGCTGTCGCTGTTCGAAATGCGCGGCCCGCCGGTGACCGCCGTCGCCAGCGGCGTTCTGAAATATTCCGCAATCTGAATAAGCTCTTTCGGGCTGGAGATGGAGATCAGCCACATCACCAGAAAGAAGGCCATCATGGCGGTCATAAAATCGGCGTACGCGATCTTCCATGAGCCGTGAGAACCGTGCCCGTGCCCCTTATGCTTGCGTTTTTTTACGATGACGATCGGATGGGACTGGTTTTTCATGCGTCCTCAGTTGTCGTCTGTTGGTTGGGGTTTTTCACCGCGCGCACGTGCTCTTCCAGTTCGATAAACGACGGACGTTCGCTGGAGTAGAGCGTCTTACGGCCAAATTCGACGGCGATCGGTGGCGCATAACCGTTGAGGTTTGAGAGCAGCGTAATTTTCACGCACTGCATCATTTTGGTGGTTTCAGCGCTCTTCTGGCGCAGCACGCTCGCCAGCGGGGAGATAAAGCCGTATGCCAGTAAAATACCGAGGAACGTCCCCACCATTGCGTGGGCAATCAGGGCGCCCAGTTCAGCCGCCGGGCGATCCGCCGAGGCCAGGGCATGAACGACGCCCATGACCGCCGCCACGATACCGAACGCCGGAAGCGAGTCGCCCACCAGCGCCAGGCTGTTGGCCGGCACTTCGGATTCGCTCTCGTGGGTTTCGATCTCTTCGTCCATCAGGGCTTCAATTTCGAAGGTGTTCATGTTGCCGCTGATGATCAGTCGCAGGTAATCGACGATAAAATCGAGCATCATCGCGTCAGCCAGAATACGCGGGTAGCTGGCGAAAATTTCGCTCTCTTTCGGGTTTTCAATGTCCCGCTCCAGCGAGAACATTCCTTGCTGACGTGACTTCGCCATCAGGCGATAGAGCAGCGCCAGAAGATCCATATACATGCTTTTGGTGTATTTCGAGCGACGAAACAGCAGCGGAATCGCCTTCAGCGTGCCCTTGATCGATTTACCGTTGTTACCAACGATAAAAGCCCCTACCCCTGCACCGCCGATGATGACAAGTTCAGCCGGTTGATAGAGTGCTCCAAGGTGCCCGCCGGTCATCATGTAACCGCCGAAAACTGTACCGAGAACTACCAGGTAACCTAATAAGATAAGCACGACATCATCCTTCCGCTAGTGACTATGGCAGGACGTTCATTTCGAGCGCGTGACCTGAACGCAGGGTAAAAAAAAGCAGCGGTAATCGCTTACCGCTGCTGGAATCTTGCCCACAGGTTCGGGTTAAACAGCGTGTTCGATCTGTTCATCCAGCAGTTGTGGAATAATATCGGCAGCATCCCGGGAAAGTTTACGTCTTTTTACGGCTCGGGATGGAGGCTGGCATAAACTACAGGCGAAGCTGCCCGCAGGCTGGTGCGCGTGGGTAATAAAATTGCCGTCACAGCAGTTGCAGCGCGACAATTCAAGCATTCCGCTTTCAACAAAACGCACCAGCGTCCAGGCGCGGGTCAGCGCCAGCAGGGGTCCCTGTTCCTGCTGCGGGCATTGCTCAAGGTAAAGTTTGTAGGCTTTAATCACGGCATCCACGCCGCTGCATAAGCCCGTTTTAAGCAGGTACTGCCAGGCGTTACAGAACATGGAAGCATGGATGTTCTGCTCCCAGGTCATGAACCAGTCAGTCGAAAACGGCAGCATGCCTTTTGGCGGTGGGCTACCACGCAATTCTTTGTACAGCTTGATCAAACGACCACGGCTCAGTTGCGTCTCGCTTTCCAGCATTTGTAAACGCGCACCCAGCGTGATGAGTTCCATTGCCAGCTGGATATCACGGGCTTCCTGAACAATGCTTTTTTCGCTCATTGTTAAGCCCTTTTCTTCCGGGCTACGTCGTCAGGCTGGCTGATTTCGTTGAGCAGGCGGGTGGAGAGAAGAATACCGGTGTGGATCTGTTGCAGATCGTCCACGCGGGATTCCTGAGTCAGACGCGTAATGGTCTGCGGGTTATCGAAACGGAACTGGCAGACAAGCTGATTGGTTTCAGCCAGCTTGACCATCTGCGGAAGTGTTAATCCCCCCAGCATGGTTGCCATCTCTTCGTTAACACCCAGACGAAACATCGCTGACGGTTTGTCCTGACTAATCAAACGCTGCGCGAGCAATAAATACGACAAATTGATGTCGTAAATATGTTTTAGCAACTCGGATGTATGCATTTTTCCCATCCCGAATAACCAACTATTATTTTTATGCGGAAAGACCGCACCCCGTGATGTCGCCGGGAAATCACCCGGTATAAAAAGAAAAGGCCAAATGCATAGTTGAATTTAGGTTTGTACGTCGTAAAGCGCGTGACCGGTTAACATGGCCAAAATGTCGGTTACACATTTTATCTTTTCTTACAAATAACTAAGATTTTTCCTAATTCGACGCAAACTCTACTCGTCAGTTTTGACACATACAATGCAGCCCCCCCTGGAATTTAAAAAAAATGTGATCTGCGTCACATAATTTACGCGAATGTAACCCATAAATCCATCAGCGTGACTTGTAATTTGGGTGTTTTTTATCCAACCCAAGCTTGTTTATATTCTTCAGGAACGAATACTCATGCATCCGGACGGGGGAATTGGGTCTGGGAAATGTAAAGACAGGGCAAATCCGCATTGATCTGCTATGGGGAAAACTTCACTTTGAAACTACCATTAATTAATAAAGTAAAAACAGGAGGTTAACGCTGGCAACACAAAAATCAGTTTCGTTGCGTAACGATCTACGCCGGGTTGATGATGAGTTAAGGCGAGTTAACCACCCGGAAGGGAAAATGTGTAATTTACGTTAAGCTGTTAATTTTTTTCATTTAGGCCATCTTTTCAGTTATTCTTCTTATAAGAATAATTAATGAATAATTATGATAAGCTTCACACTAATGACGCATTCACCTCTTGCAGTAATGACATTTTCGCGGTAAAGCTGGGAAAACTTGTCATTCTGACATCAAAGGAGTGCGTGATGAGTTACTCCCATCTGCTTGTTTCAGTTGCTGTTTCTCCCGAAAGCCACCAGCTTGTCGCCCGAGCCGTATCCATCGCCCGCCCCGCCAATGCCCGCATCAGCCTGATCACGCTGGCCGCGGAACCCGAAATGTATAATCAGCTGGCTGCGCCGATGCTGGAAGATATACGTGAGGTATTGCAGGAGGAAACGCACCAATTCCTGCAAGAGTTGGTGGAGAGGGCAGACTATCCGATTCATCAGACCGTTATCGCGACCGGTGAATTAAGCGCGCATATACTCGACATCTGTCAGAAAGAGAATATTGACCTGGTTATTTGCGGAAATCATAACCAGAGTTTTTTTACTCGTGCGGCATGCTCGGCAAAATCTATCGTTTCGTCAAGCCAGGTTGATGTCCTGCTGGTGCCTCTTGGGGGCAATTAATGCCCCCGGAGAAAATCAGGCGAGTTTAGGGAAGGTCGCGATTTTTTTTTGCAGATCACCTTCCTGACTTTGCGGCTGGATCGCGCGCAAATCGTCAATAAAACGCGCCTGCCAGCGGTTAATATCATTCTTTATGATGGTCTCCATCATTTCCGAATGGCGTGAAATACGTTCCGCAAGCGGCATAGTTAACGCACGGTTCAGGGCATTTGCCACGTCATCGCGATCGTAAGGGTTTACAATCAGCGCTGAGGTTAACTCGTTTGCCGCACCGGCAAATTGAGACAGCACCAGCACACCCGGGTCAGCAGGATCTTGTGCTGCAACATACTCTTTTGCCACCAGATTCATCCCGTCGCGCAGGGGCGTGACCAGCCCGACGTCCGCATAGCGGAACACTTTCATCAGAATTTTGCGCTCAAAGTGCTGATTCAAATAGAAAAGTGGTGTCCAGCCAAGCTGCCCGTAGCGCCCGTTGATGCGCCCTGCTTCGGTCTCAAGCTGGTGACGGATATCCTGATAGGCCTGAACCTCACCGCGTGAGGTCGGCGCTATCTGGGTATAACGAATCTTGCCGTGATGCTGCGGGAATTTTTCCAGCAGGGTTTCATACGCGAGGAATCGCTCCGGCAACCCTTTGGAATAATCAAGTCGTTCAACCGAAAAGATATTCTTAACGTGCTTGAGTTCATCCTTAAGCTGGGCAAGCTTCGGAGGCAATGGACCGGAGGCCTGCTCGGCAATTTCGTCTGGCTCAATACCAATCGGGTAGACCTCGGTATGGAAATTACGTCCCCACGCGGTGTGAGATTTGCCGCCGTGAGTGACCAGTCGGGTTTTACCGGACACGCTGTCGAGGAAGGCCAGCCTGTCGTTTTCCGTCTGGAAACCGAGCAGGTCGTAATCGGACAGCGCCTCAAGGATCTCTTCATGCTGCGGCAGTGCCGTGAAAATCTCCGGCGTCGGGAAAGGGATGTGCAGGAAAAAACCGATTCGGTTATTCACACCACGTTTTCGCAGCTCTCTGGCGAAAGGCAGCAGATGGTAATCGTGGATCCATAAAATATCGTCTTCTTCGATCAGCGGCAGCAGTTTATCTGCCAGCAGCGCATTAACGCGCATATAGCCTTCATAGGATTCACGCTGGAATTTCACCAGGTCCAGACGATAGTGAAACGCTGGCCACAGCACGGCGTTTGAGAACTCGGAATAATATTCATCATAGTCCTTCTCACTGAGTGCGAAGGAAGCCCACGTGATATTGCCCCGTGACACCTTTTTAAGCGGTTTCTCATCATTACTGATTTCCCCGCTCCAGCCAAACCAGAGACCACCCGCGGCTTTGAGGGCACCTAATACCCCGACCGCCAGGCCACCAGCACTGGCTTTTTTATCATCCGGCGGTGCGATGCGATTAGAGACGACGACTAAGCGACCCATAATGATTTCTCCCGTTGTTTTGCGCTATTTGTTGTTGTTGCTGGTTAGCGACATCAGATATCCACTGCCAGACGCTGGCGACATTTTCCAGCCGCCATCCGGCAACGGTTTCACCCGGCCCTACCTTGACAGACATGCCACTGGCCTGGTTTACCACGCTGAACCCGGCCTCGTCGGTCAGGTCATCCCCAAAAAATACTGGCGTACGCCCTTTAAACGGCGCTTCCGCCATAAACGCTGCAATGGCAGCGCCTTTATTAATTCCTGCTGGTTTAATCTCGACCACACATTTACCCGGCTGTAACGCCAGCTCCGGATGGGCTTCCGCCACGCTTCTTGCTACCGAAAAGATCGCCGCCTCATGGTGAGGCGCCTGACGGTAGTGCAGCGCAAAGGCCATGCCTTTGGCTTCCAGTTCCGTACCGGGAAGCAGTTCCAGAGCAGAAGAGAGTTGCGCATGCAGCGCCTGAACCAGCGTATCGGGGAGTGAAACTATATGCAGTTGATCATGGATATCGCGGCGCTCCGCTCCGTGCACACCGGCCAGCGGAAAGTGATAAGGACTGGCGAGCACATCCAGCTCGGCCATTGAGCGCCCTGAAATCAATGCCAGTGCCCCCTCGTTCTGTCGGGAGAGCTGCTGCAAATTCTCTAACACCAGATCCGGTACAACGACGTCGTCAGGATGCGGTTCAATTCCGGCGAGCGTCCCGTCGAGGTCAAAAAAGAAAGCAAATTTTCCGGGCAGTACAGGCGGTGCGGTTAACAAGTCAGCCACCCTAATCCTCCTTACAGTGAACAAAACAGCCATGTAAGTATAGACAGTGTGACGGCGCTCGCCATTTAGCAACCGGCCCGTCAGCATAACTGGCGGGCCGGTCAGGGAGTCAACTATGGTTAATAGTTGAGCAGATAAGTGGCTAAAAATAAATCAGATGGTACGCTTCGCTTTTTGCTTGTAACGGTCGAAGATCACTGCTGCCAGCAGGATCAGGCCGCGTACGACGTACTGAGAGAACGGAGAAATATTAAGCAGGTTCATGGCGTTCTCCACGGTCCCCAGAATCAGGATCCCCGCCACCACATATGAGATTTTTCCGATGCCGCCCTTGAGGGATACGCCCCCCAATACGCAGGCTGAAATGACAATCAGCTCATAACCGATAGAGGTCATTGGCTGGCCGCTGGTCATACGCGACGCCAGAATAATCCCCGCCGCTGCCGACACCAGCCCGGAAAGCACGAAGATAATGATCTTGGTCCGTACGACCGGGACACCCGCCAGACGCGCCGCTTCCTCGTTCCCGCCAATCGCCAGGGTATTACGACCAAAGGTGGTGCGGTTAAGCAGGAAACCAAACAGGATCAGACAGGCTACCGTCAGCCAGATAGGCGCAGGCAAGCCCAGCCAGTTGGCATAGCCCAGCGTAAAGAAGCGCTCGTCTTCAATCCCCACCGCCTTACCGTCGGAGATGATATAGGCCAGACCGCGCACGATTTGCATGGTCGCAAGCGTCGTGATCAGGGCGTTAATCTTCAGGCGCGCAATCACAAAGCCGTTCACCAGACCGCTCAGCACGCCGAGCATCAGCCCCGCCAGCACGCCGATCCACAGGCTTTCGGTCATATTGATCACCACGGCAGTGGTGACCCCGGCACAGGCAATCACCGAGGCGACCGACAGGTCAAAATCGCCGGAGGCCAGGCAGAATAGCATTCCGCAGGCCACCATGCCGGACATGGAGATGGCCAGCCCCAGCCCCTTCATGTTGATGAAGGTCGCGAAGTTTGGCACAAAAATCGCGCACGCAACGAACAGGGCGGCAAAAACCACCAGCATGCCGTACTGGTCCCAGATGCGGCCAAAACTGAAAGCCGACTTCGGCGCTCCGGATGTAGTAACAGAGGACATCATTGACTCCTTACTCAGGCGACAGCCTGGCTAACTTTAGGCATGGCGAGACTCAACGCCTGTTGTTCATTCGCCTGTTCATGCAGCAATTCACCGGCAATTTCGCCTTCACGCATCACTACAATGCGGTCGGCGACGCCCAGCACCTCGGGCAGATCGCTGGAGGCGAACAGCACCGCCACGCCGCGTTTTGCCAGCTCATAGATGACGTTATAGATTTCGTGTTTCGCCCCCACGTCGATACCGCGCGTTGGTTCATCCAATAAAATGACCTTCATGTCTTCCGACAGCCAGCGCCCCAGAATGGCTTTTTGCTGGTTGCCGCCGGACAAATTCATGATCAGCTGTTCAGCCCCGGGAGTTTTGATGTTCAGCGAACGGATATGGTGATCAGCGTTGCGCGCCTCCCAGCCGTCGTTAATCAGACATCCCGCGCGGATGAACTTGCGCCGGGCAGAGATGTTGATGTTGTCGCGCACCGAGTGCACTGGAATAATGCCTTCGGCCTTTCGATCCTCCGGACAGAGCATGATGCCCGCGTTAATCGCCTGCGCAGGCTTCTGTATATCGACCTTTTTCCCGTCGACGAAGACCTGGCCCTGGGTAATGCGCGTACCGCCAAACAGCCCTTTCATCAGCTCGCTGCGCCCTGCCCCGACAAGGCCAAACAGCCCGACGATTTCGCCGCTGCGCACCGAGAGTGAAATAGGTGTGCGCACGCCTGGGGCTTTAACGCTATCCAGACGCAGACGCTCAGGGCCGTACTCGCGCGGCTTCCAGTGGTAAATATCCCCGAGATCGCGCCCAACCATCGCCTGCACCAGCTGGTCATGATTGACCTGCTGCATATCGGTGAAGGTGCGCACGTAGCGGCCATCCTTAAACACGGTGATGGCATCGCTTAAGGCAAAAATCTCTTCCATACGGTGGGAGACGTACAGAATGATGCGGCCCTCTTTGCGCAGCTCGCGGATTACGCGAAAGAGGTTTTCAATTTCACGCGCCGAGAGCGAGCTGGTTGGCTCGTCAAAAGCGATGATCTTGGCGTTACGCGCCAGCGCTTTGGCAATTTCCACCATCTGCCACTGGCCGATGGAGAGATACTTAAGGGGCGTTTGCGGATCGACATCCAGCCCAAGGTGCCTGAGCTGCAAGCCCGCTTCATAGTTGAGCAGCGAGCGGTTGACCACGCCGCTTTTATGCGGAAGCTGGCCCAGGTAGATGTTCTCCGCCACGGTCATTTCAGGAATGAGATGCAGCTCCTGATAGATGATGGCGACGCCCCCGTTTAACGCTGCCGTGGTATCGGCAAAGGCCACCTCTTCGCCGCGAATGGCCAGCGTGCCGGTGGTGGGCGTGTAGTTGCCGCTGAGAATTTTTAGCAGCGTGGATTTTCCCGCGCCGTTCTCCCCCATCAGGGCATGAACCTGACCGGCATAGCAGTCGAAGCTGATATCGGTCAGCGCGTTTACGCCGGGGAATGTTTTACCGATGCCGCGGAAAGAGAGATACGGATCAGACTGTTGCATAACGACTCCGTGATTCCTGTAGTGTGTACGTCAGGCCCCTCACGGCGTGTGAGGGGCGCAATCACAGCGTATTACTTACCGCCCAGTCCTTTTTTCGCCAGCTCCTCTTTGAAATTATCGCGGGTGATCAGCACCACATCGGTCACTTCGGTGAATTTCGGCGGCTCAACCCCCTTGGTCACCCAGTTGTAAAGCATTTCGCTGGATTTATAGCCGTGGACATCCGGGCTTGGCAGCAGAGAGCCGTAGAAACCGGTCGCCTGCGCTTTAGACAGTTCGCTCACGGCGTCCACGCCGTTGATGCCGATCCCGATCACGTCCGGTGCTTTAAAGCCCTGGCCTTCCGTTGCACGCACGCCGCCCAGCACGGTGTTATCGTTCATCCCCACCACCAGCCAGTGCTTCACTTCCGGATGCTGGACGAGCATGGAGTTCGCCGCATCAAAGGCGCCCGGGATATCGTTGGATTTGGTCGGGACTTTGTAGATTTGTTTTTCCGGGAAGCCAGCCGCTTTTAGGGCGTCCATGGAGCCCGTGGTACGACGGCGGGCGGTATCCAGCTCGTCAGCGGTAATCGCCATCACGGCGGTCTCTTTTACATCCCAGCCGCGTTTTTGCATCTCTTTATAGAGCTCCTGGCCCTGACGCTCGCCGATTTTGGTGGCCGCCATCATCACCAGCGGAACGGTATCCATCGGTTTGCCTTTGGCATTCACGAACTGATCGTCCACCGCAATCACTTTCATGTCGTAACCGCGCGCTTTCGCGGCAATCGCTGAACCCAGCTTTGGATCCGGCGTACAGATAACGAAACCTTTCGCGCCGCTCGCCGCCAGGCTATCAATGGCGTTCAGCGTTTTCTCGCCGTCAGGTACGGCGATTTTAATTACCTCAAATCCCAAATCTTTTCCGGCTTTATCAGCAAATTTCCATTCGGTCTGGAACCACGGTTCTTCCGGCTGTTTAACCAGAAAACCGAGCTTTAAATTTTCAGCGATAGCGGATTGTGACATAACGGCAGCCAGGCCGATGGCCGCCAGCGCTTTAGTAAATTTGTGCATGGTAAACTCCAGCTTTAGCATTCTTATCTGTAGGGAATAATGGCGAACAACTTATTTAATCGGACTTAAAACAAGGCATTAGCGCTTACCTCGTCATAAGCGTTATTGCTGGTGATAGTTTTAGCGGGAAATTAATCATCCATAAGAGAGCGACATCACACCGCAGAATTACAGTAATTGCGTACATAAATTCAGCGAAAAATGACATAAAAAAGGACGTAATTGTCCTACAAATGGAAAGGAGTTAAGCAGGATTATCCATAAGGTCAGCTAAGTAATCCCTGTAACCCGGACGCCTTAGCGTCCGGCAGAAAATTTACCAGCGGTAATAGATGTGTTCAGCATGATCGCGCACGGGGGCATCGTCGCCCAACAGACGCGCAGAGAGCGTCAGCGCAAAGTCAAAAGCGTGCCCCAGCCCCTTGCCGCTGATGAGGTTGTTATCCTCCACGACCGGCGCATCCACATATACTCCATCATCAACGGTCTGCCACAGATCGCCGGAACAGACGTAGCGCCGCCCCTTCAGTAGCCCGTTTGCGCCCAGCACCCGCGCAGCCGCAGAGCAGATCGGGCAGATGAGTTTGCCGTGCTCGTCATGCGCGGAAACAAAGCGGATCACCTCCTGGTTAGCCGCCAGATTGATACTCCCCTGCGGCCCACCGGGTAACACGACCGCGTCATACAGCCTATTAATACGTTCCGTTAAGGTACTGTCAGCCACCATGGGGATATTGTGGTAACTCACTACCGCACGGGACTCCGCGCAGGCCAGCGTTTCTACCTCAATCTGCAAGCGACGCAGGATATCAACTGTGATAATCGCTTCTGCTTCTTCAAAACCAGGTGCCAGCAGCACCGCAACTTTTGTCATCATAAACCTCTACGGGTGAAAAGATATAAAACATCGTTTCATTTTCCAGATCTGTTAGATAACAATCTTACGACGCGATCACAGAATCGTATATTATGTGAAAATTGATTTAGCTCAAATTTGCTACTACAGGATATATTTGCAGTTATTATTTCTGATTTAACACTTTCACAGAATTTCCCGCCACAGAAGGTTTCCTGAAACGATAAAAATGGGAAGAACTGATTTTAATATCATTAAAATCATATAGATAAAAAATATTATATCTCGTCACCTGTTTTCTGTTCTGCGCTATATTTAAATTTGTAATGTATGGTAAACACAGCCCAACTAAGAGTTTTCTTAATTCCAAGAGAAGCGTATGCTTATTTAAATCGAACACAGGACGTGAATTTTCGAGTTTGTTTACCTTGCAGAAATCTTTTTCTGTTATTCAATCGTCAGTACCTGCCGGGTCAGGTTTCGTAGCGGACATCAAGTCCCACAGTCAATAAGGATATGAGTATGACTACCCAAACGATGATGCAAAAACTGAATGCCCAGATGAACCTGGAGTTTTATGCTTCAAATCTGCATCTGCATTTGAGCGCCTGGTGTTCCAGAAAAAGCCTCAACGGCACTGCCACCTTCTTTCGTACTCAGGCGCAAAGTAACGTCACGCACATGATGCGTGTCTTTAACTTTTTGAAAGCCATCGGCGCCAATCCCACAGTCAAAGAGCTTGAAACGATTGAAGATAATTACTCTTCTCTGGAGGAACTGTTCCAGAAAACGCTTGAAGAGTATGAGCAACGCTGTACAAAGCTGAACAAGCTGGCCGATGAAGCCAAAGCGCAACAGGACATCATTACCCTCAAGTTTTTACGTGATATGGACAGAGAGCAGCAGCAGGATGGCATGCTGCTGAAAACGCTCGCAGACGAAATCCGCAACGCGAAACGCGCGGGGATCTGTCTGGAGCAGACGGACCGCCATCTTCTCGACATAGCTACCGTGCAACACCACTAAGTCCTTCACCCGCTCCCGTCAGAGCTGAGAGTTCCCCACAAAATAATGCCTGCACAGACGGCCCCCTCTCCCTTGAGGGAGAGGGCTGGGGTGAGGGGGAACATACGGCTCTGGTGGTCATTCCGTTCACTTTATGTTCCTTGCTACTCTGTCACGGCATAACCGGTGAACGTGCCAGGGTGGCTCAGTCGCCACCACCCTGGCGACCCGGGCTTCCGGCGGAAAATCGCCGCTTCGCTGTACCTTCGGCTTATTCCTTCCGGCTTATCGGGGACGGGCGGAGGTAACATCCCTGTAAAGCCCGCCCTCTCGGCGCATCCCTGCGCCTCGCCCCGGCCTACAGGAAACGCCTCAGCGATTTACAGCCGGACCGAGGCATCGCTGAAAGCCTTCAGTTATTCTGAAGGCAACGTTATCGCTTTTGCTTTCAAATTACTGGGGATCCCTCAGCCCGTCAGGGAGTGGGTGCCAACTCCCTGCTTTTGCTGACATTTAACAAATCAGATCTTGCTCCCAATGAATAACCACACATCGTGTAATGATTTGTTTAATTACATTCATTAACGAGGGAGCATCATGATCACCATTGAGTTTATTGTCATTATCCTCTGCCTGCTGGTAGGTACCCGCTTCGGCGGGATGGGCCTGGGGCTGATAAGCGGCATCGGCCTGTTTATTTTGAGTTTTGTCTTTGGTCTGCAACCCGGTAAACCGCCGGTTGACGTGATGCTCACGATCCTCGCCGTCATCGGCTGCGCGGCAACACTACAGACCGCCGGTGGCCTGAACGTGATGATGCAATTCGCAGAGCGCCTGCTGCGAAAACATCCCCAGCACATCACCCTTCTCGCGCCGTTTACCACCTGGATGTTGACCTTTCTCTGCGGGACCGGCCACGTCGTCTACACTATGTTTCCCATTATCGCGGATATCGCCCTGAAAAAAGGCATTCGCCCGGAACGGCCGATGGCGGTGGCCTCGGTGGCCTCACAGATGGCGATCACCGCCTCCCCCGTTTCCGTGGCCGTCGTTTCGCTGGTCTCAATTCTGGGTGCGCAGAACGGTATCGGCCACGCGTGGGGGATCCTCGAAATCCTCGCCGTTTCCGTACCGGCCTCACTGTCTGGCGTCGCCATTGCGGCACTGTGGAGCCTGCGCCGGGGAAAAAACCTCGCAGACGATCCTGAATTTCAGGAAAAGCTGAAAGATCCGAAACAGCGGGAGTTTATCTATGGGGGAACGGAGACGTTGATGGATCAGCGTTTCCCTAAACAGGCCTACTTGTCAACGTGGATCTTCTTCGCCGGGATTGCCGTTGTGGTCCTGCTGGGTGCGTTGCCCGAGTTGCGTCCGGCGTTTGAGATCAAAGGCAAAATGACGGCCCTGTCGATGAACCTTGTTATTCAAATGATGATGCTTATTGCCGGGGCCATCATGCTGATGACCTGTAAGGTTAATGCGTCGGCCATTTCAAACGGAGCGGTATTTAAGGCGGGGATGGTCGCCATCTTCTCGGTGTTTGGCGTGGCATGGATGAGCGATACCTTTTTCCAGGCGCATCTCGACGAACTGAAAATGGCACTGGAGGGGGTAGTGAAGAGTCATCCCTGGACGTATGCCATCGTGTTGTTTCTGGTGTCGAAACTGGTCAACAGCCAGGCCGCGGCCTTAACCGCAGTCGCCCCGATGGGGTTGATGTTAGGCATCGATCCGAAAATGCTGGTGGCCTTCTTCCCGGCCTCCTACGGCTACTTTGTGCTGCCCACCTATCCGAGCGATCTGGCCTGTATTGGATTCGATCGCTCCGGCACCACCCGCATCGGTAAATTCATCATCAACCACAGCTTTATTCTGCCGGGTCTGATTGGCGTCAGCTGTGCCTGCGTGGTGAGCTATCTGCTGGTGCAGACGTTCTTTTGAACCTTCTGCGGGCGACAGACTCTGTCGCCCTTCGACGTAAAATCAGAAAACGGTTTCTAATTTTAAAACATCGGTTTATTTTAGTGTGACTCACCCTGCGGCGTGAAGCGCAGTTCAATCAGCGCGATCGCTTTCTGGATCGCGCGGAGCGTAACCGGGTCCGCCGCAGCAGGATGATTGGTGAAATCGATGTTTTTTAGCTGGGTCGACATCTTTTCGCGTACCTCAACCGGCGCGATAACGTCAATCACATCAAGGATTTGTTTGATAACCAGCTGGCAGGCGACGACGTCAGATACCAGTTCCTGATCGGCGCTCAGGTTTTGTGACATGGGGTTCTCCTTATTCAAAGGCCGCCATAGTAGCAAAACAGACGCCCTTCCATCTCCCTCTCGTCGTCCGCAGACATAAAAAAACCTGCCGAAGCAGGTTTTTTTATCAGAACATCGCACCCGGTGGGACGTCTTTAAACGTTGTGCAGTAGTTAGCCCACATGCTTTTCAGGATTTTGCGCAGTTTCATTATGTTGCTCCAGTAACGTGTTATGCAGGTGTTATTATCAATACGCTTATAATATGACCGTCATCACAAAAATCAACCATTTTGTGACCTGCATCACGGTTAACAAACCCTCAGTGCTGCCGGTTTGTTAAAAAAAGGCACGATAAATCCGCACGTTACAGACTTATAAATTCCAGTAAATTTTTATAAAATTTTTTGAGCGGGCAGGAAGAGAATGAGTGAAAACGTATCCGGCAAAGAGAGCCGTGGATTATCGCCTGCGGCACTGCTGGTGGCCGGTGCTTTCTTTATGGAGTTTCTGGACGGGACGGTGATCGCCACCGCATTGCCGGATATGTCAAAAAGCTTCGGCGTACAGGCCGTGGATCTGAATATCGGCATCAGCGCCTACCTGATCACCCTTGCCGTGCTGATCCCCGCCAGCGGCTGGATCGCCGACCGCTTCGGCGCGCGAAAAGTATTTGCCCTCGCGCTGGCGATCTTCACGCTGGCCTCGGTATTTTGCGGCCTGTCCACCACGCTCGAGGAGTTTGTCGCAATGCGCGTCTTCCAGGGCATGGGTGGCGCGCTGATGGTGCCTGTGGGTCGCCTGGCCGTGTTACGTACAACGCCAAAGCATCAGCTCATCACGGCAATCGCCACCCTGACGTGGCCTGCGCTGGTCGCGCCGATCATCGGCCCGCCGCTGGGCGGGTTCATTACAAGCTATGCCGACTGGCGCTGGATCTTCTTTATTAACGTGCCGCTGGGGATAATCGCCATTTTGCTGGCACTGCGAATCATTCCAGACCTGCATGAAGATACGCGCCGACCGTTTGATTTACCGGGTTTTGTGGTCACCACCCTTGCCATGGTGAGCCTGGTTTATGCGATGGAGTTGATGGGCGCAGAGCCTCTGCGGACAGGATTAACCGCCACGCTGTTTATCGTCGGTGTCGCCGCGTTGAGCCTGGCGCTGCGCCACTTTAAGCGGGCAACCTGGCCGATGATCAGGCTCGATGCGATGCAAGTGCCGACGTTTCGCGTCACCCTGTACGGCGGATCGCTGTTTCGCGCCTCCATCAGCGCGGTTCCGTTCCTGTTACCGCTGATGTTCCAGGTCGGCTTTGGCATGGACGCGTTCCATTCTGGCCTGCTGGTGCTGGCCGTTTTCGTAGGCAATCTCACCATTAAACCGGCGACGACGCCCCTGATCCGCAGCCTGGGGTTTAAGCGGCTGTTGCTGATTAACGGTTCACTGAATGTCCTGGCGCTGCTGGCCTGCGCCTTTCTTACGCCGCAGACTCCTGTGTGGCTCGTCATGCTGATCCTCTATCTGGGTGGCGTTTTTCGTTCGATCCAGTTTACAGCCATCAGTACGCTGGCCTTTGCGGATGTACCCTCGGCGCAGATGAGCTATGCCAATACGCTGTTTTCAACCGCAACGCAGCTTGCCGTGGGACTTGGGATCACGCTCGGGGCCATTGGTATTCGTATCGGGGAAAAAGTCAGTGAGACGATGGGGATTGCCGGCATGCCGGGAATGAGCTTCCGGCTGGCATTTGTGGCGATCGCGCTGATCTGCCTGGTGGGAATGGTTGACACGCTGCGTCTGACCAAAAATGCAGGCAGCGCGGTATCATCGAAAAAGTAAGACTCTGTGCCGGGCGGGCAACGCACCGCCCGGCAAAGGAAATCAGCCAACAATACCGCGCACGAAGGCTTCGATCTCTTTGTCCTGGCAGTTCTCGAAGAAGCACTGCTGGAAGCGCTGGCCTGAGACGGCGGTTTTAACCAGCTCAGGATCGATTGCACGCAGGGTATCCAGATAGTTTTCTTTTACCACCGCCGCTTTCACCTGGTTCAGAATACCGGCGTTACGCACCTGCGGCTCCTTACGCTCTGGTGGATAGCCTTCGCCATTGCGTCCGGTAAACGCTTTCTCAAAGATAAAGCGTACGTTCAGTTCTGCTCCCCAGCCGAAGCCCTTCGCAAACGGCAGAGAAAGCGCGTTACCGTTGTTGATTTGCGCAAACAGGAAAGCATCCGCAGGATCGATGCAGTAACCGCAAATCACACCCGGATGGATGTTCAGGGACATTAACGCGCCCTGCCCGGTACCGCAGCCGGTGACAACAAAATCAACGGCTTTAGCGTTAAGCAGAATGCTCGCCATGATGCCCAGGTGAATATAAGTGAGATGATGATCGTTCTCATCACTCATACCGACGTTATAGACCGGGAAACCTTTCTCATCAGCAACGGCTTTCAGCTCATTAAGGATGATGGGATTCTTAGCGGCCTGGCTGTTTTCCATCATCAGTGCAATTTTCATCTTGTCTCTCCTGAATGCATGGCGGGCGATCCCGCTGTGGATACCTTTTCAACTTAACCTTACTATCAAACAAACGCACTTTCAAATTAAGTGAAAACTTGTTTTAAAAAACAAAGATGCGCTCACAATTTCGCGCGGTGGCCCGGCTCGTTGTACAGTGAAAGGGCAGATCCTCCGGCTATTCCGGCCATTGCGTCCCGTCGCGTTGGTTACAATGGCGTATTTCCCGTCACGCAGAGTGAAACATGAAACGTGTAATTATAGCCGGAACGATCCTGTTGCTCGCCGGGTGCAGCATCAACCGTCAGGCAGAAGTCAGTAGTACGGATGCCCCAAACGGAATTGTGCGCCTCGACTATGGCCAGACCATGCTCCAAAACGCCTGGTCTGATGACTATGTTAATAACGGTACGGCAACAAAGGCCTGCCAACGCATGGGCTACGCCTCCGCGTCAGCCTACGGGCAGCCGATTAAAACCTGCACCCTGATCAGCGGTTCACTCTGTCTGAACGAAAGTGTGACCATTCAGTATAAATGTCAGGGATATGCCGTTACCTCTTCCAGCCAGAATCCGTGGTATTAACCGCGACTGCCAGTCACGCTGGCAGTTTATTTAATAAGAACAAAAACAATTCTCATTAATAAATACAAATGGCGGCAATGCGTTTTATTCCCATTCGTATTTTTAATAAATAAATATTTATTTTACTTTTTGCAAATAATTAAATAACAAATTATAGTGTCGCTCATCGTGAACCAGAATTAATAAACCGGAGCTGCACCATGTTAAAAACTGAAATGATCGACAAGCTCAATGCGCAAATGAATCTTGAGCTATTTTCTTCCCTGCTTTATCAGCAGATGAGCGCCTGGTGCAGCTATCACAGCTTTGAAGGGGCTGCCGCCTTCCTGCGTCGTCATGCCCAGGAAGAGATGACGCACATGCAGCGTCTGTTTGATTACCTGACGGACACCGGCAGCCTGCCGCGCATTGATAACGTGGTATCGCCTTTCGCCGAGTACGGCTCTCTTGATGAACTGTTCCGTGCCACCTATAAGCACGAACAGCTGATCACCCAGAAAATAAATGAATTGGCTCATGCCGCCATGACCAGTCAGGATTATCCAACCTTTAATTTCCTTCAGTGGTATGTGGCTGAACAGCACGAAGAAGAGAAGCTGTTTAAATCCGTGCTGGATAAATTATCTCTGGCAGGTAAATCCGGGGAAGGTCTGTACTTCATTGATAAAGAGCTGTCGACGCTCGACACGCAGAATTAATAGAAAAGCGGTGCTGAGTTTTCAGCACCGCTTTATTCAATGACGGCAAATTTTACTTTCGTGCGTGGAAAATCCGTCTGCTGCCGGAATGAATTTTCCGCGCGCCGCCAGAAACGCCACCAGCTCCGCGGCTGTCATTTCCGAAGCTGAACAGGTATGAAAACGCGCCGCTTCGCCAAAGCGGGCATGTATCGCCTCAACCAGACTCTCCTTCGTATAACGCTCACCTGACTCAATCATCATATTCAGCACGTCGTGTCCGTGAATTGACATCATTACCTCTCGCAAATAAAAAGCAGACTAAATGCTCCCTCCACGGCACGCTTTGCGCTGGCGCAGGTTCCCCCTTTCTTTTTGTAAATTAATCATTACACACTATGTAACGGTGATTTGACGAGATGGTGCTTTTCCCTTACTCTGCGCCGCAGAATGAGTCGCGGTATGGAAGCGTTGTAGAGGAAAGCGTGAAGAACAGAACTCTGGGAAGTATTTTTATCGTCGCCGGAACGACAATTGGCGCAGGAATGTTGGCCATGCCGTTGGCTGCCGCCGGCGTCGGGTTTGGGGTTACCGTAGTGCTGCTGGGCGGTCTTTGGGCCCTGATGTGTTACACCGCGCTATTATTGCTGGAGGTTTATCAACATGTCCCTGCCGATACCGGCTTAGGCTCCCTGGCTGCACGCTATCTTGGACGCTACGGGCAGTGGATCACCGGTTTCAGCATGATGTTCCTGATGTACGCGCTGACCGCCGCCTACATCAGCGGCGCCGGGGAGCTAATTGCGTCAAGTATCAATGACGGCTTCGGTGCGTCGCTTTCACCGGAAACAGGCGCCATTGTCTTTACGCTGATCGGTGGCGGTGTGGTTTGTGCGGGCACGTCGCTGGTCGATCTGTTTAACCGTTTTTTGTTCAGCGCCAAAATTCTCTTCCTTGTTGTGATGCTGGTGCTGCTGGCACCGCATGTGCACAAGGTTAACCTGCTCTCCCTCCCGCTTGAGAAAGGTCTGGCGCTTTCGGCCATCCCGGTGATTTTCACCTCTTTCGGTTTTCACGGCAGCGTGCCGAGCATCGTGAGTTATATGAACGGTGATATTCGCAAGCTGCGCCGCGTCTTTGTGATCGGCAGCGCCATTCCGTTGATTGCTTACCTGTTCTGGCAGCTGGTGACGCTGGGCAGTATTGATTCCACCACCTTTATCGGCCTGATGGCAGAGCATTCTGGTCTGAATGGATTCCTGGTTGCCCTGCGTAACGTGGTGGCCTCTTCACACGTGGAGCTGGCGGTACATCTGTTTGCAGACCTGGCGCTGGCAACGTCCTTCCTCGGCGTGGCGCTTGGCTTGTTTGACTATATGGCGGATCTGTTCCAGCGTCGCAATACCGCTGCCGGACGCTTACAGACGGGGGCGATGACCTTCCTGCCGCCGCTGGCCTTCGCGCTCTTTTACCCGCGCGGGTTTGTAATGGCGCTGGGGTATGCTGGCGTGGCGTTATCGATTCTGGCCCTGATGTTACCTTCCCTGCTGACGTGGAAGAGCCGCAAGCAACATCCGCAGCAGGGGTATCGCGTAGCGGGCGGTACGCCAATGCTGTGCGCGGTGTTTGGTTGTGGGGTAGTGATTATTCTGGTACAGGTGCTGATTGCAGCGGGAATGCTGCCGGAAGTGGGGTAAAAAAAGGGGCTATGAATAGCCCCTTTTTTCAGTGCAGGCAGCAGCTTTTAAACTTCTTCCCGCTCCCGCACGGACACGGATCGTTACGTCCCACCTTCGACCCGTTCACGATCGGCTTTTTCGCTTCCGGCTGCTGCGGGTTAGCCACCCAGTAGTTGTACAAACGCAGCGCCGCAGGCTGAATGCTCTCGATGCTGGCCATATACTCCTCTTCGGTCAGCGCTTCCAGCTTCTCGCTGTTCTCTTCCGTTCCGTGCAGGGCAATAACCGCCAGATCCGCTTCCAGCGCTTCCGGCAGGGATGACCAGTCCGTCAGCGCCACGCCGCGCATGTAGCCATAGCACCACTCTTCCACTACGGTATAGCTCTGACCGTCAACGTCGTTATAGCCAAACAGCGGTTCAAACTGATCCGGGTATTCGCTCAGGCGCTCGGCAATATCGTTCATGTGCTTAAAGCAGAGATCGATAAAACGGTTCATCTCACGATCGTTTTTCCAGCGCGGAATATACTTCTCGCCACCCCATACCGCCACCAGCCAGGTGTCGGGCTCCACCACAACGGGACCGGAAAGTACTGCGGTAAGCATGCCGTCCAGTTCGGACACGTCAATCACGGATGCATCGTCGTGTCCGTAAGAGATTAATGTCTCTTCCAGCCACGCCATCTCGCTTTCATTTAATGGGCCTTCAGCCATTGCTGATACTCCTGATAAAAAAAACGATCCTGACATATATCGCCGCGCATGCCTATCTGAAGTTTAGGTCTTTATTGCTGCAAAAACGTGCAAATCGTGACCGTTGCACAACTTATGGGCTTTGTTGTTAAGGAGATGTGATCTCCGCTGTAAATTCATCTCATCCCGCAAAGGCGCATAAAACGGCGCTCTATACTCAACGTGTTGTGACCCGGTCAAGGGATTAACCATTCTGGCAACCTTTTTGCTTAATGTTCTGCGCGCTTCGCGGTGCGTGGGATCCTCGCCGTATTAAGCACGAGATTGCTTCTAAAGTGCATTTTGTTCTCGCTCTTGTTTTTGGATTTACGATGCCATCAGGCGTTCGGGTTTATACCTGGTGCAAAAACCTCTTTGCTAAGGAACATAATAATGTCGCTGAAATTTACCAAAACTCCCCTCTCCCTGTTGCTGGCCGGTTGTCTGGTGACGGCCTTTTCTGCACAGGCCGATATCGTGATCGGCGTGGCCGGGCCGTTCACAGGCCCGAACGCAACCTATGGCGATCAATACTGGCATGGCGCTACGCAGGCGGCGGAAGACATTAACGCCGCTGGCGGGATCAACGGTGAGAAAATCAAACTGGTTCAGGGCGATGACGCCTGCGAACCCAAACAAGCCGTTGCCGTCGCCAACCGCTTAGTCGATCAGGATAAAGTGAAAGCGGTCGTCGGCCACTTCTGCTCCTCGTCGACCATGCCCGCCTCCGAGGTCTATAGCGATGCCGGGATCCTCTCCATCACCCCCGGCTCAACGAACCCGCTTATTACCGAGCGGGGCATGAGCGATATGTTCCGCATGTGCGGACGTGACGACCAGCAGGGCCAGGTCGCCAGCGATTTTATTCTTGATAAGCTTAAAGCCAAACGGGTCGTCATCATCCACGATAAAGACACCTACGGTCAGGGGCTGGCGGACGCCACTAAAGCGGCGCTGGCGAAACGCGGCGTTAAGGAAGTGATGTACGAAGGGTTGTCCCGCGGGGAGAAAGACTTTAACGCGCTGGTGACCAAAATTGGCGCACAAAAACCAGACGTGGTGTTCTTCGGGGGCTGTCACCCGGAAGCGGGCCCGCTGGTTCGCCAGATGCGTGAACAGGGCGTGCAGGCGAAGTTCTTCTCGGGAGACTGTATCGTCAATGAAGAGATGGTCACCGCCGCCGGTGGGGCGCAGTACACCAACGGTATTTACATGACCTTCGGTAAAGACCCGCGCCTGATCCCGGACGGAAAAGCCGTCATCGAGAAATTCCGCGCCGGTAAATTTGAACCAGAAGGATACACCCTCTACGCCTATGCGTCTGTGCAGGCTATCGCAGCGGCATTCAAGGCCACGAAAGGGACGGATTCCGCAAAAGCCAGCGAGTGGCTGAAGGCTAACCCTGTCGACACGGTGATGGGTAAAAAAGCCTGGGACAGCAAAGGTGACCTCAAAGTGTCTGACTACGTGGTCTACCAGTGGGACGACAAAGGCAAATATAAAGAAGTGCCATAACGGGACGGAATCTGCTCAACGCCGGCAGGTCTGACTGTCGGCGTAACCCTTTATTCAGGTGCGCGACCATGAGTACATTCTTCCTGCAACAATTAATTAATGGCTTAACGCTGGGTTCGGTCTATGGTCTTATCGCCATCGGCTACACCATGGTGTACGGCATCATCGGTATGATCAATTTCGCCCACGGCGAAGTGTATATGATCTCCGCCTATCTCTCGGCCATTGGCCTGGCCCTGCTGGCGTTTTTTGGACTCCACTCCTTTCCGCTGCTAATCCTGGGAACCCTGGTTTTCACCATCGTGGTCACCGGCGTTTATGGCTGGACGATTGAGCGCATCGCCTATAAGCCGCTACGCAATTCGACGCGTCTGGCGCCGCTGATTTCGGCCATCGGGATGTCGTTGATACTGCAAAACTACGTCCAGCTCAGCCAGGGCCCACGGCAGCAGGGCGTACCGACCATGCTGGATGGCGTGCTGCGTTTTCACCTCGGCGAAGGGTTTGTCCAGATAACCTATACCAAAGTCTTTATTCTCATCGCCTCGTTCGCGGGCATGCTGGTGCTGACCTGGATTATCAACCGTACCCGCTTAGGGCGCATGTGCCGTGCGGTGCAGCAGGATCGTAAGATGGCCTCCATTTTGGGTATCAACACCGACAGAATTATTTCGCTGGTGTTTGTTATCGGCGCAGCCATGGCCGGGCTGGCGGGCGTGCTGATCACCATGAATTACGGCACCTTTGATTTTTACGTCGGGTTCGTTATCGGCATCAAGGCCTTTACGGCGGCGGTGCTGGGCGGCATCGGCTCTCTGCCCGGTGCGATGCTTGGCGGGCTGATTCTGGGCGTCGCAGAAGCGCAATTCTCCGGGATGGTGAACTCGGATTATAAAGACGTGTTCTCGTTTGGATTGCTGGTATTAATCCTGATATTCCGTCCTCAGGGGCTGCTGGGCCGCCCTGTCGTGGCTAAAGTGTAAGGAACAACGCGATGACCTCTGACGGCTTTTCCCTGAAGCGCTGCATTCTGGACGCGATTTTTTCCGGAATGATCGCCCTGATTATTTTCGGCCCGATTGCGGGCGTGATACTGGATGGTTACAGCTTTAACTTTGACGGCCAGCGGCTGGCGTGGATTGTAGGCACGGTGATGCTGGGACGCTTTTTGCTGAGCGCCTTTTCAGCTACGGCGGCCGGAAGACGTTTACAGGCGCGGTTTGAATCCGACAATGCGGGGGTGTATGTCCGGCCACCGGCGTATAAAAGCCGCATGCGCTGGATCATTCCGCTGATTGTCACGCTGGCGATCTGCTTCCCGTTTGTGGCCACAAAATACATTCTGACGGTCGCTATACTCGGACTGATCTACGTCCTGCTCGGTCTTGGGCTGAACATTGTCGTTGGCCTGGCAGGGCTGCTGGATCTGGGTTATGTGGCCTTCTATGCCATCGGCGCTTACGGGCTGGCGCTCGGGTATCAGTATCTGGGGCTTGGGTTCTGGAGCATGCTGCCGCTGGCGGCGCTAATGGCTGCGGGCGCGGGCGCCCTGCTCGGCTTTCCGGTGTTGCGCATGCACGGGGATTATCTCGCCATCGTCACGCTCGGGTTTGGCGAGATCATCCGTCTGGTGCTGAACAACTGGCTTACCTTCACCGGCGGGCCTAACGGCGTTTCAGCCCCTGCCCCGACCTTTTTTGGCCTGGAGTTTGGCCGACGCGCCAAAGAAGGCGGCGTCCCCTTCCACGAGTTCTTCGGCCTGAACTATAACCCCAACATGAAGTTTATCTTCATCTATGCGGTGCTTTTCCTGGTAGTCATGCTGGTGCTGTACATTAAACACCGGCTGACCCGAATGCCCATTGGACGGGCGTGGGAAGCGCTCCGTGAGGATGAGATTGCCTGCCGTTCCATGGGGCTCAACCACGTTCTGGTCAAACTCTCGGCCTTCACCCTGGGCGCATCGACGGCAGGTATCGCCGGGGTGTTTTTTGCCACCTGGCAGGGGTTTGTTAACCCCACCTCTTTCACCTTTTTTGAATCGGCCCTCATCCTCGCGATTGTGGTCCTGGGCGGGATGGGCTCCACCGTCGGCGTCGTACTGGCCGCCTTTGTGCTGACCGTCACGCCGGAACTGCTGCGCAGCTTTGCGGAATACCGCGTGCTACTGTTTGGCATGCTGATGGTGGTGATGATGATCTGGCGTCCTCGCGGTCTGATCCGCATCAACCGCAGCGGATTTGCCGTGCGTAAAGGAGTGGCGCCATGAACGCAACGATTTTGCGTGTAGAACATCTGATGATGCACTTCGGCGGGATCAAGGCCTTAAACGACGTCAATCTTGAGGTGCAGCGCGGCTCTATTACTGCACTCATTGGGCCTAACGGCGCGGGAAAAACAACCGTCTTTAACTGCCTGACCGGTTTCTACCGGGCCTCCGGCGGCAACATTCTGTTCAATGCACGAAATAAAACCACCAATGTCATTCAGGTGCTCGGCCAGAAACTCCAGCCGGGCGACTGGCTCAGCCCGGCGCAGCTTGGTCAACGCCTGTTCTATAAGATGTTTGGCGGCACGCATCTGGTGAACCGCGCGGGTCTTGCGCGCACGTTTCAGAACATCCGCCTGTTCCGCGAGATGTCCGTTGTGGAAAACCTGCTGGTGGCACAGCACATGCGCGTCAACCGCAATCTGCTGGCGGGGGTGCTGAACACCCCTGCGTATCGTCGGGCAGAGAACGAGGCGCTGGACCGGGCGTTTTACTGGCTGGAGGTGGTGGATCTGGTAGATTGCGCGAACCGTCTGGCCGGGGAAATGTCCTATGGCCAGCAACGACGCCTCGAAATCGCCCGCGCCATGTGCACCGGCCCGGAGATGATTTGTCTCGATGAACCTGCTGCCGGCCTGAACCCGGTGGAGACGCACAAGCTGAGCGAGATCATCCGGTTCCTGCGCGACCACCACGACATCACGGTTTTGCTGATCGAGCATGATATGGGGATGGTGATGGGCATTTCAGATGACATCATTGTGCTCGATCACGGCGATGTGATTGCCAGAGGTAAACCGGCTGAGATCCAGCACAATGAAAAAGTGATTGCCGCGTATCTGGGCACCGACGAAACCGAGGTAAATCTGTGAGCGCACCGATGCTTCAATTTCATAATGTGGACGTTTTTTACGGGGTGATCCAGGCGTTGAAGCAGGTTTCACTTGAGGTAAACAAAGGGGAAACCGTGGCCCTGATTGGCGCTAATGGCGCGGGGAAGTCAACATTACTGATGTCTGTCTTTGGTCAGCCCCGGATCCGCAACGGGCAGATCCTCTTCTGCGGCGAGGATATCAGCCACAAATCCACCCACTATGTTGCCACCGGCGGCATCGCGCAGGCACCTGAGGGACGACGCATTTTCCCGGATATGTCTGTAGAAGAGAACCTGCTGATGGGGACAATCCCCGTCGGCAATCAGCATGCAGCTGAAGATATGCAAAGTATGTTCGACCTCTTCCCTCGCCTCAAGGAGCGGCGTAACCAGCGGGCGATGACGCTTTCCGGCGGTGAACAGCAGATGCTGGCTATTGCCCGGGCGCTGATGAGCCGTCCTAAACTTCTGCTGCTGGATGAACCCAGCCTCGGCCTCGCACCCATCGTGGTTAAACAGATCTTCCATACGCTGCGCGAACTGGCCCGTAACGGAATGACGATTTTTCTGGTCGAGCAGAATGCCCACCACGCGCTGAAGTTGTCCGACCGCGGCTATGTGATGGTTAACGGGCAGATTCGGTTAAGCGGCAGCGGCGAGGCGTTGCTGAAGGATCCGGAGGTGAGGAAGGCGTACCTGGGCGGCGTGTGAAGCCTGGAGGCTATAGTGAGAAAAACTCACAGTGATTGCCATTATTAATCGTTTTTCTGATGCGACCGCATTCAAATATCATCTTCACGACCCGCCTTTACGCGGGTCGATAAAACGTTCAGCCGCAAACTGAATAATAATGATAAGAGGATCCGGGGCAAATATGACACTTGATGCGTTATATCAGTTATTGAAAACTGTATTACCACCTGACACCGATTCAGCCGATGATTTACAGGATTTTATGGCCATGCTTATGGCTAAGAAACATCACTCTGAGAATCTGTCACCGTTTTCGCAGCGCGTATACATGCTGTCCGTTGCCCATCGCGACCCTAAGCAAGCGGCTGCGCTGATTTCAGCCTGTCATCCTGAAGCAGGAAAGCCCCTTCCGCTGCTCGACTTCTCCGGCTGGCCGCACGTGCGCTACGCCACGTCGGGTGAATTACAGACGCCCGAGACTGAAGAATATTTTCACAGGATTTCGTCTGCCGCCACGATATTACGCGGTGCAATTATTGACGCTGAGCAGCAGAAAAACACGCCAGCATTTTATATTCTGGATAAGGTACTCAGCCTGAACAGCGCTTTGCCAGAACGCTATAAAAAGATGGCCAACATCTCTTACTCATAACGGTATTAATAAACCCGGCTTTCATCGTATTCCAGGTAATCGATATCCAGAGCCGGAACGACCGGGGTATGGTTTTGCAGCCAGCCCAGAAGGTGCTGGATGCTCTCTCTTTTGAGCGAATTTTTTGGCCAGACGAGGTAGTAACCATCTCCCGTCGCGATAGCTTCCCTGAACGGCAGGCCCAGTAGGCCGCTTTTCAGGGCATCAAGCGTGAGATGCAGGTCGGCGATAGCGATGCCGTGCCCGTTCATCGCGGCGATACTTCCCTGTTCAAGGGTATCAAACACCATGCCGCTGCTCATATCGAGCCCCGGAAACAATCCTGTTCTTCGCAGCCAGCGCCGCCAGTCACGTCTGTCCGGTGAAGGATGGATCAAATCGCATTGCGAAAGCTGCTGCCGGGCCGGTTCGATAAGCGATGGGGTGCAAACCGGGATAAGCCATTCATGAAAAAGCAGCTGGCTTTCCGTTGTCTCACCAAAACGGCCATTACCGAGAAGGATGGCGCAGTCGTATGGCTCAAGATTGAAATCAACGGTGTCAATGTCCATCCAGACGCTGGCAATCTCCACCTGCGGTTTTGGATGGTTGTTGCGAAAAGATCGCAGCACGTCGAGAAGCCATCTCATGGTCAGGGTGCTGGGTGTTTTTAACCGCAGCAGATGGTTTTCACTGCGAAATGCCCGGCAGGCCCATTCAATGCTCGTGAAGCTTTCGTTCAGCTGTCCGGCAAGCACTCGCCCGGCTTCAGTGACCTCCACGCGAGGACCTTGCCTTTTGAAAAGCTCGCAGTCGAACCACAGTTCAAGGGTACGAACATGTCTGCTGACCGCGCCCGGCGTAATATTGAGCGTTTCAGCGGCTTTACTGAAGGAGTTCAACCGCGCAGCAACTTCAAACGCACGCAGTGCATACAATGGCGGTAAAGACATAGCGTCCCTTAAATGAGGTGATGGCATGGGGAATCAGGATCGCAAACCTGCAAATCTTCACACTGCAAATCGCGCCCGCTACACGATAGCATAATGGGTATCTGTTTAATTCCGTTGAAAAGGATCGTTGTTTTATTACGTGAGGGTCAGAAATGAAGGTTGTTGATTAGCAGAATGGCAGGCACAAAAAAACCACCTTTCGGTGGTTTCACGACACTGCTTATTGCTTTGATTATTCTGCTTTTTCCCATGGTAGCCGGAGTGGGACTTGAACCCACACAGCGCGAACGCCGAGGGATTTTAAATCCCTTGTGTCTACCGATTCCACCATCCGGCCAGGGAAGAAAGTGGAGGCGCGTTCCGGAGTCGAACCGGACTAGACGGATTTGCAATCCGCTACATAACCGCTTTGCTAACGCGCCTTAAATCTTTTGTCTTTCGACCTGCACCCGCAAACTGCCGATGCATTAATCTGGAGCGGGAAACGAGACTCGAACTCGCGACCCCGACCTTGGCAAGGTCGTGCTCTACCAACTGAGCTATTCCCGCATGTTATCAAGTAACTATTTAACGACTTGCTAAGCACTTGATTTCATTATCGTCCGGCTTACTGTGCCGCCGTTCGATGCGTTGCATTCTACTGATATGACGTTATGAGTCAACGTTATTTTTTGCATCTCAGGATCGTTTGCTGAAAATTAAGCCGAAACGATCACTGTTCAAGCAAATCACCGCGCGCAGCGTTCAAGTATTGCAACATTGACCACAATGTCAGCACCGCCGCAACCCACAGCAGACCAATGCCGGCCCACTCTACCCAGGCATTCGGACGCCACAGCATCCACACCAGCGCCGCCATCTGCGCAGTGGTTTTAACTTTACCGATCCAGGACACCGCCACGCTGCTGCGTTTACCCAGCTCCGCCATCCACTCGCGCAGGGCAGAGATAATAATCTCACGTCCAATCATGGTCGCGGCAGGCAGCGTCACCCACCAGGTATGATAATGTTCCGCCACCAGCACCATCGCAATTGCCACCATCACCTTATCCGCAACCGGATCGAGGAACGCGCCAAAGCGGGTACTCTGGTTCCAGCGACGCGCCAGATAACCGTCAAACCAGTCCGTCACGGCGGCAATCAGGAAAATAAGCGCACAGGCAAAAGGCGCCCAGACGACCGGCAGGTAAAATGCCAGGACGAAGAACGGAATGAGCACAACGCGAAAGAGAGTAAGCAACGTAGGGATATTAAATCGCATGATGACGGTAACTGTCTGTTGTCAGTAAAATTTAGCTCTATGTTGCTACAGAGCCCTCAATGTTTCAACGAGTAGTAGATCTTTTCTGCCAGCCCTTGCGAAATACCCGGCACTTTTGCAATTTCTTCCATACTGGCGTTGAGTAATCCTTGCAATCCGCCCATATACTTCAACAGCATCTGGCGACGTTTTGGCCCGACGCCTTCAATCGTCTCAAGGGTACTGGTATTTTTCACTTTCGCCCGTTTTTTGCGGTGTCCGCTAATGGCATGATCGTGCGACTCATCTCGGATGTGCTGGATCACGTGCAGTGCAGGGGAATCTGGCGGCAGGCTAAAGCCCTCGCCTTCCGGCTCAAAGAACAGCGTTTCCAGGCCAGCCTTACGATCTGCCCCTTTAGCTACCCCTAGCAGCAACGGATGGTTCTTATCCCACTCCACGTCGAGCGATTCGAATACCGCCTTCGCCTGCCCCAACTGCCCTTTCCCGCCGTCGATAAGGATAACGTCCGGGATTTTGCTCTCTTCAATCGCTTTACCATAGCGACGACGCAGCACCTGATTCATGGCGGCATAATCGTCACCGGGCGTAATGCCGGTGATGTTATAGCGACGATACTCTGCCCGCAGGGGGCCATTCGCATCAAAGACCACACACGACGCCACGGTCTGCTCACCCATCGTATGGCTGATGTCGAAGCATTCCATGCGTTTCACTTCCGGCAGCTTGAGCAGCGTAGCAAGCGCGGTTAAACGTTGGCTGACGGTCGATTGCTGGGAAAGTTTGGTGGTCAGCGCCGTGGCGGCATTGGTTCGCGCCAGCTTCAGATAACGCGCACGATCGCCGCGCGGTTTCGTCTGGACATTCACCCGGCGGCCTGCCAGCTCTGAAAGTGAGTCCGCCAGCAGGGTTTTATCGTCCAGCGTGAAGTCGAGCAGGATCTCCGAGGGCAGCGTACGCATCTGGCTGCCCTGCAAATAAAACTGGCCGACAAAGGTCTCCACCACTTCACCCATCTCAGTCCCGCCCGGCACTTTCGGGAAGTAACTGCGGCTGCCGAGCACTTTGCCCTGACGAATAAACAGCACGTGAACGCAGGCCAGGCCGGCGTCAAAGGCAACGCCGATGACATCGAGGTCGTCGCCCGTATTGGAAACAAACTGCTTCTCGGTCACCCTGCGCACCGCCTGGATCTGGTCGCGGATGCGTGCGGCCTCCTCAAATTCCAGCGCCGCGCTGGCTTTTTCCATGCGGGTAATCAGTTGCGTCAGCACCTGATCGTCTTTCCCGGCTAAAAACAGGCGGACATATTCCACCTGCTGCGCGTACTCTTCTTCGCTCACCAGCCCTTCAACGCATGGTCCCAGGCAGCGGCCAATCTGATATTGCAGGCATGGCCGGGAGCGGTTGCGATAAACGCTGTTTTCGCACTGGCGAACAGGGAAGATTTTTTGCAAAAGCGCCAGCGTTTCCCGCACGGCATAACCGTTCGGGAAGGGGCCGAAATATTCACCTTTCGCATGCTTAGCGCCACGATGCATCGCCAGCCGCGGGTGCGTGTCGCCGCTCAGGAAGATAAACGGATAGGACTTGTCATCACGCAGCAGAACGTTGTAGCGCGGCTGATACAACTTAATGTAGTTGTGCTCAAGGAGCAGCGCTTCCGTTTCCGTGTGCGTTACGGTGACATCAATGTTGTGTATAAGTGCGACCAGCGCTTCGGTTTTACGGGAGGCAAGGTTGCTGCGGAAATAGCTTGAAAGGCGTTTCTTCAGATCTTTCGCCTTACCGACATAGATAACCGTACCGCCAGCATCGTACATCCGGTAGACGCCTGGCTGGCTCGTGACGGTTTTCAGAAATGCTTTTGAATCGAACGCTTCACTCACTGACTTATTAACGACTCCGCATTGCACAAACCATGGCGAATGGCCAGGTGAGTCAGTTCGACATCACCGTGAATGTTCAGTTTACTGAACATCCGATAGCGATAGCTGTTGACCGTTTTCGGGCTGAGATTCAACTGCTCAGAAATCTCATTCACCTTCTGACCTTTAGTGATCATTAGCATAATCTGCAATTCGCGCTCAGACAAACTGGCAAACGGAGATTCCGTTTTTTCCGGTTCAATCTGACTCAACGCCATCTGTTGAGCAATATCAGAAGCGATATAGCGCTGCCCTGCGTGAACGGTGCGGATCGCATTGACGACTTCCTGCGGTGCAGCACCTTTACTGAGATACCCCGCAGCCCCCGCCTGCATGACCCTGGCGGGCAGCGGATTTTCGGTATGGACGGTCAGCATGATGACTTTGGTATCAACGAACATGCGCGCGATTTTGCGCGTGGCTTCAAGCCCGCCAATACCGGGCATGTTCATATCCATCAGCACCACGTCTGCGGAGTTCGCGCGACACCATTTGACGGCATCTTCGCCACAGCACGCCTCGCCGGCAACTTTAATACCCTTTATATCTTCAAGAATGCGTCGTATCCCTGCGCGCACCAGTTCGTGGTCATCAACAAGAAGGACGTTGATCAAAGGAAATGTCTCCAGAATAGGGATAACGCTACTGACTGCTAATTGGGTTTATATTAACGGTTTTCCATGCAAGATTAAAACGCTAAAAAATCGGCTATACGATTCGGGTCTCGTTTTTGGAAATTAGGCTGTACAGTAAGTGGAAAGAAAACCCATGTGTACTGGGCTTTACTGCTATTTTTTTAGCACCAGCATTCAAAAAGCCACCAAAACATTTGTTAACGTAAACTAAAAAATGCTCTCATTTTTTTGTAACAACAATTAACGGATGGCGTACCGGCGATAAACATTTAATTGTCGCTAACATATTGGGCAGATTACCTTCATAATCCGCACCGGCCAATAATCAATACGCGTAAAAGTATAAAAAACAACCACTGCATTTTTTGCCGCAGCTTGTGGTATACTCCGCCGCCTTAACTTTCATCGTCGCGCTCATGCGCTGTTTTATAATGAGGAAAATAAATGAGCACACCTGAATTTGCCACTGCCGAGAATAACCAGGAACTGGCACAGGAAGTAAACTGCCTGAAGTCGCTGCTGACGCTTATGCTACAGGCGATGGGCCAGGCTGATGCTGGACGTGTGATCATTAAAATGGAAAAACAGATCGCGCAGATGGAAGATCAGGCGGAATCCGCTGTTTTTGCCAATACAGTTAAGCAAATTAAACAAGCCTACCGCCAGTAACAAAAAAGGCTGGATGCAGTGCATTCAGCCTTTTCCTCGTCTGACACGCAGAACGTGATATCAGTCAAATAAGCCCAGTCGCCGCGGCATAACACGCTATCTGGATCTTATTCGGCGCGTTGAATTTCTTCTGCATATTCTTCTGATGGAAGTTGACGGTATTTTCCGAGATGGAAAGAATGATGGCAATTTCTGCCGACGTCTTCCCTTCTGCGGTCCACTTCAGAATTTCCCGTTCACGCTTGCTGAATTTCATTTCCGGCGGCATCACCGTCTCATGTTCAAAGCGCAACAGTGTAGTGAGCGCCATCTGAACCAGCATTTGTAAACGCAGCTCAATTTCTTCACTGGATATCGAGTGTGCCTGTAAGCTAGTACATGACACGGAGAGGAAGCCGAGCGCATGATTTGGCAGCATCAGACACTGGGTTATTCCCTTACGTAAACCGTGGTCCCGCGCGCCGTCCCATAATTGCTGGGCATCCGTGAATAATTCATCCGTCCAGGGCAAATGACCCTGAATGAAATTCTCCGGCTTCAGTACCGGGTCAATGGCGAAATAATTCTCGGATTGATATTGCGCCATCCATTGTTGCGGATAACTGGAATGGACGGATGTTCGCGGGCGGGTAAATGGCACAGGGTGTCGAACACAAAGCGCATAATAATCGAATTCAAGCGCCTGCGTTTGTCGCTGAAGTTCCTGATATACCTCGTCAGCACAGGTCATTTCCTGAAACCGGAGGACGCATTCCCGTCGCCAGGTGAAAAAGTCTATATCCCTCATACTTGCCGAATGAAGCCTCTGATAAAGATAATCATTATTATGGTGAATATAACCTAACACATAAAGCAGGATCATTTATATAAAATATCGACCACAGACGGATTATCTTTAATTTGGCGATGGCTTATCCACATCGGGTGGAATAAAAAATCAACAAAACTGAATTTAAGGGAGGATAATTTGCTCCAGAAGTGACATCTGGAGCAAATTGAGCGTGAAAATGCTACTGCATTAAGAATTTTTCAAGGAACTGGCGGGTTCGAGGCTGCTGAGGTTTGGCAAACAGCGCCTTAGCTGGCCCCTGCTCTACTATTCGCCCCTGATCCATGAAAATTGCCCGATCGGCAACGTCGCGAGCGAAGCTCATTTCATGCGTCACAATCACCATCGTGCGTTTTTCCTGCGCCAGCTGTCGGATAGTGTTAAGCACTTCCCCGACCAGCTCAGGATCGAGTGCGGATGTGGGTTCGTCGAACAGGATCACATCCGGGCGCATCGCCAGCGCGCGCGCAATGGCGACACGCTGCTGCTGTCCGCCAGATAACCGACGCGGATAGCTCGTCTCCTTCCCGGCCAGGCCAACCTTCGCCAGCAGCTCGCGGGCGCGGGCCGTCGCGTCTTCCTTTGGTTCACCCTTTACGATGACCGGACCTTCGATAATATTTTCCAGCACCGTACGGTGCGGAAAGAGATTAAAGCTCTGGAATACGAAGCCAACATGCTGACGCAGGCGGCGAATCAGCCCTTTTTGCTGGCTGATGGGTTTCCCGGTATCAATGGTGATATCGCCCACGCGGATCGTCCCACCTTCGGGCTGCTCAAGCAAATTAATGCTGCGCAACAGCGTGGTTTTCCCTGACCCACTCGGACCGATAATTGCCACCACTTCGCCCTGCTCAACCTCAAGGTCGATGCCGTGCAGCACCGTTTGCCCGTGGAATTTTTTCACCAGGTTTTTGACGTCAATTGCACTCATTTTGGATCTCGCTCCTGGCGGTTAAGCTGGTTTTCAAAATAGTTTTGCAGGGCGGACAGCACCGTCGCCATCACCCAGTAAATCAGCGAGGCCGCCAGATACATGGTAAACACTTCCAGCGTGCGCGAGGTGATCAGCTGCGCCTGACGGAACAGCTCCGGCACCTGAATGGTCGCCGCAAGCGAGGTGTCTTTCACCAGGCTGATAAAGCTGTTGCTCAGCGGAGGTAGCGCCACGCGCGCCGCCTGGGGCAGGATCGCCCGGCGCAGCGTCTGCCACGGGGTCATCCCGATACTGGCCGCTGCTTCCCACTGTCCTTTATCGATGGACGAGATCGCCGCACGCAGCGTTTCAGAGGTGTACGCCGCCGTATTCAGCGACAGGCCAATCATCGCCGCCGGGATCGGATCCAGCTCGATACCGAACTGGGGCAGCCCGTAGTAAATCATAAACAGCTGGGCGATAAGCGGCGTTCCGCGAAACACGGAGATGTAAAACCGCGCCAGCCACCGCACCGGCCAGACGTTCGACATGCGCATCAGTGCCAGCACAAACCCGAGCACCAGCCCGAAGAACATCCCGCCGATACTGAGCTGTAAAGTAAACACTGCGCCTTTAAGCAAGAACGGCAGCGAATCAATTACCAGTTGAATACTTTCTTGCATTATTATTTTTCTACCTGATTTTTAGACATGGGGATGATAGGCAAACAGCGCAGGCGCCCCGCCAGTATGAACAAACAAAATGGGTCCTTCATCCTTAAAGCGCTTGCGGGCGATGCCGTCGATAAGGCCCGCCATCGCCTTACCGGTATAGACAGGGTCAAGCAGAATACCTTCGAGGCGGGCCAGCAGCTTAACGGCCTCCATCCCATCATCATTGGGGGTGCCATAACCCGGCGCGAAGTAGTCATCCCACAGCAATATTTCCGCCTTCGCCTGAAGCGCAAGCTGTTCTGCCACCGCCTGTTGCAGGGTGACGACTTTCGGCTTTTGATCCGCAACGCTTCTGGAAACCGTCACGCCAATCAACTCTACGTCCGGCATCAGTTGCTCAAGCCCGACCGCTAAACCGGCATGGGTACCCGCGCTGCCGGACGCCACTACCACCGAGGACAAACTCACCGCGCCTTCGCACTGCTGGGCGATTTCCAGCGCGCTCTCAACATAGCCGAGGGCACCCAGCGCATTCGAGCCGCCAACCGGGATGACGTACGGACGAAAGCCCTGCGCTTCCAGGCGCGTCGCCAGTTCATCAAGCTGTGCAGCCGGGTCGGTCAACGCGTCAACCATTTCAACCTGCACGTTGAACAGATCCAGCATCAGGCGGTTACCGTTAGTCAGGTAATTCTCTGCCTGCGTGCCAATCGGGTTCTCCAGCAGGGCTACGCAGTGAAGGCCCAGCTTCGCCGCCACTGCCGCCGTCTGGCGAACGTGGTTAGACTGAATTGCCCCGGCGGTGATCAGCGTGTCCGTCCCCTCGCGCAGGGCATCGGCGGCGAGAAATTCCAGCTTGCGCAGCTTATTCCCGCCCATCGCCATGGGCGTCACATCGTCACGCTTAATGAAAATATCGCGCCCCAGATAGTCAGAAAATCGCGGCAGATACTCCAGCGGCGTGGGTGCGCCGATAAATTCCAGACGGGGAAAGCGCGTTAAATTCTGTAGTGACATGGTTCCTCCGGTCACGCAAACAATTGTTATTTCATTATGCACGCAGACGCGCGAGAAATAAAAAAGGCGCTTTTAAAAGCGCCTTTTTTTGTCGGTCAGAGACTTATTTCGTCACGTCTGCGCCGAACCACTTCTCAGAAAGCGCCTTCAGGCTGCCGTCTTTCTGCATTTCAGCAATGGCAGCATCAATGGCTTTCAGCAGATCTTCGTTACCTTTACGCACCGCCACGCCGGACTCCTGACGGGAGAATGCATCGCCCGCGACGGCCAGGGTATTGTTGGTTTTCTTCACCAGATCCAGCGCTGCCAGGCGGTCAACCAGAATGGCGTCTATACGGCCTACGCGCAGATCCTGGTATTTCGTCGGGTCATCATCATAGGTGCGGATGTCCACGCCCTGCACGTTCTGGCGCAGCCACTCTTCGTAGTTGGTGCCCAGACCGACGCCGACTTTCTTACCTTTCAGATCCGCGGCGGATTTGATGCTGCCTTCGTTACCTTTCTTCACCAGCGCCTGGATACCGGACACGGTGTACGGCGTAGAGAAGTCATACTTCTTCTTACGCTCGTCAGAAATGGTCACCTGGTTAATCACCACGTCGATACGTTTGGAATCCAGTGACGCCAGCATACCATCCCATTTGGTCGGTTTCAGGGAGGCTTTGACGCCGAGATGCTTGGCCAGCTCTTGCGCAAACTCCACTTCAAAACCGGTCAGCTTACCGTCGTCGCCCTGGAAGCTGAACGGAGGATAGGTTCCTTCCAGCCCAACCAGCAGCGTGCCGCGCTCTTTGACTTTGTTGAGCAGATTATCTGCCGCGAACGTTTTCACGCTCATCCCCGCGACCAGCGCAACGGCCATCATCCCCATCAGCGCCTGACGACCCAGAACTGCTAATTTCATAAGTACTCCGATACAGTGGAATTTTTGCGTAGTGTAGAGAAATCGCCTGCAACGTCAAAGGCGGCTGCGCTACATCTTATTCTTTTTTAATATATATCAGAAGTTGTTCCGGCGTGGACTTTCTGCTTTATGACGCCCGGCATCTGGACTTTATATTGCGCGTACTTTCGCAGCGCGATGCGGTAATTGTTGGTACTGGTGGCGGGCAGCCAGGGCTCCAGATTTTCATCCAGGTATCCGGTCGTCAGCAGATCGCGGGAGATATTTTGCATGGTCAAATGCTGACCCAGGCGGCGCAGGCGAACCACGTATTCACGCACGGTGCCGTGACTCATCTCCGTTTGTTCAAACAGGAATTGCTTGAAGCCGATAATATCGAAGAAGTCGCTTTGCTCTTTGCAGTGGAGATCGCCACAGAAACGGCAAAGCGCTACCCACTCTTTTTGCTCTTCAAGCCAGGCGGCTTCATCCATCAGCGTGTCGAGGCGGGAAATCGCAATCTTATTCACGATTTCACCGCGACGAACCAGCGTGATGCGGTCGAGTAATTTTTTACAGTGGGCGCAATGCGTCTGGCTGTGTTTAAAGTCTTTCAGGTAGCGGCTTAAAGGCCGTCTTTTAGATTGCTGCACCGTCATGATAACTCCTGGTTGTCAATACGTTGTGCGGCATTTCCAAGGCGAATGACTCACCTATAACTTACCCAGTTTTGTGCGCAGGCGTTTAATGGCCTGGCTGTGCAGCTGGCTCACCCGTGACTCGCCCACCTCCAGCACGGCGCCAATCTCTTTGAGATTGAGCTCTTCCTGGTAATAGAGGGTTAACACCAGTTGCTCACGTTCCGGTAAAGCTTCAATCGCTTCCATCACGCGCTGGCGTAAATTCCCTTCCAGTAAGTGGTGTAACGGGTTTTCTTGCTGATGTTCATCCGTCACCAGCTCGATGCTATCGCCATGCTCTTCGCGCCACTCATCATAAGAGAAGAGTTGGCTGTTATTAGTATCGAGCAACATCTGGCGATACTCTTCAACAGGAATGCCCAGACGCTCCGCCACTTCGGTTTCCGTCGCGTTGCGCCCCAGTTCCTGTTCCAGCTGCCCCATCGCATGCGCCACTTCGCGCGCGTTGCGGCGAACGCTGCGCGGCACCCAGTCGCGGCTGCGCAGCTCGTCCAGCATCGCACCACGAATACGCTGCACTGCGTAAGTCGTAAATGCCGTTCCTTGCAGAGCGTCGTACCGGTCAACTGCATTCAATAACCCGATACCGCCCGCCTGTAGCAGATCGTCCAGTTCCACGCTCGCCGGCAAACGTACCTGGAGGCGCAATGCTTCGTGACGCACCAGCGGAACATAACGCTGCCACAGCGAGTGTTTATCCATTACACCTTCAGCGGTATAGAGTGAATTCACGATAAACAGCCCTGCGTTAGTTGAGTTATCGGCATGATTATCCGATTCTGGAGGGGTTTTAATCGGGTGAATAGTGGGTGAAATGAGGGGTTATTTGGGGGGTTACGCTTGTGCGTGGATAGAAAAAACCCCGCCGAAGCGGGGTTTAAGCGTAATCAGGCGATTAGCCTTGCAGCAGAGACAGAACCTGCTGAGGAACCTGGTTAGCCTTGGCCAACACGGAGTTACCAGCCTGCTGGATTATCTGCGCTTTAGACATATTTGACACTTCGGTCGCATAGTCGGCGTCCTGAATACGGGACTGCGCTTCAGACAGGTTGGTGGTGGTGTTGTTCAGGTTGGTTACCGCAGAGCTCAGACGGTTCTGTACCGCACCCAGAGAAGAACGGAATTTATCGATGGAGCTGATAGCGTCGTCCAAGGCTTTCAGTGGGTCAGTAGTGGCAGTAGTAGCAGTCTGAGCGTCAGTGGTGATCTTACCATTCGCATCTTTGTGCGCAACCTTGCCAGAACCATTGGTGATAGAGCCATCAGTCTGAACAAAATAAGTAGCTGTATTTGTGGTGGTTAATGCAGCGTTGTTATCAACATACACATCCGCAGCACCGTTTTTAACCGCACCGGCGTTGTCAACGGCATAGCCGGTAGATGTTGTATAACCTGCTGCAGCAGCACCGCTCTGCAGTTTGTCAGCGCTGATAGAGGCATTAGTAACATCGATAGTACCAGCCGTACCGCCTGCCAGAGTCAGGGTTTCGCCAGATGCAGTGGTAATAGAAGAAGCAATCGCAGTACCACCGCCGTTAGCCTGCAGACCAGCCAGTGTTGCAACTGGTGGGGTACCCGCGCTGTTTTTGGTCAGGTTGCCGGTAGTATCCAGATACAGAGCAGCACCATCATCTTTAGCGGTTAAAGTACCGTCTTTAGCAATGATGACGTCTTGTTTAGTTGTACCGATAGTAACGGTAGCTGAGGTAGTGTCGCCCGCAGATGGGTTCAGGTAGCTCAGAACCTGTGCAGAGGTCGCGCCTGTTACACCGAAAGTAAACTTGTCGTTTGCTTTATCGTAGGTGTAGGTATTTGCTGCTCCTGAGAGACCATCAGCAACAGTGCCAGCACTGAGGACAGTGTCACCATTTGCCAGGCTACCTAATACATCTGCAGAAGATGCAGCTTTAAATCCTGCAGAACCTGTGTACGTATTACCAGCCAGGGTAAAGCCAGCAGCGGTCATATCGGCTGCAGTTGCAACTGCGTTGGCTACGCCACCTTTACCGTTAACGTTAAAACCGGACAGTTTCAGAGTATTAGAGTCTATTTGTTTCAGGTCGATGGTGATGGTCTGGCCATCGTTCGCGCCAACCTGAATTTTCATGGAGCCGTCTTTTGCCAGCACGTTCACGCCGTTGAACTGGGTCTGACCAGATACGCGGTCAATTTCGTCCAGACGGGATTTGATTTCATCCTGAATTGAGTCCAGGTCAGACTGGGAGTTAGTACCGGTAGAAGACTGAACGGTCAGCTCACGAATACGCTGTAAGTTGTTGTTGATTTCAGACAGTGCGCCTTCAGTAGTCTGTGCAACAGAGATGCCGTCGTTAGCGTTACGTGCAGCCTGAGTCAGACCTTTGATGTTGGAGGTGAAGCGGTTAGCAATCGCCTGGCCAGCAGCATCATCTTTTGCGCTGTTGATACGCAGACCAGATGACAGACGCTCAATGGCGGTAGACATTGAAGACTGGTTCTTGTTGATGTTGTTCTGAGTGATCAGCGAGAGGCTGTTGGTATTAATGACTTGTGCCATGATTACGTTTCCTGTTGTTCATCAAATCTGTGGGTTAGATTTGGGTTTCCACCCTTCGGCTTCATCGCCGTCAATGGTGTTATCGTCTGGTCCAAACCAACCTTTAGATTTTTTTTCAGGATCGCGTTAATTTTTTTAGCCACGGAAATACTCTTCTCCAATAGCGTTATTCTCGCCATTAAAAATTTGAACCTAACCGTAAACTTTCCTGAGTTGAGGCCGATAACCCCACTATTCGTTCTACATGTCGTTACATTAAGGAATAAATATGGCAAGTATTTCTACGTTGGGAGTCGGATCAGGTTTGCAGTTAGGCGACATTCTGGACAGTCTGACCGCTGCACAAAAAGCACAACTGACGCCGATCTCTAAGCAGCAAACTTCCTATACAGCAAAACTTAGTGCTTACGGCACGCTGAAAAGTGCATTGGAATCCTTCCAGACGGCAAATACTGCACTTAGCAAAGCCGATCTCTTTACAGCGACTACCACCGCCAGCAGCAGCACATCCTTCAGTGCTACAACCAGCGGCAGCGCGATTGCGGGTAAATACACCATTAACGTATCGCAGCTTGCGCAGGCGCAAACCCTGACAACAGCTAAAACGCAAAGTGACAATAAAACGGCGATTGCGACAGCGGACAGCACCATCACCATTCAGCAAGGTGGTGACAAGAAACCTGTCACCATTAATATCAGTGCAGAAAACAGTTCTCTAACTGGTATCCGAGATGCGATCAACAAAGCGGATGCTGGCGTAAGTGCCAGTATTATTAACGTCGGTAATGGTGAGTATCGTCTGTCCATTACGTCGAAAGATACCGGTAAAGACAATGCCATGACTATTAGTGTCAGCGGCGATGCGGCACTTCAGTCCTTCATGGGCTACAACGGTAATAGCGCAGATACCGCTAACGGCATGATGGAAAGCGTTACGGCCCAAAATGCGCTATTGAAAGTTAATAACGTTGATATTGAAAACAGCAGCAATACAATCAGTGATGCGCTGGAAGATATCACTCTCAACCTGAACGACGTGACAACCGGTAATCAGACCTTAACGATCACTACCGATAACACTAAAGCGACCAAAGCGATAAACGACTGGGTGACGGCGTATAACTCCCTGCAAGATACTTTCAGCAGCCTCACAAAATATACTGCTGTGGATGCGGGTTCAGACGCTCAGAATACCAGCAACGGCGCGTTATTAGGCGACAGTACGCTACGCACTATTCAGACTCAGTTGAGAAGCGTGCTGAATAATCCTCACACCAGTTCCAATATCAAGACCCTGGCTCAAGCTGGCATCACTACCGACCCAAGCACCGGTAAACTGGAAGTGGATGATGACAAGCTTAGCGCGGCAATGAAAAACAGCGCGGCTGGTATCAAAGACCTGCTGATCGGTGACGGGAAAACATCCGGTATCACCACCACCGTTGGAACAAACCTCACAGGTTGGCTCTCCAGTACCGGCATCATTCAGGCTGCAAAAGATGGCGTCAGTAAAACCCTGAACAATTTAACTAAGCAATACAACGCGGCCAGCGAGCGTATCGACACCATGGTAGCGCGTTATAAAGAACAGTTTACGCAATTGGACGTCATGATGAACTCGCTGAACTCTACGAGCAGCTACCTTACACAACAATTCGAAAATACGTCTTCCAACAAGTAGTAACAGATAATCAGACCCGAGGGGGATAACATGTACGGCGCAAAAGGCACGCAGGCCTACGCAAAGATAGAAGTTGAAAGCGCGGTGATGAGCGCCAGCCAGCAGCAGTTGGTTATCATGCTATTTGATGGTGCCCTCAGCGCGCTGGTACGCGCGCGTCTGTTCCTGGAAGACGGTAATATCCCGGCAAAAGGGTTAGCACTCTCCAAAGCGATTAATATCATCGAAAATGGCCTGAAGGTCGGATTAGATGAAGAGAGTAAAGACGAGTTAACACAAAACCTGATCGCTCTCTATGCCTACATGGTTCGTCGCCTGCTTCAGGCCAACCTTCGCAATGATGCCAGTGCCATCGAAGAGGTGGAGAATTTACTGCGCAATATTGCGGATGGCTGGAAGGAGGCAGCAGGTATACCAACTCTTGTCCAGGACGCCGTCTAATGAGTAACGCACCGCAACTTTATGCCCTTTATCAGCAACTCCTTGAGCAGAGCCAGTTGATGTTGCGACTGGCGCGGCAGGGACTATGGGATGATCTAATCATCTGTGAAACCGACTATGTTAATGCGGTGCACTCACTGGCTCGTCTCACTCAGGAAAGTGAACCTTCGATGCAGATTCAGGAGCAGCTTCGCCCGACGCTGCGGGTGATCCTGGACAACGAAGGCCAGGTAAAAACATTGCTGCAAGCCAGAATGGATGAGCTGGCGAAGCTGGTTGGGCAATCCTCCATCCAGAAAACCGTTCTCTCCACCTACGGTAATCAGGGCGGTCATGTCCTGGTTCCGCAAAGTAATAGCGATATTAATTAGCCATTTAACTGGCGGGCAAGCGTTAACCGTTTCGTTCGCCAGGCATTTCTGCCAAACCTGCTCCATACTTGAGTTTCGCGACCTCATGGAGATGGTGCATGCGCAACCCAACCCTTTTACAATGTTTTCACTGGTACTACCCCACCGGCGGTGAATTGTGGCGAGAAGTCACGGCATTAGCCCCCAACCTGAACGAAATCGGCATCAATATGGTCTGGTTACCCCCGGCCTACAAAGGCGCATCCGGCGGCTATTCCGTCGGGTATGACTCTTATGACCTTTTCGACCTCGGTGAGTTTGACCAGAAAGGCAGCGTCGCCACCAAATACGGCGATAAAGCCCAACTGCTGGAGGCCATCAACGCCTTAAAAAGCAACCAGATTGCGGTGCTTCTGGACGTGGTGGTCAACCATAAAATGGGGGCCGATGAAAAGGAACCCGTCCGCGTGCAGCGCGTGGATGCTCAGGATCGCACCCAAATCAGCGATGAGATCATCGAATGTGAAGCCTGGACGCGCTACACCTTCCCCGTTCGGGCCGGGCAGTATTCGCAGTTCATCTGGGATTACAAATGCTTTAGCGGTATCGACCACATTGAAAATCCCAGTGAGGACGGTATCTTCAAAATCGTTAACGACTACACCGGCGAAGGCTGGAACGATCAGGTCGACGACGAGATGGGCAATTTCGATTACCTGATGGGTGAAAATATTGATTTTCGCAACCACGCGGTGACGGAGGAGATCAAATACTGGGCGCGCTGGGTGATGGAGCAAACCCACTGCGACGGCTTCCGCCTGGACGCGGTAAAACACATTCCAGCCTGGTTCTATAAAGAGTGGATTGAACATGTCCAGGAGGTGGCCCCGCAGCCGCTATTTATTGTGGCGGAATACTGGTCTCACGAAGTGGATAAATTGCAGCAATACATCAATCAGGTGGACGGCAAAACCATGTTGTTTGACGCGCCGCTGCAAATGAAATTTCACGAAGCGTCACGCCAGGGACGCGACTACGATATGAGCCAGATTTTCACCGGTACGCTGGTGGAAGCCGATCCGTTCCATGCCGTAACGCTGGTGGCCAACCATGACACCCAGCCCTTGCAGGCGCTGGAAGCCCCGGTTGAAGCCTGGTTCAAACCGCTGGCTTACGCGCTCATCCTGCTGCGTGAAAACGGCGTGCCGAGCGTGTTCTACCCGGATCTTTTTGGCGCCAGCTATGACGACACTGGCGGGGATGGTGAGACGTATCACATTGATATGCCGGTGATTGAACAGCTCCACGAGCTGATCCTCGCCCGGCAGCGTTTTGCCCACGGCGTGCAAACCCTCCTTTTCGATCATCCAAACTGCATTGCGTTTAGCCGCAGCGGGACAGAGGAGCACCCGGGCTGTGTGGTGGTGCTGTCGAATGGTGATGACGGTGAGAAGACGATCTGCCTCGGCGAGAATTACGGCAATAAGACCTGGCGTGATTTTTTAGGCAACCGCGAGGAAACCGTGACCACGGCGGCGGATGGCGAAGGGACGTTCTTCTGTAACGGGGGAAGCGTTAGCGTCTGGGTGATTGAAGACGCGCTGTAGTACGGGAAAGGTGCGGCCTGATGCCCTCACCCCGACCCTCTCCCACAGGGAGAGATATCTCCAGTAATTTGAAAGCAGAAGCAATAACGTTGCCTTCATAATAACTGAGGACTTTCAGCAATGCCCTGGTCCGGCTGTAAATCGCCGAAGCGTTTCCGTAAGGCCGGGGCGAGGCGCAGGGAAGCGCCGAGAGGGCGTGGCCTGCATGGATGCAGGCTCATGCCCGACCCGATAGCCTGAAGGAAAAAGCTGAGGGTACCGCGAAGCGGCGATTTTCCGCCGGGAGCCCGGGTCGCCAGGGTGGTGGCAACTGAGCCACCCTGGCACGTTCACCGCTCATGTCGCTACAGAGTAGCAAGGAACATAAAGTGAACGGAATGACCACCAGAGCCGTATGTTCCCCCTCACCCCAGCCCTCTCCCTCCAGGGAGAGGGGGCCGACGGTGAAGGCATTATTTTGTGGAGATCCCTCAGACCACGGGTAGAGGGCGCAAACTCCAAAACGGTTACGGAAGCTTACTCTCCAGCGGATTCTTGCTCAGGTAATCTGCGCATTCCACCGTTGGGCGGTCAACCTTGTACAGTTCCATGCCGTCATACTCCAGCGCCGCCCCATCACGCTCGAGCGGATAGACGTCTCGTTTTTCGGTCACGTTATAATAATCATCTGAACGCAGCATGATCTTACCCGGCACCGCGATAACGCGCTGCCACTGACGGCAGTCCAGGGTATCACCCTCTGGCGTCACCACCAGCGTGGCAATCGCCTCCGGGCTCACCATCGCGCTCTGCGGCCCTTTCGACTGCCAGTAACCTGCCAGATGCGAAGGTGCCGGATGCTTAACCACTTCCTGATAGTTTTCGACCTGAACGCATCCCGCTAACGTCAGCATTGCAGCCACAATTGCTACTTTTTTCATCATCTTTCCTGCATGCGAAGAAAAAAATATTGTGGCATTAAAGCCATCAGGCTGCCAGCGTAAGATTGGAAGGTTTCACACCTGCATCGACATCACGTCCTGATACGCCGACACCAGCTTGTTACGTACCTGCAACCCCATCTGCAATGACACCGACGCTTTTTGCAGATCGGCCATCACATCGTTGAGCGCCACGCCGGGTTCACCGAGGGTAAATCTCTCAGCCTGGGTACGGGCCGCGTTTTGCTTATCGCTGATCCGGTCCAGCGCCGCATGCAGTTGACCGGCGAAGCTAATGCCCTGCGGCTGGTCAGTTACGCTCTGATTACGGGCGGTCATCGCCGTCGCCTGTAACTGACTGAGTACCCCTTCAATGCCCTGTATAGCCATGACTCTCCCCTGGATGGTTTTTTACGATGTCAAGACTAACAGCTTGTCAATAAGATAATGGCGGTAAATAGCGTTAAAAAACCAGGTTATTTGACGCATAGAAAATCCCGATTCATCAAATAATGGCAGGGCCATCAGTATGGAACTTTTGTCGTGTTTGCCGACCCGGGAGTCAGTTTTGTTTCTCTACACGAATAACGTAAACCACCAGGATTTAAGAGGTGCGCAATGAGTGCGACAGCAGCATCGACAGCGCCGCAGAATAAATCACTCGAGTGGATGAACCGCCTTCGCGCCAACCCTAAGATCCCGTTGATTGTGGCAGGCGCTGCCGCCATTGCGATCGTTGTCGCGATGGTCTTATGGGCAAAAAGCCCGGATTACCGCACGCTCTACAGCAACCTTTCCGACCAGGATGGCGGTGCCATCGTCACCCAGCTGACCCAGATGAACATCCCGTATCGCTTTGCCGATAACGGCGGTGCGCTTGAAGTGCCGGCAGATAAAGTGCACGAGCTTCGCCTGCGTCTCGCCCAGCAGGGGCTGCCGAAAGGCGGCGCGGTTGGGTTTGAACTGCTGGATCAGGAAAAATTCGGCATCAGTCAGTTCAGCGAGCAGGTTAACTACCAGCGCGCGCTGGAAGGTGAGCTGGCCCGTACGATTGAAACCTTAGGCCCGGTGAAAAGTGCCCGCGTGCACCTGGCGATGCCTAAGCCATCCCTGTTTGTCCGCGAACAAAAGTCCCCTTCTGCCTCTGTGACGGTTAACCTCGAACCCGGTCGTGCGCTGGATGAAGGCCAGATCAGCGCCGTCACGCACCTGGTCTCCAGTGCGGTAGCCGGTCTGCCGCCGGGTAACGTTACGCTGGTGGATCAGAGCGGTCACCTGCTGACGCAGTCCAACACCGCCGGGCGCGATCTCAACGACGCCCAGCTGAAATACGCTGCCGACGTGGAAGGCCGTCTCCAGCGTCGCATCGAAGCGATTCTGGGCCCGGTGGTGGGCAACAGCAACGTGCATGCGCAGGTCACCGCGCAGATTGATTTCTCGAATAAAGAACAGACCGAAGAGCAGTACGCCCCGAACGGGGATGCTTCTCGCGCCGTGTTACGCTCGCGTCAGATCAATGAGACGGAACAGGTCGGTGGCCAGTATCCTGGCGGTGTGCCGGGTGCGCTCTCTAACCAGCCTGCACCTGCCAACGCCGCGCCAATCTCCACGCCGCCGGCCAACCCGCAGAACGGTCAGCAAACGAATCAGCAGACGACCTCGACCGCGAACAGTGCCGGCCCGCGTAACAGCAGCCGTAACGAAACGACCAACTACGAAGTCGACCGGACTATCCGCCATACCAAACTGAACACGGGCGATATTCAGCGTCTCTCTGTTGCCGTGGTGGTGAACTACAAAACGCTGCCGGACGGTAAACCGCTGCCGCTCACGGCGGAGCAGATGAAGCAGATCGAAGATTTGACCCGCGAAGCGATGGGCTTCTCTGAAAAACGTGGCGATACCCTCAACGTTGTGAACTCACCGTTCAACCCGGTGGATGAGACCGGTGGCGAACTGCCGTTCTGGCAACAGCAGGCGTTCTTCGATCAGCTGATGTCCGCAGGCCGCTGGCTGCTGGTGCTGATTGTCGCGTGGCTGCTGTGGCGTAAGGGTGTCCGTCCTCAGCTTCAGCGTCGCGCTGAAGCTGAAAAAGCCGCGCTGGAACAGAAGAACGCGCGTCCGGACGAGGAAGAAGCGGTTGAAGTTCGTCTCAGCAAAGATGAACAGATGCAGCAGCGCCGTGCTAACCAGCGTATGGGCGCAGAGGTGATGAGCCAGCGCATTCGCGAAATGTCAGATAACGATCCGCGCGTCGTCGCGCTGGTCATCCGCGGTTGGATGGGTAACGAACATGAGTAATACGCTTACAGGCACCGATAAGAGCGTCATCCTGCTGATGACCATTGGCGAAGATCGCGCGGCGGAGGTGTTTAAACACCTCTCTCAGCGAGAAGTGCAGATCCTCAGCGCGGCGATGGCCAACGTGCGCCAGATCTCCAACAAGCAACTGACCGAAGTGCTGGCGGAGTTTGAGCAGGAAGCCGAGCAGTTTGCTGCGCTCAACGTCAACGCCAACGAATACCTGCGCTCCGTGCTGGTTAAGGCGCTGGGCGAAGAGCGCGCCGCCAGCCTGCTGGAAGATATTCTCGAAACGCGCGACACCGCCAGCGGGATCGAAACGCTCAACTTTATGGAACCGCAAAGCGCCGCCGATCTTATTCGCGACGAGCACCCGCAGATTATCGCCACCATTCTGGTCCACCTCAAACGGGGCCAGGCGGCCGATATTCTGGCGCTGTTCGACGAGCGCCTGCGCCACGACGTGATGCTGCGTATCGCCACCTTCGGCGGCGTCCAGCCAGCCGCGCTGGCGGAGCTGACCGAAGTGCTGAACAACCTGCTTGACGGCCAGAACCTCAAGCGCAGCAAAATGGGCGGCGTGAGAACGGCAGCGGAAATCATCAACCTGATGAAAACGCAGCAGGAAGAGGCGGTTATTACGGCGGTGCGCGAGTTCGACGGCGAACTGGCACAGAAAATTATCGACGAGATGTTCCTGTTCGAAAACCTGGTCGAAGTGGACGATCGCAGCATCCAGCGCCTGCTTCAGGAAGTGGATTCGGAGTCCCTGCTTATCGCCCTCAAAGGCGCCGAGCAGCCGCTGCGCGAGAAGTTCCTGCGCAACATGTCCCAGCGTGCGGCCGATATCCTGCGCGACGACCTGGCCAACCGTGGCCCGGTGCGTTTGTCTCAGGTGGAGAACGAACAGAAAGCGATCCTGCTTATTGTTCGTCGTCTGGCAGAAACCGGCGAGATGGTGATTGGCAGCGGAGACGACACCTATGTCTGATGAACTGTCGTGGAAGCGCTGGACGCCTGACGACCTCTCCCCTCCCACCGCAGAGTTCACCCCTGCCATAGTGTCGTCCGATGAGGGCGACGCCGGGGCGGGCGTGCCCGAGCTGAGTGAAGAGGAACAGCGCGCCCAGATGCTGGCCCAGATGCAAATGCAGGCGCACGAGCAGGGCTTCAACGCCGGGATGAACGAAGGCCGTCAGACCGGGCACGCACAGGGTTATCAGGAAGGGCTGGCGAAAGGTTTAGAGCAGGGCATTGAGCAGGCGCGCCAGCAGCAGGCGCCGCTACATGCCCGCATGCAGCAGCTGGTGAGCGAGTTTCAGCACACGCTGGATGCGCTCGACAGCGTGATTGCCTCGCGCCTGATGCAGATGGCGCTGGAGGCGGCCCGTCAGGTGATCGGCCAGACGCCGGTCGTGGATAACGCCGCGCTGATTAAGCAAATCCAGGGGCTGCTCCAGCAGGAGCCGCTGTTCAGCGGCAAACCGCAGCTGCGCGTGCATCCTGATGATTTGCAGCGCGTGGAAGAGAGCCTCGGCGCGACGCTGAGCCTGCACGGCTGGCGGCTGCGCGGCGATCCGTCGCTCCATCACGGAGGCTGTAAGGTCTCGGCGGATGAGGGCGATCTGGATGCCAGCGTCGCGACCCGCTGGCAGGAACTGTGCCGCCTGGCGGCACCGGGAGTCGTCTGATGACCGCTCGCCTTACGCGCTGGCTTAACACGCTCGATAATTTTGAAACGAAGATGGCGCAGCTGCCATCCGTTCGTCGTTATGGACGCCTGACGCGTGCCACCGGTCTGGTCCTGGAAGCCACGGGTCTGCAACTTCCGCTCGGCGCCACCTGCGTGATTGAGCGTCAGGACGGGAGTGAGACGCGTGAAGTGGAAAGTGAAGTGGTCGGGTTTAACGGCCAGCGACTGTTCCTCATGCCCCTTGAGGAAGTGGAAGGGATTTTGCCCGGCGCCCGCGTCTACGCAAAAAACATCAGCGGTGACGGCCTGCAAAGCGGCAAACAGCTCCCGCTCGGTCCGGCGCTGCTGGGCCGCGTGCTGGACGGGAGCGGCAAACCGCTCGATGGCCTGCCCTCCCCTGATACCACCGAAACCGGCGCGCTGATCACCCAACCCTTTAACCCGCTGCAACGCACGCCAATCGAGCACGTACTGGATACCGGCGTGCGGCCGATTAACGCCCTGCTCACCGTGGGACGCGGCCAGCGTATGGGGCTGTTTGCCGGCTCCGGCGTGGGTAAATCGGTCCTGCTCGGCATGATGGCGCGTTATACCCAGGCGGACGTTATCGTCGTCGGCCTGATTGGTGAGCGTGGTCGCGAAGTCAAAGATTTCATCGAAAACATTCTTGGTGCGGAGGGTCGCGCCCGCTCGGTGGTGATCGCCGCCCCGGCGGACGTATCGCCGCTGCTGCGTATGCAGGGTGCCGCCTACGCCACGCGAATCGCGGAAGATTTCCGCGACCGGGGCCAACACGTGCTGCTGATTATGGACTCCCTGACCCGCTACGCGATGGCGCAGCGTGAGATTGCGCTGGCCATCGGCGAGCCGCCCGCCACCAAAGGTTACCCGCCGTCGGTCTTCGCCAAGCTCCCGGCGTTGGTTGAGCGTGCGGGGAATGGCATCAGCGGCGGAGGTTCCATCACCGCGTTCTATACGGTACTGACCGAAGGCGATGACCAGCAGGACCCGATTGCCGATTCTGCGCGCGCGATCCTCGACGGCCATATCGTGCTGTCGCGCCGTCTGGCCGAAGCCGGGCACTACCCGGCGATTGATATTGAAGCCTCGATCAGCCGTGCGATGACGGCCCTGATCACTGAGCAACACTACGCCCGCGTGCGTAACTTCAAACAACTGCTCTCCAGCTTCCAGCGCAACCGCGATCTGGTAAGCGTCGGGGCGTACGCCAAAGGCAGCGATCCGATGCTCGATAAAGCGATTGCCCTGTGGCCGCAGCTGGAGGCATTTCTGCAACAGGGTATTTTTGAACGCGCCGACTGGGAAGATTCCCTCCAGGCACTGGAGCTGATTTTCCCGCAGGTGTAACACAGGTGGAGGGCGAAGGTCATGGCGCAGAACAGCGCGTTATCAACGCTGAAAGATCTGGCTGAAAAAGAAGTTGATGATGCCGCATTGCAACTTGGCGCAATGCGACGCGGGTGCCAGCAGGCTGAAGAACAGTTGAAGATGTTAATCGACTATCAGCATGAATATCGCACCAACCTTAACACCGACATGACGCAGGGCATTGGTAGCCAGCGCTGGATTAACTATCAGCAGTTTATCCAGACGCTGGAAAAGGCGATTGAGCAGCATCGCCAGCAGCTTAACCAGTGGACGCAAAAAGTCGATACCGCGCTGAATTTCTGGCGCGAGAAAAAACAGCGGTTGCAGGCCTGGCAAACCTTACAGGACCGGCAGATTGCAGCCTCGACCCTGGCGGAAAACCGTCTGGATCAGAAAAAAATGGATGAGTTTGCCCAGCGCGCATCAATGAGGAAACCAGAATGATCACACTGCAACAACTGCTGATGACCGACAGCGACCCGTCCGGCGGCACGCTGACCGGAAAAGGCGCTGAGGGCGCGCAAGATTTTCTCTCTCTGCTGGCGGGCGCGCTGACCGAGACCACCGGCAAAGGCAAAGATGCTCCGCTGACGCTGGGCGATCTGAAAGCGGCGGGAAGCAAGCTGTCGACAGCGGCACAGGAAAAAAACGGTGATACCACGCTCCAGGCCAAAATCGCCGAGCTGCTCTCCCGCCAGGAGACCCTGACTGATGAAGATACCGCCGTCTCCCTGCAAAGCCTCGTCCCCGGCCTGAAACCCGCAGCGAATACGGATGCGCTGAAGGCGCTGACCCGGACGGACGCGAAAGCAAACAGCGAGACCACGACTGAAGAAGAGGAGCTGGCCGGGTTAAGCGCGCTGATGGCGATGTTACCGCACCAGCAGACTACCACCCCAATGGCGACGCAGCCAGCAAGCACCGGGGAGGTCGCCCCCCGTGCCGCCCTCCCCTCTGCGCTAGCCCAGACGGACAACGGCCAGCATCAGCCGCTTAGCCATGCGTTAACGGTTCAGGAAAAAACGTCGGTTCAGGACAGCGACACGTCGCTGCCCGCCACGGCAGCCGTTACGCCAGCTGTTGCCGCCCTCGCGGAGAAGCAGGACGTAGTGAGCACGGCGTCGTCTGCCGCCAGCCCAACCGCGACGCTGGCCCCGATCGTTAGTCACCTGGCAACTCCCCAGTCTGCCGCTACCGTTGCGACCGCGCCGGTGTTAAGCCAGCCGCTGGGCACGCACGAATGGCAGCAGAATCTAAGCCAGCACATCACCCTGTTCACCAGACAGGGCCAACAGACCGCAGAGCTACGCCTGCACCCGGAAGATCTGGGTCAGGTGCAAATTTCGCTTAAGCTGGATGACAACCAGGCGCAGTTGCAGATGGTTTCGCCCCACAGCCACGTTCGTGCGGCGCTGGAAGCGGCCCTGCCGATCCTGCGCACGCAGCTTGCGGAAAACGGCATACAGCTTTCCCAAAGCAGCGTCAGCAGCGAAGGCTTTGCCGGGCAGCAGCAATCTTCATCCGGGCAACAACAGCATGCTTCGCGTTCAGGCCAGCATGGCGGGTTTAACGAGGAGAGCGAAGAGTTATTGCCAACCCCTGCCGCCCTGCAATCCGCCGCGCGCGGCAGCCGTGCCGTAGACATCTTTGCCTAAACGCCAGAGGTAACGTGATTATCCCCGTCTTTTCCACGCTTTGACCTAAGCCGGACACGGGATAATCACCGTATTAAGCTGTACCGAAACAGGAAGCTCGTATCAGATGACAGACTCCGCTATCACCAAAAAAAGCAAGCGTTCCATCTGGATCCCGCTGCTGGTGTTGATTACCCTCGCGGCCTGCGCCACCGCAGGCTACAGTTACTGGCGTATGCAGCAGGAACCCTCCAGCGCAGCCGCCAAAGCTGAAGCGCCGCCTCCACCGGCGCCGGTCTTCTACCCGCTGGATACATTCACCGTGAACCTCGGCGATGCGGATCGCGTGCTTTACGTGGGCATTACGCTGCGTCTGAAAGATGAAGCGACCCGTGCACGTCTGAACGACTACCTGCCAGAAGTGCGTAGCCGTCTGCTGCTGCTGTTTTCTCGTCAGGATGCCTCCGCGCTCGCCACCGATGTGGGCAAGCAAAAGCTGGTCGATGCGATCAAACAGACGCTGGCGACCCCGCTGGTCAACGGCCAACCTAAGCAGGAAGTCACTGACGTTCTGTATACAGCCTTCATTCTGCGGTAACGACATGGGCGACAGTATTCTTTCTCAGGCAGAAATCGATGCGCTGCTCAATGGCGACAGCGATAAGAGTGACGATCCGAAGCCGGGTCTGACCGGCGACGATAATATTCGTCCCTACGATCCCAATACCCAGCGTCGCGTGGTGCGCGAGCGTTTACAGGCGCTGGAGATCATCAACGAACGTTTCGCACGTCAGTTCCGAATGGGGCTGTTTAACCTGCTGCGTCGTAGCCCGGATATCACCGTCGGTGTGATCCGCATTCAGCCGTATCATGAGTTTGCCCGCAATCTGCCGGTGCCAACCAACCTTAACCTGATCCATCTGAAACCGCTGCGCGGTACCGGCCTGGTGGTGTTCTCGCCAAGCCTGGTGTTCATCGCGGTGGATAACCTGTTCGGTGGCGATGGCCGTTTCCCGACCAAAGTGGAAGGCCGCGAGTTTACCCATACCGAACAGCGCGTGATTAACCGCATGCTGAAGCTGGCGCTGGAATCCTACAGCGACGCGTGGAAAGCGATTAACCCGCTGGAAGTGGAGTACGTGCGTTCCGAGATGCAGGTGAAGTTTACCAACATCACCACCTCACCGAATGACATCGTGGTGAACACCCCGTTCCACGTCGAGATCGGCAACCTGACGGGCGAGTTCAACATCTGCCTGCCGTTCAGCATGATTGAACCGCTGCGCGAACTGCTGGTGAACCCGCCGCTGGAGAACTCACGCCATGAAGATCAGAACTGGCGTGAGAACCTGGTGCGCCAGGTTCAGCACTCGCAGCTGGAGCTGGTGGCTAACTTTGCCGACATCTCCATGCGGTTATCGCAGATCCTGAAATTACAACCCGGCGACGTTTTGCCGATAGATAAACCCGACCGCATTATTGCCCATGTGGATGGCGTACCCGTGCTGACAAGCCAGTACGGCACAATTAACGGCCAGTATGCGTTACGCGTTGAGCACTTGATCAACCCGATTTTGAATTCGCTGAATGAGGAACAGCCCAAATGAGTGACATGAACAATCCGTCCGATGAAAACAGCGGAGCACTGGACGATCTGTGGGCTGACGCGTTAAACGAGCAAAAAACGACGCCGACGAAAAGCGCGGCAGACGCGGTCTTCCAGCAGTTAGGCGGCGGCGACGTCAGCGGGACGTTACAGGACATCGACCTGATTATGGACATTCCGGTCAAGCTGACCGTTGAGCTGGGCCGCACCCGCATGACTATTAAAGAGCTGCTGCGCCTGACGCAGGGTTCCGTTGTAGCCCTGGACGGTTTAGCGGGTGAGCCACTGGATATTCTGATCAACGGCTACCTGATTGCACAGGGCGAAGTTGTGGTGGTGGCCGATAAATACGGCGTACGTATCACCGACATCATTACCCCTTCCGAACGTATGCGTCGCCTGAGCCGTTAAGTATGAAAACCCAGGCAACACTGTCCGCGCCCTCCGCCGTACCCGGCTCCCCGCTGCTTCAGGTGAGCGGCGCGCTGTTCGGTATTATTGCCTTTATCCTTATCGCCGCCTGGCTGGCAAAGCGTTTCGGGCTGGCGGGGAAAACGGCCGGCACGCGCGGACTGAAGGTCAGCGCCAGCACCACACTCGGCCCACGCGAGCGCGTGGTCATTGTGGAAGTGGAAGATGCGCGACTGGTGCTGGGCGTGACTGCCTCCAGCATTAATGTTCTTCACACGCTGCCCCCTTCGCCTGTCACGGTGGAGGCTAACGCCCCGGCCCCTGCGGATTTTCAGTCCGTTATGAAGAGTTTGCTCAAGCGTTCCGGGAGATCCTGATGCGCCGTTTGTTATTGCTTACGCTGGCAGGTCTGGGCCTGTTCGCGCCTTCTGTGTATGCGCAGCTGCCGGGGCTGGTTTCTACGCCGCTGGCGAACGGGGGACAAAGCTGGTCCCTCTCCGTGCAGACGCTGGTGTTCATCACCTCACTGACCTTTATCCCGGCGATCCTGCTGATGATGACCAGTTTCACCCGCATCATCATTGTGTTTGGTCTGCTGCGAAATGCGCTCGGCACGCCGTCCGCGCCGCCCAATCAGGTGCTGCTGGGTTTAGCCCTGTTCCTGACCTTTTTCATTATGTCGCCGGTTATCGACAAGATTTACACCGAGGCGTACCAGCCGTTCAGCGAAGATAAAATTTCCATGCAGGTTGCCCTGGAAAAGGGGGCTCAGCCATTACGTGAATTTATGCTTCGCCAGACGCGCGAAGCGGATTTGGCCCTGTTTGCCCGTCTCGCTAACACGGGCGAGTTACAGGGACCGGAAGCGGTGCCGATGCGCATTCTGCTGCCAGCGTATGTGACCAGTGAGCTGAAAACGGCGTTCCAGATTGGCTTCACCATTTTCATTCCGTTCCTGATTATTGACCTGGTGATCGCCAGCGTCCTGATGGCGCTCGGGATGATGATGGTCCCGCCCGCAACCATTGCCCTGCCCTTTAAGATCATGCTGTTCGTGCTGGTCGATGGCTGGCAACTGCTGGTCAGCTCGCTGGCGCAGAGTTTCTACAGTTGAGGAGCACGCAATGACGCCTGAGTCGGTCATGATGATGGGCACGGAAGCGATGAAAGTCGCGATTGCCGTCGCCGCGCCCCTGCTTCTGGTTGCGCTGGTAACCGGTCTGATTATCAGTATTCTTCAGGCCGCCACGCAGATTAACGAAATGACCCTGTCGTTCATCCCGAAGATCATCGCCGTCTTCGTGGCGATTATCGTTGCCGGGCCCTGGATGCTCAATTTGCTGCTGGACTACATGCGCAACCTGTTCACCAATCTGCCTTACATCATCGGCTGACGGACGATGCTGCAATTCACCAGCGATCAGTTTGTTCAGTGGCTCGGGATCTATTTCTGGCCGATGCTGCGCATCATGGCGCTGATCTCCACCGCCCCCATACTCAGTGAAAAGTCGGTGCCTAAACGCATCAAAATTGGGTTGGGCATGGTTATCACCATTATCGTTGCCCCTTCCCTGCCGGCGGTGGATATTCCGATTTTTTCCCCGAATGCGATCTGGATTGCCCTGCAACAGGTGATGATTGGCGTGGCGGTCGGATTTACGATGCAGCTCGCCTTCGCCGCGGTACGAACGGCGGGCGAACTGATCGGTTTGCAGATGGGTCTGTCTTTCGCGACGTTCGTTGACCCGGGCAGCCATCTGAATATGCCCGTGCTGGCGCGTATTATCGACCTGCTGGCGATGCTGTTGTTTCTCTCGTTCAACGGCCACCTGTGGCTCATCTCTATGCTGGTGGACACCTTCCACACGCTGCCGATTGGCGACAACCCGGTGAACAGTAACGCTTTTCTGGCGCTGGTGCGGGCTGCCGGGCTGATCTTCCTCAACGGGCTGATGCTGGCGCTGCCTGTCATAACCCTGTTGCTCACCGTTAACCTCGCATTGGGTTTACTCAACCGAATGGCCCCGCAGCTGTCGGTATTCGTCATCGGCTTTCCGGTGACGTTGACGGTTGGCCTTTTATTAATGTCATTATTGATGCCACTTATCGCCCCTTTCTGCGAGCATTTATTCAGCGAGATATTCAATCTCTTAGCGGATATTGTCAGCGAACTTCCACGCAAATAATAACCCGCAGTGTTTGCAATGTCTTTCTGAGGATATTCCTAAAAATAATCTTGAAAAACATCTACCAGGATATATCTGACGCGGTTTAAATGTTTCTAACCACCTCACAATACTTAATATTTACTTTACTTTAAGATGATTCCTGGCAAATTATACGTAACTTTACGGGATAGTGAGTTCGCCTGAAAGTCTTTGTCATGCTCACAGGTTTTATTAGATTTTTTCCATCCCGTATGGCTGTTTATGAGCTCTCAGGCAGGTGGTGAATTATCGTTACGCATTGAGTGAGGGTATGCCATGTCAACGATCATTATGGATTTATGCAGCTACACCCGGCTAGGGTTAACCGGGTACTTAGCAAGCAGAGGGGTAAGAAAGAGAGACATCAACGATGCACACACCGTTGAAGAACTCGCAGCCGCTTGTGAGACTCACAAGCCCGGCGTGGTGTTTATTAATGAGGACTGTTTCATTCACGACCCCGCTAACAGTCAGCACATTAAGCAGATCATTAATCAGCATCCCAGAACCCTGTTTATTGTTTTTATGGCGATCGCCAATATTCATTTCGATGAGTATTTGTTGGTGCGTAAAAACTTATTAATCAGTTCGAAATCGATTAAACCAGAGTCGCTTGATGACATTCTGGGCGATTATTTGAATAAAGAAGTTAAGAATGTAGGGGCGGTTAACTTACCCACTCTATCATTAAGCAGAACTGAATCAAGTATGCTAAGAATGTGGATGGCTGGACAAGGGACAATTCAGATCTCAGACCAGATGAATATCAAGGCAAAAACAGTATCGTCACACAAAGGAAATATTAAAAGGAAAATTAAAACGCATAATAAGCAAGTGATATACCATGTCGTACGCCTGACAGATAATGTGACGAATGGGATTTTCGTTAATATGCGCTAATTTGCACGGCCATGTTGTACCCTACCTTGATCTCTGGCCTGGCCAGAGATTTTGCTTTTCAGCAGCCGGGCCGGGGAGAAGACGCCCCCGACGCCGACCTATTCAGCCGTTTCCACAAAGATCCCATCCGGGTGCCCCAGTTCGTTGAAGAACCAGATGCCGAGCGGGTAATCTTCCAGCGACACCAGATACATTGTGCCTTCATTAAACTCTTCTATTGCCAGCACCACGCCCGGGCGGCGCGGCCCACCGTCCGTTTTGACGGTTACCCGATCATTGACCTTCATACATTCCTCCTGTGGTTTTGAGCCAGTGTAGAACAAATTACCCTGGCTGGCATCGCCGCCTGACGCGAATGGCGTTTTTGTGTGCGGTCTATACTTAGCTGTTGAGACGGTTAAATGAGGAGCCCGCCATGAAGACTGACAAAGAGTACAGCGACACCATTAAGCGTGAGGTGGAAGTGGATGTCGATGCCCTGCTTGCCGCCATTAATGAAATCAGTGAGTCCGAAGTTCATCGCGCGGAGGATAATTCAGACCGTGTCGTGGTCAATGGTCGTGATTACCATACCTACCGTGAACTGGCTGAAGCATTCGAGCTGGATATCCATGACTTTAGTGTCTCGGAAACGAACCGCTAAGGCGAAAAAAATCCCGGTCATGGGGATGACCGGGATCAAACTTGCTTATGCAAGAAGCACTTGTAAATTCGTTACACCAGGAAATCTGATGCAGGTAAGACATTATCCCCAACAGATTTGTCTTACAAGCATATATTCTCTTAGCGAATATTATATTTTATACATGTGAATTTTGGTTATGAGTATAAACATGCGCTGCGTGTGGGTTTATCGGGATCGTTTCCACTTCAACGGGATATCAATGCTGAGTTTTTTTAAGACTTTTCTTAGATGAACATCATTATTCAGGAGACGTTATGCCTTCGCTAAAGGAGACTCTGCTCGTCTTTACCGATCTCGACGGTACGCTGCTGGATTTTCACACTCTCGACTGGCAGCCTGCCGCTTCCTGGCTGAAGAGATTACAGGATGAACAGGTACCAGTCATTCTGTGCAGCAGCAAAACCGCGTCCGAAATGCGTGACATCCAGCAGGAACTTGGCCTTGGCGGGCTGCCCTACATTGCGGAAAACGGCGCGGTGATCCAGCCTGACGTACGGTGGGAAAACGCCGCACGGTTCATCTCAGAAAAGAAGCATGACGATATCTGGCAGTTTATTGCCCGGGTACGCCAGGAGATGCATCTGAAATTCACCACCTTCGACGATGTGGATGAGCGCGTGGTCGCCGAATGGACCGGGCTAAGCCGTCCCCGTGCGGCGCTTGCACGTAAACACGAGGCTTCCGTGACGCTGATCTGGCGTGACAGTGATGAACAAATGAAACGCTTCGCAGCCGAACTGGCCCGGCAGGGGCTGAAGATCGTCCCGGGTGCTCGCTTCTGGCATATTCTGGACACGAGCTGTGGCAAAGACGTGGCGGTGCACTGGCTTGTGGAACAGTATCGCCTGCACGACGGAATTGACCCGACAACGCTGGGCCTGGGCGACGGCCCCAATGATGCCCCTCTGCTGGACAGCGTAGCCTTCGCCGTGGTGGTGAAAGGCTTCAACCGGGAGGGGGTCAGCCTTAAGAACAACGATCCCACACGGGTTTATCGCACTCAGCACACCGGAGCGGCCGGCTGGCGCGAGGGGCTTGATTACTTTTTAACGTGATCCTGCCAGATGACCCGGTTACGCCCGCGTTGTTTCGCCTCATACAGACGCGCATCGGCGGTGGATTGCAGATTTTCGAAGTGATAATTGCCCTTCTCCTGCGCGCCAGAGACGCCAAACGACGCGCTCACGCGCAGGGTAGTACTTTTCTTAATCAGGATCTCTTTGCTGTCGATACGCTCACGGATCTGCTCTGCAACTTCCGCCGCCTCTTCAAGCGTCATGCCGGGCAGCACCACACAGAACTCTTCGCCGCCGACGCGCCCGGCAATATCTTTAGTGCGCAGGGTACTGGCAATCAGCCCCGCAGCATGGGACAACACCTTATCACCCGCCTGGTGCCCGAACCGGTCATTAATGCTCTTAAAGCAGTCAAGATCGATCTGGATGACAGAGAAAGGCAGCGCCTGCTGTTCACACTGCTTCGCCAGTATTTTCGCCCGCTCAAACAGCGACCCACGATTATTCAACCGGGTCAGAGGGTCGTGCCAGGCCTGCCATTGCAGCGAATTCTGCAACGAATACATATTACTGACCATGCGCCGGATCACCAGCCATGAGATGAGCAGCATCGCGGTGAACAGCGCCCAAAGCAATGCCAGCACAATACTGATGCTGCCGAAATCGCCGCGCACCCCTTCTTCCAGGGTGTGCACGCGCAGGACGATGCCATCAAAGTGGTCGAGACGCTCCCAGCTGACAAAACGACTCCCCAGGCGAATGCCGCCTTCGGAATCCGATTCTATTGCGTGCGCTATCTGCGCTAGTTCGGGCGCGTCAAAATGATTAACGTCCGCAGCAGATGATCCAGACGTCGCAAGCAGGGTGAGACGACTGTCATACAGCTGGTATTCCCCTTCCGGGTTATCGCCTACGGCCTCCACCAGCAGACGACGCAGGGTGGCAAAGGTGAAATCCATCGCCACCACGCCATACCAGACGTGATTGTAATAAACAGGCACACTGGCGGTGATCAGCGGCTTCTTGCCCACAAAGGAGGAAGGAGGCGAGATAAACCAGCGCACGGCACGCGCACGGTTCCCACGCTCGGACTGTTGGGTAAACCAGGGCTGAGTGACCAGATAGTAGTAACGCTGCACGATATCGCTGGCATTTTCCGGCGTATCCGTTTCCAGAAAGAATCCGGCGCGAGAGACATAAATCACGCGCTCTTCGTTGCCGGAAGAACTGGATGCCAGACGCAATAAATACCCCACTTCAAGCGCGGCGGACAGTTCATTATCAAGAAACTCATCATCGCGATTCAGAAGGGTGGTCTTTTCAACGAAGGCATCAGACACACCGTTGATCGGCAATGTGCGCTGTTTATCAACCTCAATTTGCCAGGTGGGGGATGCGCGCAAACGGGCAAAACGCTTTACCGCATCATGTAGCACGCCAAACGCCAGCGGCGTTTCCAGCGCATCACGCATGCTGTGGCGAAAAAACAGCATTTTATCGACGCTGAACTGGAGTTGTCTGTCCAGCGCACTGGCAACCGTTTCCAGATGGTTACGCTGACTGGAGATATAGGCATCTTCCAGTACCACAACTTCGCGCCAGGTCAGGAGGGTGGAAAAGATCAGGACAACGATAAAACAGAGGTTAACAACCAAACGGGGATTGCTACGCTTATGCAGCCACTGCAAAAAAGATTGTTTTACAACAAAGGTATTGTGCTGCACACGCACTCCCTGAGTGTCGCTCACCATCCGATATGATAAGTCTTCTGCCAGTAAAAACGCCCGGCAAGGCCGGGCGTTGTGTGATTAAGCCTTATCGCGTTTTTGCCTTTTATCACCAGGCTGAAGCTCATCTTCACGAAAAGCCTCCCGCTTAATGCCGTATCCGTCATGCCACCGGCACTCCACCATTCCACTGGAATAACCGGTGACAATCATGCATGGACCACCATTCTTTGGCTTAACTTCATCACTGACCAAAAAGACCATACCTGCCTCCTGTATCAGGGTGAAACGTTTTCAATTTAGACGAGGAATGGTCTTTTTGCATCCGGGGTCAGCAAAAATTAATGCGATTTTCCGCGTACTTTTTCTACCAGCTTGACCACTGCCACCACAATGACACCTACGATAAAGCCCAACACAAGGTTAAGCAGCGTCGGCAGAATGGCGGCGATCACCGAACCATGTCCCGACGCCAGATGTTCAATTGCATGATGCAGCGAAGCAACGCCGTGCACGATAATACCGCCGCCGACCAGGAACATCGCCAGAGTTCCCACTATCGACAAACTTTTCATCAGCCACGGTGCCAGCACCAGCAGGCTTTTGCCGATAACGCGGGCAATGGCGCTGGATTTTTTTTCCAGCCAGAAGCCGATATCATCCAGCTTGACGATCAGACCGACCAGCCCATACACCCCAACCGTTACAAGAATGGCAATCAACGAAAGCACCATGACCTGATTCATCAGCGGTGCTTCGGATACGATCCCAAGCGTAATCGCCACAATCTCGGCCGAAAGGATGAAGTCAGTACGGATCGCACCTTTGACCTTATCGCGCTCGAACGTTTTTGGATCCTGCGCGGCCAGCGCTTCCAGACGCTGCTGGCGCATTTCCGGGGTGTCTTTCTCTTTGCGTGCGGCAAACATATGCAACACTTTTTCGGCACCCTCGAAGCACAGGAACGCCCCGCCAATCATCAGCAATGGCGTAATGGCCCAGGGTATAAAGGCGCTAATGAGAAGCGCCAGCGGAACAAGGATCACCTTGTTAATAAAGGACCCTTTCGCTACGCCCCACACCACCGGCAGCTCACGGTTCGCCCGCACGCCGCTGACCTGCTGCGCGTTAAGCGACAAGTCATCCCCCAGTACCCCGGCGGTTTTTTTCGCCGCCAGTTTCCCCATGACTGAAATGTCATCCAGCAAGGTGGCGATATCGTCCAGTAATGTTAATAAGCTACTTCCTGCCAAAATCTCTATCCTTCTTTTTTTGCTAATTAAGTGAATAGTATGGAACAAAACTCAGCGCCCGGAAACAGGCACCTCACGTCAACAAAAATTTCACATTAACAACACAATTAAAGCACTCGCCAGCCCGATAGTTTTGGCGTTAACTATGAGCGAACTTTTTATTTCGTCGTGAGGGACTATGCGTTTTCGGCATTTATTACCGCTCATTGGAGCACTTTTTTCCCTGTATATCATCTGGGGATCCACCTACTTTGTCATTCGTATTGGCGTGGAAAGCTGGCCCCCGCTGATGATGGCCGGTATTCGTTTCCTTACGGCTGGCGTGCTGCTGATGGCGTTTTTATTGCTGCGCGGCCACAGGCTACCGCCGCTGCGTCCCCTGCTTAACGCCGCCCTGATTGGCCTGCTGCTGCTGGCGGTGGGCAATGGCGCAGTAACCGTCGCCGAACACCAGAACGTGCCGTCGGGCATCGCCGCCGTGGTCGTCGCGACCGTGCCGCTGTTTACGCTCTGCTTTAGTCGTCTGTTCGGGATCCGCACCCGTAAGCTCGAATGGCTGGGCATCGCGATTGGGCTTGTAGGTATTATCATGCTGAACAGCGGCGGAAACCTGAGCGGAAACCCCTGGGCTGCCGTTATGATCATGATCGGCTCGATGAGCTGGGCCTTCGGCTCGGTCTACGGCTCCCGCATTGAGCTGCCCTCCGGGATGATGGCGGGTGCCATTGAAATGCTCGCGGCAGGCATCGTGCTGCTGATTGCCTCGGCGTTGACGGGTGAAAAACTGACGGCAATGCCAGATCTCTCAGGTTTCCTGGCCGTCGGGTATCTGGCCCTGTTTGGCTCGATTATTGCCATCAACGCCTATATGTACCTGATCCGCAACGTCTCACCGGCGGTTGCCACCAGCTACGCCTACGTTAACCCGGTGGTTGCCGTGCTGCTGGGTACCGGTTTTGCGGGCGAAGTGCTGTCGACGATTGAATGGCTGGCGCTGGGCGTGATTGTCTTTGCCGTGGTGCTGGTCACGTTGGGTAAATATTTACTGCCCGCGAAACCCATTGTCACGGCGTGTGAGGTGGAGAAACCGTGATCGGGTGAATGCCCTGGGTATCGATCTGCGCGGCCTGACCGCCGCCGCAGATCCACTCTTCCAGCCGCTCCGTCAGTTCCACGTCATTCAGCTTCATTCTTCCGCGCAGTGCGCACTCCCAGACAATCAGCACCCGCCAGCCCTGGGCGTAAAGCTGCGAAACATCGCGTTTATCACGCTCGACGTTCCTGCCAATCTTCTCCAGCCAGAAGTCGGTGCGTGTCGCCGGGACTTTAAACAGATAGCAGTCGTGATGATGCCAGAAACAGCCGTGGGTAAAGATGATGCATTGATACGCATCGATCACGAAATCAGGACGCCCGGCAAGCGTGGCATCCTGAACCCTGAATTCAAACCCGATGGAGGTCAGGAGGCCAGCGATCCGTTTTTCGATCGCGGTATCACGCGTGCCGATGGCACGCATGTTTTTACTGCGCGTGGCCTTATTGTGAACGTCCGCCATTGACGGCCTCACTCTGACGAAGCTGAACGGCCTTGCTGATGCGTGAGGCCAGCAGTTTTGCGACGGCGGCAAAGGCTGGCACCACCACCGAGTTGCCAAACTGACGATAGGCTTGTGTATCCGACACCGGAATGCGAAAACTGTAGCCCTGCGGCGCCTCAAAGCCCATTAAGCGGGCGCACTCGCGCGGCGTTAAGCGCCGCGGTCGGTGCTGTTGATTCTGAGGGTCGTCGAAATCTTTTTCGCCCAGCGCCTTATCCCAACCCCGATCGATAAGAATTTCCGCGCCATCTTTGTAATAGCGCGCCGACAGCGTACGCGTCACGCTGTCAGGATTAAGCGGATTGACCATGCCAAACCCAAAGCCATTGCCTTTGGCCTGATGCTTTTTGGCATAGCGATAGAGGTATTTCCACAGCACTGGCGTCAGAATGAATTTCGCATCGACGGCGGGCTCCAGCAGATCGGCCACTGTCGGACGGCGCGCCGGATACAGCGAGGGCAAATCGCGCAGCGTAAAATCGCCTTTCAGATTGAGATCGCGGCGGAATCCCACCAGCACGATGCGTTCGCGGTGCTGTGGCAGGAAGTGTTTGCCGTCGATAATTTTCGGATCGTCCGGCCCCATGTCCTCTGCATCCGCCACGTCGTAACCCAGTTCATCCAGCGTTTGCATGATAATGCGGAAGGTTTTGCCGCCGTCATGGCTCTTTAAATTCTTGACGTTCTCCAGCACAAAAATTGCCGGGCGGCGGGCATCAATAATCCGGGCAACATCAAAGAACAGTGTGCCCTGCGTATCACAGGCAAAGCCGTGCGCACGTCCCAGCGCGTTCTTTTTCGACACGCCAGCCAGTGAGAACGGCTGACACGGAAAGCCTGCCAGCAGCACATCGTGCGCCGGAAGGGTGTTGCGAATGTGCTCAGCGGCTTCTTCGTCGCTGACGCCGGTTTTGTGGCTCAGGGTGACGTCGCGGATGTCGGCATTAAACTGGTGCTCGTCGGGGTCGCAGTACCAGTTCGCCTTATAGGTGCGGACGGCATGTTTGTTCCATTCACTGGTGAACACGCACTGCCCGCCAATAGCTTCAAATCCATGGCGAATGCCGCCAATACCGGCAAAGAGATCGATAAAGCGAAAGGCATAATTCGGATGCGCAGCAGGCGGGTGCGGCAGCAGGTTACGCAGATAACAGAACTCGCCGTCGCTCAGGCGGTGCCCTGCCCTGTCGCTTATCAGCAGCCGCTTGAGTATTGCCGGGCTCCAGTGGCTCTCGCCATGTGCCACCAGCTGGTTTGCCAGCGTTTTAGCATCATACATTTCCAGCAGCTGACGCAGGAGTGCCTGCACGGCTGCCGTTGATTTCTCAACCCGCTCAGGCGCGGGCACAGTCACTGATCGATTTTCCTGCATTCTCTTAACCGGACAATAAAGACAGAAAACAGAGTACCACAGTTCAGGATCGCACACTGCGACGGAAATGGGTCAATATCTGGCTGTCGGTTCCGAGGTAATCGCCCTGTAATTCAGCACTCAGCTTCGCCATAAACTGGATCAGAAAATCGGCATTGTGACGCGCAAGTTCGCGTCCCCGTGCGGTTTGCATGGTGTCCGGCAGGCGCAGGAGTTTGGTCTGAAAGTGATCGAGCGCGAAAGCTTTATCATCCAGCGCACGCGCCCCGGCAAACGGGTCGTCGGCATCAAACAACGCGGTGCCCAGCGCACCGGACACGGCAAAGACGCGCGCAAGGCCGATGGCGCCTAACGCCTCCAGCCGGTCGGCATCCTGGACCGTTTTGGCCTCCGGGCTTTGCGGCGCGATACCGGCACTGAAGCTGTGCGCTTCAATGGCATGCTCAACGGCCGCATACCGATCGGGCGGAAAATCAGGAAAATCGCGGCTCAGGATCTGGCGCGTTTCTCGCGCTGCCAGCCGCGAGGAGTGACTACGCTGCGGGTGATTTTTCGGCAGGCTGACAATGTCATGGAAGTAGCATGCGGTCAGCACAACCAGCGGATCGCAATCCCCGTCAGCCATAATGGCCTGCGCCGTCATCCAGACGCGGCGAAAATGGGCGATATCGTGCGCCGCATCATCAGTAAAATGATTTTCGTCGAGCCAGCGCTCAAAACGGTGCTGCCACTGCGCAAGTTCCATCATTCCATCCTGTTGCTCAAAAGAGAGTGAATTATAATACACCCGAATCAAAATCCTTAATAAATAGAATTTCGAAATACTTAATAATAATTACCCGCTATATTTTCAATGAATTAATTCACGCGAAAAATAAAGAGATAAAAAGAAATATTTTGTAATATTTTTACCAGTTTAATTACATTTATTTTTGAACCTAAATAATAATCCATAGAATAGTATCAGCCATGTAGTTACGGAGGGTAATTACATATATTCAGACAATTTATATTTAAAGGGAATATATAATGAAAAGAAAAGTTCTGGCAATTCTCGTACCCGCGTTATTAATGGCTGGCGCAGCAAATGCGGCGGAAATGTATAACAAAGACGGCAACAAAGTTGACCTGTACGGTAAAGTTGATGCACGTCATACCTTCTCCGACAACCCTGGCGACGACGGCGATGAAACCTATGTCCAGATTGGTTTCAAAGGCGAAACACAAATTAATAACGATCTTATTGGTTACGGCCAGTGGGAATATAAAACCTACGCTAACGATACCGAAGGCGCAGGCGACACCTCTTTTAACCGTCTGGCCTTTGCTGGCCTGAAATACGGCGAATATGGCTCATTCGATTATGGCCGTAATTACGGCGTCGTGTATGACGTTGAAGCCTGGACCGATATGCTGCCAGTATTTGGTGGCGACTCCTATACCTGGACCGACAACTATATGGTTGGCCGTACTAACGGTGTGGCGACCTATCGTAATAATGACTTCTTCGGTCTGGTTAACGGCCTGAACTTTGCACTGCAATATCAGGGTGCTAATGAAGGTGCTAACGCAAACGAAAATCAGGAAGGCACCAAAAACGGCCATGATGATGTTCGTTTCCAGAACGGCGACGGCTTCGGTATGTCAACTACCTATGACTTCGATTTCGGTCTGTCGCTGGGTGCCGCTTATTCATCGTCTGACCGTACCAACGACCAGGTTGCTTACGGCGCAGGTACCTATAATCGCTTCAGCAAATATGCTGGCGGTGAACGTGCGGAAGCGTGGACAATCGGTGCAAAATACGATGCGAATGATGTCTACCTGGCAATGATGTATGCGGAAACCCGCAACATGACTCCGTACGGCAACGATGGCATCGCCAACAAAACTCAGAACTTTGAAGCCGTAGCGCAGTACCAGTTTGACTTCGGTCTGCGTCCATCCCTGGCGTGGGTCTATTCAAAAGGCATCGATTTGGGTGGTAACGATTATCATCCAGGCAATGGTTATGACTATGTAGACCAGGATCTGGTTAACTACATCGACGTGGGCATGACCTACAGCTTCAACAAGAACTTCTCCACCTACGTTGATTATAAAATCAACCTGCTGGACGAAGATGATGCCTTCTACAATGACAACGGTATTGCAACCGATGACATCGTTGGCATCGGTATGATCTACCAGTTCTGATCCCCATAAATAGCAAAGCCCGCAACGCGGGCTTTTTTTATTTGACGCTGAAATATTACGGCGCTTCCTGCAAGGCCAGGCGAACAAACCCGTTATTCTGCGCCAGTAATTCATGTGCTTTCCAGGCATCCATACCCGTCAGCACCATTAGCACCGCCGTTTTACACTGATGGTTACAGCTTTCCAGCGCCGCCTTCGCCTGCGCCCGGGAGCATCCCCCCGCTTCCATTACAATGGCAATTTGTCGCTCGGCCCATCTGGTATTGCTTGCCTCCAGATCAACACGCAGGTTGCTGTACACCCGTCCTGTCCGTATCGCCAGACCGGTGGTGACCATATGCATTATCATGCTTTGCGCAATGCCCGCTTTGGCGTTGGTATACCCGGCAACCACATCCGCGCCCAGATCGGGGGCAATAACCATGCTCGCCAGCTGCGCCGCTTCACTTTGCGCATCCTCCGTAATGAGCGCGACCGTTGAGCCCAGAGACCACGCATGACGCATCGCGCCCCAAACCCATGGCGTTTTGCCGCTGACGGACAGCGCCAGCATCATGTCATGCTCGCCGAATTTTATCGTCTGAAGGTCGGCAACGCCGCGCGCGTAGCTTCCGGCGTTATCGCCTGCTGTCATCGCAATGACCGGATGTTTTCCCGGCGCGAACGCTTCTGCCGCCTGCTTCGCCACGCCTCCGGACGCGCCTGCGCTGATCAGCACCAGACGTCCGCCGTGACTAAGCGTCGCCGCCGCGTTATCCACCACGCGAGCCAGCATACTTAAGTGAGGGGTAAGTGCAGAAGAGATTTGTGCGTCATCCTGGTGTATGACATTAAGCATATCCAGCGTAGATAATCTGTCGATGTTCATCGTGCTGGCGTGCCGTCTTTCCCTGGCCGTACCGGTAAGCATAATGCTCATAAACTGCCTCCTTATTATGAGTACCCCCACACTATAAAGTGTTTTATACAGGTCACATGAGAGAAGGCTCACGAAACGCCTCTCTTTACATGGCTTTATGAAATGCCCGTCATCAGCGATAATTAGCCCTTTCTTTTTCATCGCGGAGTGTTAATGAGCGATTTGCAGCCCTTCCCCCCGACGCGCAAGCGCCCTATGAAGCTGAATACGCTGGTTACGCTGATGGTGTGCGCCATTATCGGTTCTGTGCTGCTGGTGGTCTTCGCGCTGTACTCTGTGCAGATCACCCGTGCCACGCGCGATGACGTGAAAGATACCGCGCTGGGTATCGCCCGAACGCTGGCCGACAGCCCGGAGATCAAGCGTGGCCTGATGGAATCGCCGCAGGCCGGCATCATCCAGCCGATTGCCCAGGCGGTGACGAAGCGCAACGACCTGCTGTTTACCGTAGTTACCGACCTGCGTGGGATCCGCTATTCCCATCCAAACGAAGCGCTGTTAGGTTTGCATTTTATTGGCGACGATCTGACGCCCGCCCTCGAAGGGAAAGAGAATGTCTCCGTGAACCGCGGCGCACTCGCGGAAGCACTGCGCGTCTTTACGCCCGTTTATGACGATCGGCACGACCAGATCGGCGTGGTCGTGGTGGGTATTTCGCTGAATAAAGTTGAAGATCAGATTGCCCGCGGTCGGCTCAATGCCGTGTGGACCATCTTATTCAGCGTTCTGATGAGCTCAGTGGCGATATGGGGTCTGGTCCGGGTTCTGAAACGTATTCTCTTCGGGCTTGAGCCTTACGAGATCTCTGCCCTCTTTGAGCAGCGCCAAGCCATGTTGCAGTCCCTGCGCGAAGGCGTGATGGCTGTTGATATGCACGGGCGCGTGACGATGATTAACCACACCGCCAGAGAAATTTTGCTCCTGAGCTCGGGTGAGCACTCCGAGAGCAGCGGCGAACCACTGCTGGCTAGCCTGCGGGAAGTGGCGAAAACCGGCATTGCTCGCCAGGATCAGGAGATCGGCTGTAACGGACGGCTACTGCTGTGCAACATGGTCCCCGTGAAAAGCCAGAATCAGGTCATCGGGGCAATCAGCACCTTCCGCGATAAGACCGAAATCAGCCAGTTAATGCAGCGTATCGATGGTATGGTCAACTATGTTGATGCCCTGCGCTCACATACGCATGAGTTTATGAACAAGCTACACGTGATCCTCGGCCTGCTGCACATGAAGCGCTACGATAAGCTGGAAGAGTACATCATCCAGACCGCACAGAATTATCAGACGGATATCGGCGCGATACAGCGCAAGGTTAAATCGCCGGTCATTGCGGGTTTCCTGCTGGGTAAAATCAACCGCGCCAAAGAGGCGGGAGTGACCCTGACGCTGGCCGAGGAGAGTCAGCTTCCTGACACCAGCAATGAAGAGCAGGTTGCGGTTCTGATCACCGTGCTGGGCAATTTAATCGAAAATGCCCTGGATGCGATGGAAGGTCAGCCGGAAGGCGAGATCGGCCTGCTGCTGCATTATCAGAACGGCTGGCTGAGCGGTGAGGTCAGCGATGACGGTCCCGGCATTGATCCCGAGCGGCTGGAGGCTATTTTTACAAAGGGCTACTCAACAAAAGGTGAAAACCGTGGCGTTGGGCTGTTCCTTGCACGTCAGCAGATCCAGAACCTGGGCGGAGATATTACCGTCGAGTCGGAGCCTGGCGTATTTACCCAATTTTTTGTTCAGATCCCCTGGGATAGCGAGAGGAATATCGCGTGATAAATGTATTAATTGTCGATGATGACGCCATGGTAGCCGACCTCAACCGTCTGTATGTTAACCGCGTTGAGGGTTTTAACTGCTGCGGCGTCGCTTCCACGCTCAACCAGGCCGAAGCATTGATCGCAAACCCAGGCCAGCCGATCGATCTGGTGCTGCTGGATGTCTATATGCAGCAGGATAACGGGCTGGATCTATTGCCCATCATCCGCGCATCGGGCCGCCCGATTGACGTTATCATGATTTCGTCAGCCTCCGACGCCGCAACGATCCAGACGTCGATGCACTATGGCGTGGTGGATTACCTGATTAAACCGTTCCAGTTCCCGCGTTTTGAAGAGGCGCTGAACGGCTGGAAGGCAAAGCGCAGTCTGATGGGCTCGCATCAGTATTATGAACAGGCCGACGTCGACAGGCTGATCCACGGCGGCGCGCCGGAGCTGGCCGACAGCAAAAAATTACCGAAAGGCTTAACGCCGCAGACGCTGCGCACCATTTGCCAGTGGATCGACAGCCATCCGGAGATAGAATTTTCCACCGACGATCTAGCGAATGCGGTCAACATTTCCCGCGTGTCCTGCCGCAAATACCTGATCTGGCTGGCGCAAATCAATATCCTGTTCACCAGCATTCACTACGGCGCCACCGGTCGACCGGTATATCGCTATCGTTTGCAGCCGGAACAGGTCGGCCTGCTCAAACAGTTCTGCCAGTAATTCGGTAGCTGTCGTCCAGAAGGGTAAAACGGAAGTGGTGCATCGAGGAGATCACCACTTCTTTTGTTTTGGTGACAAAAATGGCTTCAATATCGGGGCGCGAACGCAGCGCGGCGCAGCCCTGCTCCACGCCCATGCCGTAAATCAGCGTGGTCCAGATATCGCCGTCGAGGGAGTCTTGCGAAATAATCGTCACGCTGTCCAGTTCGTTATCCAGCGGGTAGCCGGTACGCGGGTCAAGTAAGTGATGATAACGTTTGCCGTTCTGCTCGAAGTAGCGCTCATAGGTGCCTGACGTCACAACCGACCGGTTTTCTACCGTTATGGCGCCAATCAGCGCATCACCGGCGAACGGTTTTTTCAGGCCGACGTGCCAGCCGTCCTCCGGCGAGCCTAACGTCTGGACGTTGCCGCCAAGGTTGATCAACCCGAGTTCGGCGCCCTCTTTATGCAAGTAATCCCGCACCCTGTCGGCGATATAACCTTTGGCGATAGCCCCCAGATCGATCTCCATTCCCTGGCGTGTAAGAAACACGCTGCTGTTGGCGTCATCCAGTACCACGTTCGCAGGATCCGTGATACTCAGCAAGGCGGCGATCTCGTCCGCGGGCGGTACAGCGTCCCCCTTAAAGCCAATTTTCCAGCGTTTGACCAGCGGACCTATCGCCAGGTTGAACGCACTGTCTGTAGGCAGGCTGGCCGCTTTCGCGCAGCGGATCAGGTCAAACACCGGGCGACTGACGACAACCGGATGCTGACCGGCAGCATGGTTGACATCCATCACCTGCGAATCCGCACGGTTGACGGTGAGGAGATCTTCGTACTGTTTGATCAGGCGAAACACGCGGGACGCGAGGGCTTCGTCATGGGAGAAGAGTTTCAGGAGGATGGGCGAGCCCATCAGAACGGCGTTGTAGCTGTAAACGCGATGGCTATCAGGCATTACATAAGTCCTCAGATGTAGCCCCGGCAAGCACCGCGCCGCCGGGGAAACAGGAGCCTTACCGTGTTTTCGAACGCATAGCCGCCTGATGTCCGGCAAGCGTACCAAAAATAATGATATCTGCCACCGCATTACCACCGATGCGGTTACCGCCGTGGATACCCCCGACAACCTCACCCGCAGCAAAGGCTCCCGGCAATACGTTGTGGTTGCTGTCCAGCACGCAGGTTTCTGTATTGATGGTCACACCGCCCATGGTGTGGTGCACGCCCGGCGCAATCTGAATGGCATAGAACGGCCCTTCGTTGATAGGCGCACGCAGCGCGGTGGTGCGGCCAAAATCATCGTCATGCTGTTTTTCCACAAAGCCGTTGTAGCGTTCCAGCGTTGCCAGGAACTGGTGGTGATCCATCCCCAGCGCTTCCGCCAGGGCTTTTGGCGAGCTGGCGCTGGTGACAAACCCTTTCGCGATGTACTCATCCGCGGCTTTGTTTTTGGCGCGAACATGCTCGTCAAAGACGATGTAAGCGTATTTCTCCGGCAGCGCGATGATTTGCGCCGAGACTTTGTCGCGGGTCGACATTTCGTTATAGAAGCGGTTGCCCTGCTGGTTTACCAGAATCGCCCCGCCGCCGCGGATGGATTCGGAAATCAGGTACGACGTTTTCTGCTCAACGGTTGGGTGGATCTGGATTTCGCCCATATCGACGGTGCCTGCGCCAATACGCTCCAGCAGTGCGATACCGCCGCCGGTTGCGCCTTTGTGGTTAGTCGTCACGAACCCTTCCAGGTCCGGACGGTATTTCACCACCATCTGGCTGTTGGCGCTGAAGCCGCCCGTCGCGACAATTACGCTTTTAGTTGCCACGGTGAGGGTTTCGTTCTCTTCGGTGGTCAGACGCACGCCGGTCACTTCGCCGTTTTCGAAGATGATGTCGCTCACGGAGGTATCCAGCATCACCTCGATGTTGCGTTTGTTGACATTGCGCACCAGGCCGCTAATCAGATATCCGCCCACCGCGGAACCATCTTTCGGACGGTGCGTACGGTCGATGCTCATCCCGCCGGTGGTGGTGATGTCGTTGAGCATAATGCCGCGCGTTGCCAGCCATTCGATGGCCTGCGGCGCGTTCTCGACAAAGCGACGCAGCAGTTCAGGGTTGTTCTTATTGCCACCGCCTTTCAGGCTTTCCTGGTAGAACAGCTCTTTGCTGTCCTGAATGCCCTTCACGCGCTGGAAGCGGGTCTCCGCCGCGTTCATACCGGCAGAGGCTTTAATGGTGTTCCCGCCAATAGTCGGCATTTTCTCAACGATCAGCACGCTCGCGCCTTCGTCGTGCGCCTGAATCGCCGCCGCCAGACCGGCGCCGCCGCTGCCGACCACCACCACGTCCACGCTTTTAGTCTCATTCGGGTCAGCGCCCTCTTCTGCCGCCAGCGCTTTGCTGGATTTCAGCATCGCCTTCGAGACCGCTTTTTTCACCGCCTCGCTCTGGCTGGTCGCGCCGGTGATAGCATCCACGTGCGGGGTATTGGCATCCAGAATTCGGGTGCGGATCTCTTCGAAGCTGGTGACAAACTCGACGTCTTCACTCGGGCCGGAGGCCAGTTCGATATCGGCGATGCGGTCGGTTTCGAGGCTGACGTTAATCACCAGTTCGTTAGCATCGTCCTGCACTTTTTCAATAAAGGTGCCCGGTTTGAATTTAGATTCGCCCATGCTCATGTCGCGGATCATCGCTTCCACCAGCGAGAAGCGCCACAGCGGTTCCGGGATGCTCAGTTCTTCGCGTCGGGTACTGTCCATAAACAGCTCCAGGCTTTCGCCCGCCGCGATGCGATCGGTCCAGTCTGGATAGGCGATGGTGGCGCGGCCAACGGCTATCAGGTCGTAACCGTGATCCAGCGCTTCATTCACATCCGTGGCATTCACCACGCCGCCAACGCCCATCACCGGTACCTGCGCCAGCGTGTCAGAGCGCATGGCGCAGTATTTTTCGATAAGTGGCGTCGGGTCCTGAGTATCGACGATAGAAGGACGCAGGGCGGCGCCAAGGGAGAAGTGCAGATAATCCACCCCACGAGCGGCCAGTTTTTCCAGCAGATACAGGGTGTCTTCGAAGCGAATGCCGGGGACTTCCAGCTCTTCCGGTGAGAAACGGTAGCCAATGATAAACGCGTCGTCCGCATACTGGCGCACCATCTTGTGGGTAATGTCCAGCACCGCCAGCGGGAATTTCGCGCGGTTATCGCGGCTGCCACCCCACTCGTCGTCGCGCTGATTAGAGTTCGGGGAGTAGAACTGCTGGATCAGATAGGTATTCGCCCCGTGGATTTCGACGCCATCGAAGCCGGCCTGAATTGCGCGGCGTACGGCTTCGCCGAACTTGCCGATCATGCCTTCCACTTCTTCTGAAGTCAGAGCAACCGGCGTCGCGGCACCGTCTCGCGGCGCGGCAACCGCGCTTGGGCCAACCGGCGTGCGGCCGCCGATCAGTTTTGGGTCGACCATACGGCCGCCGTGGTAAATTTGCAGAAGGGCTTTGGAACCTTTGGACTTAATGGCGTCAGCGATTTTTGCCAGTCCGGCGATTTTTTCGTCGTTATCAATACCAATTGCGCCCGGGAACGCAAGGCCGAGATCGTCAACAAAACAGCATTCAACGATAATGGTGCCGATGCTGCCAGCGCGGGCGCGGTAGTACTCCACCAGCTCGCTGGTCACGGTGCCATCGTAATACCCCGTACAGGTTGTCATCGGGGCCATTAACAAACGGTTTTTCAGTTCAGTACCATTCGGTAATGTGAAGGGGCTTAAAATACGTTCGTTAGTGCTCATAATAGAAACTCCAAACTTTAAAAATTAAGAATTCGTTATCGGTATGGATTTTTTATTTCGTGTTTTCGCCGATGTCATGACATTAATATAAAGCTTTTTTTAGTTTCTAAAGCCATTACGTTAGTTAATAAACTATTTAATCCCTGCGATAACATTAATAACACATTGGTGTTAGCGTGAATGTTTTATACGTTCACATTAATTTAAAAAAAGTTAAATCAACAATGGTAAAGCCAATACACCATGCACATCAAAAATCCTTTAAAATCAAAATCTAAAACACAGCCCAAATTAATAATGTTATAAAATTGATAAATAAAATGCTTAAAAATAGCGAATAACCACACTACTCAGAGTGGTTATTATAAAAAGTATAAAATTACGTCCTCAATTCTGTTTTTTTGATCGCGATCAATAGTAATGGCATCCAAAGGCGCAATATAAAAACATCATCATTTTTTATTTAGCGCAAACAAAAATGCGTTAAATCGCTATTACTGAAAACACAAAAACGCACCTTAAATAACTAAAAAAAGCAAAACGAATAAAGCAATCGAATTTGTGTTTTCGCTGTACGACGAATTTTTGACAACTTAAGACGTGAAACTATGAAAACAAAAACTGCTGTAACGCCTCCTGCGGCGAATCTGGCATCAAATGGAACAGCAAAACGCCTGCTGATGATGGCCCTGCCCGTCATTGTCGCCGTCCTGCTGTTGTTTGTCCCCGTTCCGGAAGGGCTGCCGCCATATGCGTGGCACTACTTCGCCATCTTTGTCGGCGTCATCGTCGGGTTGATTTTCGAACCGCTGCCGGGCGCCGTGATCGGTCTTACCGGCGTCGTGGCGATTGCGCTGTGCAGCCAGTGGGTGCTCTTTAGCCCGGAACAGCTGGCTGACCCGAAATTCAAGCTGGCGGGCGCCTCCTTTAAATGGGCGGTGAGCGGGTTTGGTAACTCCACCGTCTGGCTGATTTTCGGTGCCTTTATGTTTGCCGCAGGCTACGACAAAACCCGCTTCGGCCGCCGTCTGGCACTGATTCTGGTGAAGTACCTGGGCCGTCGCAGCCTGACGCTCGGTTACGCCATTACGTTTGCGGACCTGCTGCTGGCCCCGTTCACCCCGTCCAACACCGCGCGCAGCGGCGGGACCATCTACCCGATTATCGCTAACCTGCCGCCGTTGTACGGTTCAAAACCCAACGACCCAAGCGCGCGCAAAATCGGTTCCTATCTGATGTGGGTGGCAATCACCGCGGCTTGTATCACCAGCTCGATGTTCCTTTCCGCTCTGGCACCTAACCTGCTGGCACTGGCGCTGGTGAAAAGCACCGTTGGAATTGATATCTCCTGGGGGACCTGGTTCCTCGCCTTCCTGCCGCTGGGTATCCTGCTGATCCTGACCATGCCGCTACTGGCCTACTGGTTCTACCCGCCAGAAGTGAAGGTAAACAATGAAGTACCACTGTGGGCGACCCGCGAACTGGAAAAACTGGGCAAACTGTCGCGCAATGAGATCCTGCTGCTGGTGTTCGTGTGCTGCGCGCTTCTGATGTGGATCTTCGCCGCGGCGTGGATTGAACCGGCCATGGCTGCCCTGCTGATCGTTGGCCTGATGCTGTGGACCGGCGTGCTGGAGTGGAACGACATCACCGGCAACAAAGCCGCGTGGAATACCTTCGTCTGGTTCGCCACCCTGGTGGCACTGGCGGATGGTCTCTCCTCCACCGGCTTTATCAGCTGGCTGGGTAAAGAAGGCGGCCTGCTAATGAGCGGTATCTCGCCGGGTGTCGCCACCATCGTCCTGCTGCTGGCGTTCTACCTGCTGCACTACCTGTTCGCCAGCACCACCGCGCACACCACGGCGCTGCTGCCTGCGATGCTGACCATCGCCTCCACCATTCCGGGCATGAATATGGAAGTGTTCGTCCTGCTGATGGTGACCTCGCTGGGCGTGATGGGGATCATCACCCCGTACGGTACTGGCCCAAGCCCGATTTACTACGGTAGCGGCTACCTGCCAACCAAAGACTACTGGCGCCTCGGCACTATCTTCGGCGCCATCTTCCTGGCAGCTCTGCTGCTGATTGGTTACCCGTGGATGTCCATGATGTTCTGATTTCTGACCGCCGGACTTCTCCTCCGGCGGTTTTATTTTTGTGGAGCAATACGCTATGTCAAACAAACCGTTTTTCTACCAGAACCCCTTCCCGCTCGCGCATGACGACACCGAATACTATCTGCTGACCAAAGAGCACGTCTCCGTTGCCGAGTTTGACGGTCAGGAAGTGCTGAAGGTGGAGCCCGAAGCGCTGACCCTGCTGGCACAGCAGGCCTTCCACGACGCCGCGTTTATGCTGCGCACCTCTCACCAGAAGCAGGTTGCGGCTATTCTGAGCGACCCGGAAGCCAGCGAGAACGATAAGTACGTCGCCCTGCAATTCCTGCGCAACTCCGAGATTGCGGCGAAAGGCGTGCTGCCCACCTGTCAGGATACCGGCACGGCAATCATTATGGGTAAGAAAGGCCAACGCGTCTGGACCGGCGGCGGTGACGAAGCAGCGCTGAGCCAGGGCGTGTATAACACCTATATTGAAGACAACCTGCGCTACTCGCAGAATGCGGCGCTGGATATGTATAAAGAGGTGAATACTGGCACCAACCTGCCCGCGCAGATCGACCTCTACAGCGTGGATGGTGACGAGTACAAATTCCTCTGCATGGCGAAAGGCGGCGGTTCCGCCAACAAAACCTATCTGTATCAGGAAACCAAAGCGTTGATCACCCCGGCGAAGCTGAAAAATTATCTGGTTGAGAAGATGCGGACCCTCGGCACCGCGGCCTGCCCGCCTTACCATATCGCCTTCGTTATCGGCGGCACCTCAGCGGAAGCCACGCTGAAAACCGTCAAGCTCGCCTCTGCGCGCTACTACGATAGCCTGCCAACCGAAGGCAACGCGCACGGCCAGGCGTTCCGCGACGTCCAGCTCGAGCAGGAACTGCTTCAGGAAGCGCAAAACCTCGGCCTTGGCGCGCAGTTTGGCGGGAAATACTTCGCGCACGATATTCGCGTGATCCGTCTGCCGCGCCACGGTGCCTCCTGCCCGATCGGCATGGGTGTTTCGTGCTCCGCCGACCGCAACATCAAGGCGAAAATCAACCGCAACGGGATCTGGATTGAGAAGCTGGAGCACAATCCGGGCCAGTATATTCCTGAATCCCTGCGCCAGCAGGGAGAAGGCGACGTAGTAAGCATTGATCTGAACAAGCCGATGCCCGATATTCTGGCGCAGCTTTCCGCGCACCCGGTCTCCACCCGCCTGTCGCTGAATGGCACCATTATTGTGGCGCGCGACATCGCCCATGCGAAGCTGAAAGAACTGCTCGATAACGGCGAAGCCCTGCCGCAGTACGTCAAAGATCACCCGATTTACTATGCAGGCCCGGCCAAAACGCCAGAAGGCTACGCGTCTGGCTCACTCGGCCCGACCACTGCGGGACGTATGGACTCCTATGTGGACTTATTGCAATCCCACGGTGCGAGCATGATCATGCTGGCGAAAGGTAACCGCAGCCAGCAGGTGACGGACGCCTGCCATAAACACGGCGGCTTCTACCTCGGCAGCATTGGCGGCCCGGCGGCGGTGCTGGCGCAAAACAGCATCAAGAGTCTGGAGTGCGTGGCGTATCCGGAACTGGGAATGGAAGCGATCTGGAAAATTGAAGTGGAGAACTTCCCGGCCTTTATCCTGGTGGATGACAAAGGCAACGATTTCTTCCAGCAGATCCAGAACAAGCAGTGCAAAGGCTGTTCACAGCGCTGAGTCTTTCCACAATGACGGCAGCAGCGACAGCGTTTCATTAATTAACCCGCGCTTGTCGCTGCCCGGTTTCCAGATCGTCACCATCGTTTGACCGATCCCCTGGCTGCCCACTTCGGTGTGCAGCCTTTTTACGTTTTGCCATCGCGCCGCCTGAAGATGCGTCGGCAAAAACCCCCAGCCGCACCCTTTCTCCAGCAGGCCGCGCAGCATCTCCAGTTCGTTAGTGAAAAGCGTGTGCCCTGAAATTTGCAGGCGACGGGCAACCGGCTCGTCTGACGCGGCATGCATAATCACCTGCGGAACCAGAGAGAGATCGAGCAGCGACACCGGCGACGCAACCTCCGCAAAAAGCGCCGTTGCGGCGTAAAAATCCATTTCGATCGCCCCCAGCGCCCGCCACTCCATCTCATTGCCCACGCTGCGGTTGCGCGCCTGGCAGATCCCCAGATCGGCCTGACCGTCCGCCAGCATGGCTTCCGCCTCATCGCGCGATGCGCTGGTCAGGCTCAGGCGGATCTTTTTCGCCGCCAGTGTGGCAATCAGCGCCTGTAAAAAAGCTCTGGGGGTGAACGGATCGTAAACGAGGGCAATGTCCTGCGTGGCGCTGTCGGGCACCGATCGGGCAAACGCCTCAAATGCTTTGACCTGCCGCATCAGCAGGTGCGCCTGCCGCTGAAGCTGCTCCCCCTCCGGCGTCAGGCGCAGGCTGCGCCCCTCCCGCAGGAACAGAGCGTAGCCCAGCCCATCCTCAAGAAAATCGATCAGATCCCGCAAGGTTGTACGATCTTTGCCGAGTTTACTGGCCGCCTTCATCAGGCTGCCGTGCTCAGCGACGGCGGTGAACGCCTCAAGTTGGGCAAAGGAATAGATCAGGGATGCCACGTCATTCTCCACGCGATTTTCCGGGGGATTTTCCCCCATAACGCGTTTTTTATTATAGGCCGCAGGTTCTTAAACTGAAGTCCTTCCTGAGCCAAACGAGATAAATATGAAAATCAAAACAAACCGCACGCTGCTCGCGGCGCTGGTTGTCAGTAGCCTGCTCTCGCCCGCCGTCATGGCGGCCTGCAACGGTACCGACCTCACGACCTGTCCGGCGCCTTTCGATGCCAGACTCCCGGACGCACATACCATGCTCACCTGGAGCCAGGCCGATCGCGTGGTGGGCTTTCGCAATGACTACCGCAACTACGCGGGCGATGTGTTCCGCCACGGCAACGCAACGCCGCTGCTGCCCGCAGAAAAACCGCTCACCGATGCCCGCTATCAGGTGAAGGGTAAGATTTACAATCTTCAGGATTACCTGAAACGCCAGAACGTCAGCGGCATGCTGGTGCTGAAAAATGGCAAAGTGGCCTATAAATACCTGGGAGAAGGCAATACCAACTCAACGCTCTGGACGTCGCGTTCCGTGGGCAAATCGGTGGTTTCCGCGCTGGTGGGCGTTGCGATAAAAGAGGGTAAAATCCACTCCCTGGACGACCTCATCACCCTGTACGAACCGGATTTAAAAGGCACCGCCTGGGAGGGCGTAACGCTAAAACAGCTCATCACCCACACCTCGGGCGTGGCGTGGAACGAAGATTACACTAACCCGCAGTCAGACTTCGCCCGGCTTACCGAATGCGAAGCGAAACCGGGCACCTACGACTGCGTGCGCACCCTGGTGAAAGGATTACACCGTGAACACCCGGCGGGTGAAAACTGGTCCTATTCCTCGGGTGGCGCCTGGCTGTTAGGCGATGTGCTTGAGCGCGCCACCGGCATGACGCTCGCGGCGTATCTGGAGAAAAGCATCTGGCAACCGTACGGCATGGCGAGCGACGGCGTGTGGCATGCTTACAGCAAAGGCCAGCACGACGTGGGTGCGCATGGGTTCAACGCCACGCTGGAAGACTGGGGGCGTTTCGGGGAGTTTATCCTGCATAACGGTACACTGCCGGACGGAAAGCAGATCCTCCCCGAGGGCTGGGTGAAACAGTCCTCAGCCTGGACACAGGCCAAAGGATCGGTGTCCGAGGCGCATCCGAAGGGGTTGTACGGCTACCAGTGGTGGAACAACGAAGTGCCGGCCACCGCCACAAACGTGGAGCCGAAAGTCGAAAATTCGCTGAAGGATTCCCTGTGGGCGCTGGGTATTTTTGGTCAGATGATCGTGGTTAATCAGAAAGAAAATCTGGTTATCGTCCAGTGGTCCACCTGGCCGCAGGCAGAGCCGTCATTCAGCGCCCAGCCGCTGGAAGCGTCGCTGATGTTTAGCGCGATTGCGAACGCGCTGCGCTGATAATCCCAAGCCAGGCCCCGCCTGGCTTCTCACCTGCGCGGTGTCACAAAACTGATATATCAGCAACTTAGCGAAATGTGGTAAATAAAAGATCACCGAAATGTTAAGTTATTGTTGAATATGTAAATACTGGTCAACGCTTTGTCATTAATGCACCACACGCATCAGTCCATGCGCGATTTGCGCTTATCAATTTCCACTTCCTGATCCAGTTTTCAGAAACAGACGAGCATAACGTCACTATAAAACTGGAGATAATCATGGTTTCCTCAACCTCACCTGCAACGGTTCGTTCGAAAGCGGGCGCGATTTTCCGCGTCACGTCGGGCAACTTTCTTGAGCAATTCGACTTCTTTCTGTTCGGCTTTTATGCCACCTACATCGCCCACACGTTCTTCCCGGCAAGCAGTGAATTTGCGTCGCTGATGATGACCTTCGCCGTCTTTGGCGCGGGCTTTCTGATGCGTCCGATCGGGGCCATTGTGCTGGGGGCTTACATTGATAAAGTGGGTCGCCGTAAAGGGCTGATCGTCACCCTGTCGATTATGGCCGCCGGAACCTTTCTGATTGTGCTGATCCCTTCTTATCAGAGCATTGGCCTGTGGGCGCCGCTGCTGGTGCTGACCGGCCGCCTGTTGCAGGGCTTTTCGGCAGGCGCCGAGCTGGGCGGGGTTTCGGTTTATCTGGCGGAGATCGCAACGCCGGGCCGCAAGGGTTTCTACACCAGCTGGCAGTCGGGTAGCCAGCAGGTCGCCATTATGATCGCGGCGGCGATGGGCTTTGCGCTGAATATGGTGCTGGAAGAGAGTGCCATTCGCGAATGGGGGTGGCGTATTCCGTTCCTGTTTGGCTGTCTGATTGTGCCGTTCATCTTTTTCCTGCGCCGCAAGCTCGAAGAGACCGAGGAATTCAGCGCCCGTCGCCACCATCTGGCGATGCGTCAGGTCTTCACAACGCTGCTCGCCAACTGGCCAGTAGTCATCGCGGGCATGCTGATGGTGGCGATGACCACCACCGCGTTTTACCTGATCACCGTTTACGCGCCGACCTTCGGTAAAAAAGTCCTGATGCTCAGCGCCTCGGACAGTCTTTTGGTCACGCTACTGGTAGCCATTTCTAACTTCATCTGGCTACCGATAGGCGGTGCGTTGTCGGACCGCTTCGGACGCAAACCGGTGCTGATCGCCATGACGCTGCTGGCGCTGGCGACCAGCTATCCGGCACTGACGATGCTGGCGGCAGCCCCGAGTTTCTCCATGATGCTGACCGTGCTGCTGTGGCTCTCTTTCCTCTACGGCCTGTATAACGGCGCGATGATCCCGGCCCTGACGGAGATCATGCCAGCAGAGGTGCGTGTGGCGGGCTTCTCGCTGGCTTATAGCCTCGCAACGGCGGTCTTTGGCGGTTTCACGCCGGTGATTTCTACCGCCTTAATTGAGTACACCGGCGATAAAGCCTCACCGGGGTACTGGATGAGCTTTGCCGCCGTTTGCGCCCTGCTGGCAACGCTTTATCTCTATCGTCGTCGCACGTTAATTCTACAAACCGCCGTTAAGGAGTGATCCCTCATGCTTACATTCAGAACGGTGATTGCCGCCCTGACCTTCGCCACCCTCAGCGCGGGCGCGCTTGCGCAGGATGTAACGGTGATGATTTCTGGCGGCTTCAAAGCGGCGCTGGAGAAGCTGGCGCCGCAGTACGAAGCGCAAAGCGGCGACAGGCTCATTGTGGTCTCCGGCCCGTCGATGGGCAAAACACCGCAGGCCATTCCGGCCCGGCTCGCCCGGGGCGAAAAAGCGGACGTGGTGATTATGGTGGGCGATGCGCTGGCGAAACTGGAACAGGATCGCAGGACGGCGGCGGGCTCCCGCGTGGAGCTGGCGGATTCGCCCGTCGGGATGGTCGTCAAAGCGGGCGCGCCGGTGCCGGATATCAGTACGGTACCCGCCCTGCGGCAAACGCTGCTGAAGGCGCATTCCATGGCTTATTCCGACAGCGCCAGCGGCCGGTATGTTGAGAGCCAGTTGTTCCGTAAGCTGGGCATCGACGGCCAGGTCCAAAATAAAGCGCACCGGGTTGAGCGCATCCCGGTGGCTTCTGAAGTGGCAAAAGGGAAATACGATCTCGGCTTTCAGCAGGTGAGCGAGCTTCTGCCGGTCCCGGGCGTGACGTTTGTGGGTAAGTTGCCTGACGACATACAGTACATTACCCGTTTCGCCGGAGCCGTAACGCAGAAGGCCGACCATCCTGAGCAGGGAAAAGCGCTGCTGGCCTTTCTCTCCTCGCCACAGGCGGCCAGCGTCATTACGGCAACGGGCTTAACGCCCGTCAGTGCACCTCGCGATACTGCTCGGTGATCAGCGTTTCGAGTTCGGCAGCAATGTAGGACTGGATCCGCCCGCGGCGGCGAATCAACCCCACGGTTCGCCTGACCTCTGGCTCGGTTAAAGGCACCGACGTCAGCAGCGAATGCTCTGCGCGGGGCATTGACATGGCGGGAACGGCCGCAATGCCGATCCCGGCTTCAACCATCCCGAGCATAGTCGTCACGTGCCGCGTTTCGCAGATGCTGGGGCGCTCAGGCCGAATATGTCCGACCCGCTGGTCGAGAAGATTGCGGTTGCCGGAGGTCTTATCCAGACCGATATAATCCTGCTGATAAAAAGCCTGCCACGTCAGGCTTTTTCTTTTTGCAAGCGGGCTGTCTCGTCGGCAGGCGGCCACGTAGACGTCTTCCACCAGCGGGACAAACTCGATGTCGGGCTGTAAACTCCGGGCAAAGCAGATACCAAAATCCGCCTGTCCGCGGGTGACGGCCTCGATAACATTTCCGGCGCTGCTGTCGATAAGTTTAATGCGCACGCGGGGGTAACGGGACTGAAAGCGGCGGATCACATCCGGCATAAAGTAACAGGCGGCAGACGGCACCGTCGCCACGGTGATTAATCCCGTGCGCTCCTCGCTGGCCTTATCGATATCCGAAAGCATGGACTCCACGTCGACAAGCAGTTGCCCGCACCGGTCGGCAAAGGTCTGTCCATACAGAGTCAGCGTGACGCGCCGGGTGGTTCTGTCGAACAGTTTTGTCCCCAGTGCCGCCTCCAGCTTTTCAATTCTGCGACTCAACGCCGACTGGGAAAGGCAAATAGATTCTGCCGCAAGACGGAAATTGCCGTATTCCAGTAAAGCGCGGAAGGCGTAGAGATCGTTGAGGTCAAAATTGACGGGCATACTGACGGGATCCTTAAGCACGGTAGGGTAAGAAGAGATTTATCATAGCCGCGTACGACATACTTCACAAAATGAAGGGGATACCCCTAAAGCGCTATCAACCTGACGGCACATAGTGATAGTTTATGCGGGCTGGATTCCTCTTAAACAGGCTGCCAGTCTGCATGCCGCCGAAGAGGAGTGTCATACTGCTTAACAGAGTATGTTGGCATGCTAACAGCCCCTGACCTTTCCATTTTGTTCACGTGCGAGTAACGAGCAAAGCGATGATTAAGTGGCCCTGGAAAACGAACGAAGCTGGTCGAAATATGGCGCTGCCCTGGGATGAGGCTCTGGCGATCCCCGTGCTGGCGAATCTCTTGCCTGAAGAGCAATCAAAGCTGATTCAGCTGGCCGAGCGTTTTTTACAGCAAAAACGGCTGGTGCCGCTACAGGGCTTCGAACTGGATCCGCTTAAAAATTCGCGCATCGCCCTGCTCTTCTGCTTACCGGTACTGGAGCTGGGTATCGAATGGCTGGATGGCTTCCACGAAGTGCTGATCTACCCGGCGCCGTTTATCGTCGATGATGAGTGGGAGGATGACATCGGGCTGGTGCACAACCAGCGTATGGTGCAGTCCGGGCAGAGCTGGCAGCAAGGGCCGATCATCCTCAACTGGCTGGATATTCAGGACTCCTTCGATGCCTCGGGCTTCAACCTGATCATTCACGAAGTAGCGCATAAGCTGGATACCCGCAACGGCGATCGCGCCAGCGGCGTGCCGCTGATCCCGCTGCGTGAAGTCGCGGGATGGGAGCACGACCTGCACGCGGCGATGGAAAACATTCAGGATGAGATAGACCTGGTGGGTGAAAGCGCGGCCAGCATTGATGCCTATGCCGCGACCGATCCCGCCGAGTGCTTCGCGGTGCTGTCCGAGTATTTCTTTAGCGCACCTGAGCTTTTCGCCCCACGCTTCCCGGCGCTGTGGCAGCGTTTCTGCCAGTTTTACCAGCAGGATCCGCTCCAGCGTCTGCGGCAAAGTGAGGACGCAGCCAGCACCTCCTCTCATCCGTTCCACTAATGTTCAGCAGGGGTACGATCGGTCGATCGTACCCACACGCTCACCGCGAGAAACAGCAGCGCCATTCCCCATGCGGCAGTAATCAAAAACTGCTCACCGTAAAAGCGCGTCACCACGGGTACCAGCAGCGCACTGGCCCCGTACCCCAGCGTATGGCTGGTGGCGATCACCCCTGCCCCTTTGCCCGTCGTCAGCCGATCGTTGAGCAAAAGCTGGTATCCCGGCGTGGCCATGGCGGCACCCAGCGAGGTGATGACAATGCCCACGTAGAACAGGGCTAAACTGGCGAGACACATCAGCCCAAGCCCCGCCACCATCAAGACCGCGGCAATTAAGAGTAAAACCCTCGGGCTAAAATGCTGCGGGCGTACCACCAGAAACTGCGCCGCCAGGGTCGCCAGCGCGGCCAGGCTCAGCAGCAGGGCGACATGATGGCTGATTTGCACGGCATCGCCATTAAATAACGGATGAAGATGCGGCGATAAACCAAGCTGCATCAGGCTGACCAGCGCCGCCAGCAGCAGCGCCAGCAGCAGGAAAGGCATCATAGAGTCCTGTAACCGCGTCGACTGGTGCGCCACCGGCGGCAGCGGGGGATCGGCGGCTTCGCGCAGCACCAGAAGCAGCGCGATAAACGGCGCCAGCGCCATCAGCCAGAGCGGTGCGACCGGGCTGACGCTGAGCATCAGCGCGGCCAGAGGCGGTCCCAGCAGACGCCCGCAGCTAAGGCCAGAGCTTATCGTTGCCAGCGCCGCCATCCTTTTATCCAGCCCCGCGCGTTGAATGGCCCACGTCTGGGCCGCAGGCACCAGCCCCGATACCGTCAGGCCGTACAGCATGCGCGACAGAACCAGGCCCGCCATTCCCCAGAGGGCATTCAGCGCGCCGTTGGCCATCGCCCAGACCACCAGCGCCATCAGGACGAAGCTCGCCAGATAGCCGCCTAACGAGGCCAGCATCACGACCTTACAGCCGTGCCGCTCGCTCTGGCGTCCCCACCAGGGCGATGCGGGTAAAAAGAGCATCGAGCCGAACATCAGCAGCCCGGCCCAGACGGAGAGCGACAGCCCGGTCAGGGAGACCAGCTGCGGCAGCATGACCAGCAAACCGTTTTGTCCGATACCCAATAAACCGGCGCCCAGTGCAAGGGGCCAGTTTGCCTTCGGGGCCATATTGTCAGTGATGTTCTCAGTACAGGTGCGCATAGAATTGTGAAGATAATGTCAATAAATGTGTGGAAATTATGAAGTTTATGAAAACAAATATTGCAAAAATAGTTGCGGCTGTAAACAGAATGAATATCATAACGAGAATTATTATCAGTCATGGAATGAGGTACATCTATGCGTGCTCTGCCCCGCTCCGCCGGTACAGATGTTGCGGCCCAGTGTTTTTTGAACGCGCTGCTGCGCGAAACGAAGGACTGGCACTATCTTCCCGCAACCCGTGCGGATGAGTTATCGCAGATACATATCCCGCTCTCCCCAACCCAGGCCATCCGGGTTCCGGTACGCTATTTCTCCCCCACGCAGCATCACCAGTATTGTTTCCCGGCCACGCTGATTCAGGCTGACAGCGACGGCGGTGACACGGTCACATTCCATCAACTGATTGATTTCATTCTTGAAAAAGAGACAGTAAAAGGCGCTCTGGACGCCGATACGCTGGCCCGCTTTAAGCAGCGCGTCCTGGAGAGCCATACGCACACCTGGCAGGCCATTGATTTACGCCACAACTGGGCAAACCTGCGCGATAAGCCGCTGACCTTTGCCGAAGCGGAACAGGCGCTGCTGGTCGGCCATGCTTTTCATCCTGCCCCAAAATCGCACGAGCCGTTTAACGAGGCCGAGGCGCGCCGCTATCTGCCGGATTTCGCCTCGCGCTTCCCGCTGCGCTGGTTTGCGGTTGAGCATGAACTGATTGCCGGGGACAGTCTGAACGTCTCCCTGCGTGAACGTCTGCTGCGCTTCGCGGCCCAGAGTGCGCCGGATCTTCTCGGCCACTTCACCGACACCCGCTGGCTACTGCCGATGCATCCGTGGCAGGCTGCCTATTTGCTGGAGCAGCCGTGGTGCCAGCGTCTGGTTGAAAAAGGCGCCCTGCGGGATCTTGGCGAGGCGGGCGCACAGTGGCTGCCTACCAGCTCTTCCCGCTCGCTGTACAGCGAAACCAATAGCGACATGATTAAGTTTTCCCTCAGCGTGCGGCTGACCAACTCCGTGCGCACGCTGTCGGTCAAAGAAGTTAAGCGCGGCATGCGCCTGGCGCGGCTGGCGAAAACGGCACGCTGGCAGGAACTCCAGGCGCGCTACCCGACTATGCGCGTGATGCAGGAAGACGGCTGGGCCGGGCTGCGCGATGAAAGCGGCGTCATTCAGGAAGAGAGCCTGATGGCCCTGCGCGTGAACCTGCTATTTGATACGCCAGATACCCAAACCAACGTGCTGGTGAGCCTGACCCAGGCGGCACCGGACGGCGGCGACAGCCTGCTGGCGGCGGCGGTGCGCCGTCTGAGCCAGCGTCTGGATCTCCCGCTCGCCCAGGCCGCCCGCTGCTGGCTGGACGCCTACTGCGACCGCGTATTGCTTCCGCTGTTCAGCGCCGAGGCGGACTACGGTCTGGTCCTGCTGGCGCACCAGCAAAATATCCTCGTTGAGATGCAGCAGGATTTCCCCGTTGGGCTGATCTACCGCGATTGTCAGGGCAGCGCCTGGACCGAAGGGGCCGACGCGTGGCTGAAAGAGGCAGGCGAAACCGAGGTGGAAAACCGCTTCGGTGAGAGCCAGCTGCTGCGCTACTTCCCTTATTACTTGCTGCTGAACTCTACCCTTGCCGTCACCGCCGCGCTCGCCGCTGCCGGCTTCGACAGCGAAGAGAACCTGATGCCCCGCGTGCGTGACGCGCTGGCCAAACTGCGCACGACGGCGAAGCAGACCCGCTGCCTTGATTATGTGCTCGACAGCCCGACCTGGAACTGCAAAGGCAACTTCTTCTGCTACCTGCACGATCGCAACGAAAACACCATCGTCGATCCGGCGGTGATCTATTTCGACTTTAGCAACCCGTTTTATAAGGAGAAGGCGTGATGGCAAACGCGAATATCGTCCATTCCGGCTACGGCTTTCGCTGTAGGGCCACGGAACAAAACCTGCCGCTGACGCTGGGTCTTGACGGCAGCGCGGTCCTTGCGCGTCTGGCCGGGCTCCCGGACGGCTGGCTGGTGGACGCCCTCGACCAGCTGTTTGTTGCCGCACCCGCCCTGACCGGCATTACCCTGCCGTGGGCCGCCTGGCAGGATGAACCTCAGGCGCAGGCGCTGTTTAGCCTCGCAAACGGGGATTATCTGGCGCGCGAAATATTCTGGCAGCTGCCGCTGTGGCTGAAAGGCGAACGTCCGCAGGCGAGCGGCGGAATGCAGTTTGATGAAAGCCGTCAGCTGTACTTCCCGCTGCGCCCTCATCGTCCGCAGGGCGAAGTGTATCGCCGTTACGATCCGCAGATTAAGCGCACCCTGAGCTTCCGCGTGGCGGACGTGGCGCTGGACGGCGAGCGTTTTACCCGCTGGATGAACACCCCACGCGTGAACGCCTTCTGGGAGATGGCGGGCCCGCAGGCCGAGCAGGAGAACTACCTGCGCCGTCAGCTCGACTCGACCTATTGCTACCCGGTGATCGGCTGCTTTGACGACCAGCCGTTCGGCTATTTTGAACTTTACTGGGCGGCGGAAGACCGCATTGGCCGCCACTATCGCTGGCAGCCCTATGATCGCGGACTGCACATGCTGGTGGGTGAAGAGAACTGGCGCGGGGCGCAGTATATCCGCAGCTGGCTGCGCGGCCTCAGCCACTATCTGTATCTCGATGAACCGCGTACGGCGCGCATTGTGGCGGAACCGCGCTTCGACAACCAGCGTCTGTTCCGCCATCTGGCGCCCGCCGGTTTTGACACGGTGAAAGAGTTCGACTTCCCGCACAAACGCTCCCGTCTCATCATGAGCGAGCGGCACCGCTTCTTCCATGAGGTGGAACTGTGAACGCGCTCTGGCAGAAAGTGAACCGCGAGATGGTGGCGAAGATCCTCGCTGAACTGGAATATGAACGCACCCTGCGCGCCGAGCCGGTTTCGGCGGACTACTGGCGCATCAGTATGGGCAACGCGACCTGGCAGTTTAGCGCCACGCGTGGGATCTGGGGCTGGCTGCATATTGACCCTGATACCCTGACCACCGCCAGTGGCGCGGCGGTCGAAGCGGAAAACGCGCTGCTGCAACTGGCCACCGTGCTGGAGATGAGCGACGCGCAAACGGCGGAGCACATGGAAGATCTCTACGCCACGCTGCGGGGCGACATGCAGCTGTTGCAGGCGCGTGACACGCTGGATGCCGATGCGCTGATCCACCTCGACCCGGACGAACTACAGTGCCTTATGCGCGGTCACCCGAAGTTTATTTTCAACAAGGGACGCCGCGGCTGGGGGCTGGATGCCCTGCGCCAGTACGCGCCGGAATATCGCGGGCGTTTTCGTCTGCACTGGGTCGCCGTGCAACGCGATCGTCTGGTCTGGAGCAGTGACGCCGATTGCGATATCAACACCCTGCTCGCCAGCGCCATGGATGATGCCGAGCGCACCCGATTCGACGCCCGCTGGCAGGGGCTGGATCTGGACGACAGCTGGCTGCCGGTGCCGCTGCATCCGTGGCAGTGGCAGCAAAAAATTGCCATTCATTTCCTGGCACAGCTCGCGCGCGGTGAGATGGTGGAGCTGGGAGAGTTCGGCGATGAGTATCTGGCGCAGCAGTCCCTGCGCACGCTGACCAATGCCAGCCGTCGCGCGCCGTATGACATCAAGCTGCCGCTGACCATCTACAACACTTCCTGCTACCGCGGTATTCCGGGCAAGTATATTGCCGCCGGTCCGCTGGCCTCGCGCTGGCTACAGCAGCAGTTCGCCAGCGATGCCACGCTGATTCACTCCGGGGCGCAGGTGCTTGGCGAACCCGCAGCCGGATATCTGTCGCATCCGGGTTATGCCGCATTGCCTGAGGCGCCGTACCGCTATCAGGAGATGCTGGGGGTGATCTGGCGCGAGAACCCATCCTGCTATTTACAGGATGGCGAACAGGCGGTGCTGATGGCCGCGCTGATGGAAACCGATAACGACGGGCGCCCGCTGATTGACGCATGGATCAAACGCTCGGGGTTAACCGCTGACGCATGGCTGGAAAAGCTGTTTGAGGCGACGGTGATCCCCTTCTATCACCTGCTCTGCCGCTACGGGGTGGCGCTCATCGCCCACGGCCAGAACGTCACGCTGGTGATGAAAGATTACGTCCCACAGCGCATTCTGCTGAAGGATTTCCAGGGCGACATGCGCCTGGTGGACGAGGATTTCCCGCAGGCGCAGAGCCTGCCGGAGCAGGTAAAAGCCGTCACCGCACGCCTCAGTGCGGATTACATCATCCACGACCTGCAAACCGGCAACTTTGTCACGGTGCTGCGCTTTATTTCCCGTCTCACCCTGCAATGCGGCGTGAGCGAAACCCGCTTCTATCAGATCCTGGCGCAGGTATTACGTCGCTATATGGCCGCCCATCCGGATCTTGCGGCGCGCTTCGCGAAGTTCGACCTGTTTAAGCCGCAGATTATTCGCGTGATCCTCAACCCGGTCAAACTGACCTTCTCTGAACACGACGGCGGCAGCCGCATGCTGCCGAACTACGTCTGCGATCTTGATAACCCTCTTTTTCTGGTCTCCCAGGAGTCAGCGCAATGAAAACCTATGATTTCATCGGCATTGGTATCGGTCCGTTCAACCTCAGTATTGCCGCGCTGGCAGAGGGGCTGGACGGTTTTAGCTCGCTGTTTCTTGAACGCAAGCCGCACTTCTCCTGGCACCCGGGAATGATGGTACCGGACTGCCATATGCAGACCAGCTTCCTGAAGGATCTGGTCAGCGCCGTGGAGCCAACCAACCGCCACAGCTTCCTGAACTACCTGGTACAGCGCAAAAAGTTCTACCGTTTCCTCACTACCGAGCAGCGCACCGTCTCGCGCGAGGAGTTTGCCGACTACCTGTGCTGGGCGGCGGATAACCTGACTAATCTGGCCTTCAGCCAGCAGGTGCAGCAGGTCAGCTTTGATGAGCAAAACGGTCTGTTTGAGGTCGTGACCCAGCGGGATCGCTTCCTGGCGCGCCACGTCTGCGTGGGGATTGGGAAGCAGATCAATCTGCCAGACTGCGTCACCGCGCAGGACGACACCTGCTTCCATGCCAGCGAAATGATGCTGCGCACGCCGGATTTAGCAGGCAAGCGCGTCACCGTCGTCGGCGGCGGCCAGAGCGGTGCGGATCTGTTTTTGAATATCTTCCGTGGGGAATGGGGCCAGCCGCTGAGCCTCAACTGGATCTCGCGTCGCAACAACTACAACGCGCTGGATGAAGCCGCGTTTGCTAACGAGTATTTCACGCCGGAGTATGTGGACAGCTTCTCCACCCTCGGTGACGACGCCCGTCGCCAGATGTTGCAGGAGCAGAAGATGACCTCCGACGGGATCACCACGGAGTCGCTGCTGGCCATCTATCGTGCCATGTATCACCGCTTCGAAGTGCTGCGGGAAAAACCCTGGGCGCACCTGATGCCGTCCCGCTCGGTGACGGCGCTGACGCGCCAGGAGAACGGGCAGCGCCTCAGCATCCAGCATCACCTGGACGGCGGGCGCGAACAGCTGGAGAGCGATGTGGTGATTTTCGCCACCGGCTACCGCGCCGTGCAGCCCGCGTTTCTCGCCCCGCTCTCTTCCCGACTGCGTCTGGATGAGGATGAAGCCTTCTGCATCAACAACGATTTTACCCTTGAATGGGACGGCCCGCAGAGCAACCGCCTGTTTGCCGTCAATGCCGGGATGCACCGTCTCGGTATTGCCGAACCCCAGCTCAGCCTGATGGCCTGGCGCGCGGCGCGAATTCTGAATCGCGCTCACGATGACGAGCCGTTTGAACTGGCAACCACCCCCGGCGTGATCCACTGGCGGAGCACCACCAGCCCGGAGAGCAGCCAGGTTTTTAAATCATTAATGAAGACCACCGAGTACTGACACACACATTCAGGATCAACATAACAATGAAACGTTCTCATCTTTGGGTTTTAAATCCGTGCTTGCTTGCCATGCTTTCTACCTCTGCGTGGGCGGAAGAACAAAAGGAAGAAGATATTGTGGTTTCTGCCAGCCGGGCACATCGCAGCGTGGCAGAGATGGCGCAAACCACCTGGGTTATAGAGCGGGCGGAAATTGAGCAGCAGGTTCAGGGCGGGAAAGAGATTAAAGAGGTGCTGGCCCAGCTGATCCCCGGCATGGACGTCAGCAGCCAGGGACGCACCAACTACGGCATGAACCTGCGCGGTCGCTCCATGATGGTAATGGTGGACGGCGTACGTCTGAACTCGTCCCGCAGCGACAGCCGCCAGCTCGACTCTATCGATCCGTTCAACATTGACCGTATCGAAGTCATTTCCGGCGCCACCTCGCTGTACGGCGGCGGCAGCACCGGCGGTCTGGTGAACATCGTCACCAAAAAAGGCCAGCCGGAGACCGAAGTGGAGTTCCAGACCGGGGCAAAAAGCGGGTTTAACAGCCATAACGACCATGATGAGAACGTCTCAGCAGCCGTGAGCGGCGGCAACGACAATGCCTCTGGACGTCTGTCGGTCTCCTATCAGCGCTACGGCGGCTGGTATGACGGCAACGGCGACGAGGTGATTATCGATAACACCCAGACCGGCTTGCAGTATTCCGACCGTATCGACGTGATGGGAACGGGCACCATCAACATCGACGATCATCAGCAGCTCCAGTTAACCACCCAGTACTACAAGAGCGAATCCGACGGCAAGCACGGCCTGTTCCTCGGAGAGAATTTCGCTGCGGTCACGGGCGATGCCAAAGCCTATAACAAAGACAACCTGGACTCTGACCGTATCCCGGGCACAGAGCGTCACCTGATCAACCTGCAGTACTCGAACACCGACTTCTGGGGGCAGGATCTGGTTGCGCAGATTTACTACCGTGATGAGAGCCTGACCTACTACCCGTTCCCGACGCTGAGCAAAGGCGCGGTGACCAGCATTGGCGCGTCCCAGCAGAAAACCGATTTTTACGGCGGCAAGCTGACGCTGAACAGCAAGCCGATGGATGACCTGACCCTCACCTGGGGTGTGGATGCCGATCACGAAACGTTCGACGCCAACCAGCAGTTCTTCGACTTAAGCAAAGCAGCGGCGAGCGGCGGCATGGAGCTGGACAACGCCTACAACGTGGGCCGTTACCCGGGATACAGCATTACCAACCTCGCGCCGTTCCTGCAAGCCAGCTATGACATTGACGCTATCACCCTGAGCGGCGGCGTGCGCTACCAGTACACCGAAAACAAGGTGGACGATTTTGTCGGTTACGCCCAGCAGCAGGCAATCGCCACGGGCAAAGCCACCTCCGCTGACGCGGTGCCGGGCGGGAAAACCGACTACAACAACTTCCTGTTTAACGCCGGGATCCTTGGACGTCTGACCGAACAGCAACAGCTGTGGTTTAACTTCTCCCAGGGCTTCGAAATTCCGGACCTGGCGAAGTACTACGGCTCCGGCACCTATCAGCTGGTCGATGGTCACTATCGCCTGCAAAACAGCGTGAACGTGAACGACTCAACGCTGGACGGTATTAAGGTCAATGCTTACGAGCTGGGCTGGCGCTTCACCGGCGATAACCTGCGTACCCAGGTGGCGGCCTACTACTCGCTCTCGGATAAAACCATCACCATCAACAAGAGCGACATGACCATCAACCTGGAAGACGACAAACGTCGTATCTACGGGATTGAAGGCCAGGTGGATTATTTCTTCACCGACAGCGACTGGAGCACCGGGGCGAACTTTAACGCCATCAAGTCCGAAACGCGTGAAAACGGGAAATGGCAGAAGCTGACAGTCGACAGCGCCAGCCCATCGAAAGCCAGCGCATGGGTGAACTGGGCGCCGGGCGACTGGGCCCTGCGCGTGCAGAGCACACAAACCTTCGACGTGTCTGACGCCGACGGTAAGAAGATCGATGGCTATAACACCGTTGATTTCCTGGGCAGCTACGCCCTGCCGGTGGGCAAAGTCAGCTTCAGCGTGGAGAACCTGCTGGACAAAGACTACACCACCGCCTGGGGCCAGCGCGCACCGGGGCTGTATAGTCCAACCTACGGTGCACCGGGTCTTTATACTTATAAAGGCCGTGGACGTACGTTTGGTCTGAACTACTCCGTTCTGTTCTGATCCTGCGCGCCGCCTGTCTGCGGGCGGCGCGATTTGCTGTGCAATTTGAAAGCAAATTTGCTATTAAATCATCGGTTTGCTGAAATTGTCGGCAAACGAACAAAAACGGTGTTTTCCCCTTTGACAAGGCGCACGCAGGTCGATAATATGCGCCTCGTTCACACGATTCCTCTGTAGTTCAGTCGGTAGAACGGCGGACTGTTAATCCGTATGTCACTGGTTCGAGTCCAGTCAGAGGAGCCAAATTTGAAAAGCCTGCTTTTAAAGCAGGCTTTTTGCTTTTGTGGGTTCGGTAAATTTGCCGGGTGGCGGCTGCGCCTTACCCGGCCTACTGATTAGCGACTAAATCTGATAATCAATCGCCACTTCTTCCGGTTCCATCACCTGGCGTTTGATCTCATCCACGGACAGCCCTGCATTGCACAACTCGATAAATCGCCACACGTAGTTGCGCTGAAGCTGCCCGCGCTTTAGCCCCAGCCAGACGGTATTCGCATCGAACAGGTGACGCGTATCCAGGCGCACCAGATTTCCGGCTTCATATTCTCCGCCAGACTGCTCGGCCACCAGGCCAATCCCCAGCCCTAACTCGACGTAGGTTTTGATCACGTCGGAATCCTGCGCGCTCAGCACCACGTCCGGTGTGAGCCCTTTACGCTTGAACGCTTCATCAATGCGCGAGCGTCCGGTAATGCCCTGCCGGTAGGTAATCAGCGGCCATTTGACGATCTCTTCCAGCGTCAAGGGCGAAACCTGATTCAGCGGGTGATCGGCGGGTAACAGCAGGCTGTGATGCCAGCGGAACCACGGGAACGCCACCAGCAGCGGGTCGTTGCTCAGCCGTTCACTGGCGATACCAATATCTGCCCCACCGTTATGCAGCAGCACTTCGATTTCCTGCGGCGTGCCCTGGATCAGTTCCAGACGTACGTCCGGGAAGATCTCACGAAATGCTTTGATAACGGTCGGAAGACTGTAGCGCGCCTGCGTATGGGTGGTGGCGATTGTCAGCACACCTGAAGCGTCGTTGGTAAAGAGATCTGCCAGCCGACGAACGTTGCTGGCCTCGTTGAGAATGCGCTCAGCGATGGTCAGCAATGCCTTGCCTGGCTCCGTCATGCCCAGCAGGCGCTTGCCGCGACGGATAAAAATCTCAATGCCTAACTCCTCCTCAAGCTCGCGGATATGTCGGCTGACGCCTGACTGGGAGGTGTAAAGCATGTTGGCGACCTCGGTCAGGTTGTAATCCCGCCTGGCCGCCTCACGAATAATTTTAAGTTGCTGGAAATTCACGATTCACTCCGGCGCATCTGACATAAGGCTATTGTTAGAGTCAGCCGGGCTGGAGAACAAATAATAAAAACCAGCATCTTATGCTTATTTGGAATATCAGCTGACCAGTTGCAGCTCGCGATTTTCCAGCGACGGCTTACTGACCAGAGACATCAGGATCTCTTTCACCGCCTGCGCCTGCGGTGACAGGGAGCCGCGCGCGGACATATTCAACGACAGCGGTAAGCTCATGGATGGCGTGGTGATGCGGGCCATCCAGCCATTCGCCGCGCTGCACAGTGAACGTGCGGCAGACTCGGGCAGTACCGTTACCCCCATGCCGCTGGCAATGGCGGCAGTCAGCGTGGAGATGGAATCAATCTCACCGATAATCTTCGCCGTCAGACGGCGCAGCGAGAACGCTTCGTCAACGCGAACGCGCACGGCGCTGTAGTCGCGCGGCAGGAACAGGTTCATCTCTGCCACGGCGGTTAAATCAATGCTCTGGCCGGGGCAATCACGGGTCCCGACCAGATAAAGATCTTCCTTCAGCAGCGGCTGGCTGGTGATCCCGGCAACCGGTGAGCGATCGTACAGCACCGCCATATCCAGCTGACCGTTGAGCAGTTTGTCATTGAGCACGGAACCACTGTTCTCATGCAGATAAACCAGCACTTCCGGTAGCTCCGCGCGCACCGCCTGAAGCAGCGGCATGGTTACCGACGATGCGGCCGTTCCCGGCGCCAGGCCGATGGAGACATTCCCGCTCAGGGTCTGACCTACGTTGTGCACGGCCAGTTGCGCCTGTTCGCACTGACGCAGGATCGTACGGGCATGGGTATATAAAATTTTTCCCGCTTCGGTAGGCGTTACGCCGCGCTTGGTGCGGATCAACAGTTGCTGGTCCATTTCGCCTTCCAGAGTCGCGACCTGCTGGCTCAGCGCAGGCTGCGCGATATGCAGCACTTCAGCCGCCTGGGTCAGGCTGCCGATATCGACGATTTTTACGAAGTATTTCAGTCGTCTTAAGTTCATGTTGCCCCCTGTTCGAAAATAGCGTGCCGGTAACGGCTGTGTTGTTAAACAGGTTTTGCAATATGGATGCCAGGTTTTGGCAGCGAATAAATATGTTTGCTAAGCGGCTGAAAATAAGGAAAGCCAATCGCTGGTGCCTGTTTTCAGACAGTGACAACGGATTCCGATCTGCCCCATTCGGGGTATATCTGCACAATAATGGTGCATTCCGTTGGCAAAAACGTCAGTTTGCTGTTTTTGTCAGCAAACAGTCTAAAGTCGGCGATCCATCCTTTGACAAGGCGTACGCAGGTCGATAATATGCGCCCCGTTCACACGATTCCTCTGTAGTTCAGTCGGTAGAACGGCGGACTGTTAATCCGTATGTCACTGGTTCGAGTCCAGTCAGAGGAGCCAAATTTGAAAAGCCTGCTTTTAAGCAGGCTTTTTGCTTTTCTGCGTTTGGTAAGTTTGTCGGGTGGCGCTCCGCTTATCCGACCTACGGTCCTGTAGGCCCGGTAAGCGCAACGCCACCGGGCATTGCAAGCCTCACCGGCATCCCCGACCGCCGTTCCAGCTCAGCGCCCGCCCCTTCACTTATCAGCTGCGTCCTTTGCGCGGCCGAAATGGGCAGCGGCACTTTTCGGGTTGATTCAAATTCCGCGCGATTGCGTGAAAGCGGCTCGTGAACCTCTACCCAGCGGCTACCATCCGGCTCGGTGGTCATTTTTACGGGCTGATCAATAAGCTGTACCCGCGTCCCCACCGAAACGTTATCGAACAGGTATTTGATATCGTTATTACGCAGGCGAATGCAGCCCTGGCTGACGCGCAGGCCAATGCCGAAATTTGAGTTGGTACCGTGGATCGCGTACAGCCTGCCGATATAAAGGGCATACAGCCCCATCGGGTTATCCGGCCCGGCGGGCACGAACGCGGGCAACGTTTTCCCCTCTTTCGCGTAAGCGCGTCGCGTGTTTGGTGTGGGTGACCAGGTTGGGCCTTCCTGCTTGCGTTCAATGGCGGTTACCCAGTTACGCGGCGTTTCGCGCCCGGCCTGACCGATGCCAATAGGCAGCACCTCAACCGTGTTGCTGCCGGGTGGATAATAGTAAAGACGCATTTCCGCGACGTTCACCACAATCCCTTCACGCACGGTTAGCGGCAGAATAAGCTGCTGCGGCACCACCAGCGCTGTACCGGCACGTGGTAAAAACGGATCTACCCCCGGGTTAGCTTCCAGCATATTGCTTAACCCTTGCCCGTGCTGCGCTGCAAACGCTTCGAGCGGCAGGGTATTGCCTTCAGGTACGGTGACAGTTATCGGCGCTCCCACCAGGCGGCTCCCCTCGGGTGGGAGTGGGTAGGTTACAGCAGATGCAGCGGGAACCAGTATACAAAGCGTAAAAACAAACGCGGCAAATCGAATCATAGTGTTCTGTACTCGGTCAAAGAGAAAGCCTGCCGGTGGGCAGGCTTAGCCTACTCATTCAGTTAACCTTTCGTCGTGCGCCATCTCCGGGTAAGGACTTTTTCCGCTTCCACAATCATGAACATTGCGAACCCGATCAGGAAGGTAATGATCCAGTAGCGGAACGGCAGCGCTTCGGTACCGAACAACATCTGCATAAATGGCGCATAGACGATCAGAAGCTGAAGGGCCAGAAGTACGCCGCTCACGATCCATATGCCCTTGTTAGCCAGCAGACCTTTACTCAGGGAGAAGCCATCGGTGACGCGGCAGTTGAGCATGTAAAACCACTGGGCAGTGACCAGCGTTTGCAGCAACACGGTGCGGATGAACTCCGCCGAGTAACCGCGCGGTTGCAGCCAGGCCTCCAGCACAAAGGCGCTGATGGCAATCATCAGGCCGACAAACACCACACGCCAGATGGCGTAACCGTCCATCACGTGCAGGTTAGACTTACGCGGCGGCCGGTTCATGATGTCCTTCTCACCCGCTTCAAACGCCAGACCAAACGACAGCGTTGCCGAGGTTGCCATGTTCATCCACAGGATCAGTACCGGTGTTAACGGGATAAGGTTCCCCGCCAGCAGGGCAATAATGATCAGCAGGGCCTGGGCGATGTTGCTCGGGATAACGAACAGAATGGTCTTTTTCAGGTTGTCGTAGACCCGACGCCCTTCATGGACCGCCCGGGCAATGGTGGCAAAGTTATCATCCGTTAACACCATATCGGCGGCTTCTTTGGTGACTTCAGTACCTTTGATCCCCATCGCGATGCCGACATCCGCCCGCTTCAACGCAGGCGCATCGTTCACGCCGTCCCCGGTCATCCCGACCACTTCCTGCTTACTTTGCAGCGCCTGCACCAGACGGAATTTATCTTCCGGGCTGGTTCGGGCAAAGATATCGTATTTTTGCGCCGCCTCGCTCAGCTGGTGGTCGTCCATCGCCTCCAGTTCGCGCCCGGTAATGGCGCTCGCCGCGTTGCCAATACCCAGCATCTGACCAATGCTCATCGCCGTTTGTGGATGATCCCCGGTAATCATTTTCACGCGAATGCCCGCCTGCAAGCAGTCGGCAATGGCCGAAATGGCTTCCGGGCGCGGGGGATCCATCATGCCCGCAATGCCGAGCAGTATGACCCCCTCTTGCAGATCCGCATGCGTCAGCTCGCGCTGCCCGCTGGCGGCCGGTTTCCAGGCCGCAGCCACCATGCGCAATCCTTCGCGCGCATACTCTTCAATCTTCTCTTCCCAATAGTGCAGGTTGAACGGCTCCAGCCCGTTTTGAGTCTGCTGGTGCTGGCAAAGACGGAAAAGGACGTCCGGCGCGCCGGTGATTAACATCACCTCTTCGTCGCCCAGGCGATAAAGGGTGGACATGTATTTATATTGCGAATCGAATGGGATTTTACTGCGCAATTCGGCGTCAATTGGCGGAAGCGGGATTTTTGCCGCCAGCACCTTCAGCGCGCCTTCGGTAGGCCCGCCGGTGATTTTCCACAGCCCCTGCTCATCTTTGATCAGCTGGCTGTCATTACAGAGATCGACGGTGCGCAGATAGCGCTCCAGCACAGACCCCTGGGTCACGGTTACCGGTGTTGGATCGTCAACAGGGTGAATATTGCCCACCGGCTCGTAGCTGTCTCCCTCCACGCGGTAGGTGGTGTCCGCGGTAATCACCGCTTTTACCGTCATCTCATTCATGGTCAGGGTGCCGGTTTTATCCGAGCAGATCACCGTCATCGCCCCCAGCGTTTCCACGGTAGGCAGCTTGCGAGTAATCGCCTTGCGACGCGCCATCGCCTGCACGCCCAGCGAGAGGATGATAGAGATAATGGCCGGTAAACCTTCCGGCACCGCCGCCACCGCAAGGCTAATCAGCGACAGCACCAGCTCTGATACGGGCATATCACGGAAGATAAGACTGAAAACGAACAGCGCCAGCATCATCACCAGAATGGTGATAAAAATGGTCTTGCCGAGCTTGTCCATTTGCACCATCAGCGGGGTACGGTGTTTTTCAATGTCCGACATCATCTGGTTGATATGGCCGAGTTCGGTCTCCCCCCCGGTCGCCACCACCAGCCCTTTTCCCCCGCCGGAGCTGACGGTGGTGCCAGAATAAAGCAGGTTGTAACGGTCGCCTAACGGCAACTCCCCGTGGAGCGCATCGCTGCTTTTCTCCACTACCGTGGATTCGCCGGTAAGAATAGCTTCTTCCACCCGCAGGTTGTGCGCCTCTATTACGCGAAGGTCGGCAGGAATGCGATCCCCGGCGCGTATCACCACGATATCTCCCGGCACCAGCGCTGTCGTCGGGATAGTTTCATGGTTGCCCTGCCGGATGACCACAGCCTCGCTGGAGAGCATATTACGAATGCTTTGCAGCGATTTCTCCGCATTGCTCTCCTGAATATGTCCAATCAGGGCGTTGATGATGGCCACCCCAAGAATGACAAACATATCCACCCAGTGTCCCATTATCAGCTTCAGCAGCGCCGCCGCCAGAAGGACGTAAATAAGGACATCGTTGAAATGGGCCAGAAAGCGCAGCCAGCCAGGTTTACCCGGTTTTTGCGGTAAGGCATTTTCACCGTATTTTTCCAGTCTGGCGGTGGCTTCTGCACTGGTAAGTCCGTCCAGGCTGGATTGGATATTTGTCAGGGTTTCATCAACGGTCTGTTGATAATACGGATGGTGAGGCTTTTCTGTTATCATCGTTCCTTCCTCGGGTTCTTTTCAGAAATCACCTTGCTTTCATGTCATTAACGAATAACGAAAACAGGAACATGTGCATAACGAACGATACTCGCCGCCTCTGACCCTAATAAATGGGTTTGAATATTGGGATTGCGCGACCCCACAATAATCGCGCCGACGTTAAGTTCATCCGCCAGTTTGATTACCTCATCACGTATATTCCCGCTGCGAACATGTAGATGGACATTTGCTTCCGGCAGGCTGATTTTTTTTACCAGCGCGGCCAGTTTTTCTTTAGCATTATTAATCATATATTCATCCATCTTTCTCGCGTCTGCAATAAAACCGCGGGTCAGTTCCGCCGAGAACTTTGGCATAACGTACAGCAGATGGACATTACCCGATGCGCTTTGCGCCAGGAATTGGGCATGCTGTAGCGCTTTATCAGACAACGCTGTTTCGTATACATCCACCGGCACCAGAATCGTTTTATACATATCAAGCATCCTTTTTATAACCAACACAACAGTGAGTGAATCAGGAGAGATCGCATCAAACCCATGGGTACAGGCGTGAATGCCTTTTACGGAAAAAAGGAATGGATGCTATTAAACGTAGCACAGGAATATCAGGATGTTATTCAAAGGGGATACGCTATCGTATCGCTTGTTTCGCCTGAGTATGTCACGCCACTAATAATGGTTATTTAACATTTATTTATTCACCGACTATGCTCATAGTCAGACATGCAACACGTTCATTCTCATTATCCCGCGCCACCTTCAACCTCATGGAGGAATGCATGTACGGTTTAAGCCTGATTCGCCTTGGTTTGTTTATTGCGCTTGCCATTATCGCCAGCACAGCAATCGGTTTATTTACCTATGTGGTCGTCTCGGCCCTGGCGGAATAGTGCCACCCCAGCATTGATGACGAAATAAATAAAACAATTATTATCAGGGGAATACTGTGAAGCGCTACCTCTCTCTTCTGCCTGCTGTTTTATTGCTGCTGACGGCGTGCGACCCCAAACCCGACCGCGCCGCGCCCCTGCCAAAAATGGTAAAAGTCGCAGAGGTGGTGAAGGCCGGCAACGCGCAGCAGCGCGTATTTCCCGCGCGTATCGAATCCGGCGACGCCACCGATCTCGCGTTCAAACGTGCCGGGCAGATTGAGACCCTGGACATTCGCCAGGGTGCCGTTGTCAAACAGGGACAACGGCTCGCCAGTCTTAACGATCGCGAAGCCCGGCAGCGTCTGAACGACAGGCAAACGGCGGCGACCCTGGCTCAGCGGCAATTCGACCGCTTCCAGACCCTGGCAGGACGCCAGGCCGTGTCGAAGGCCGAGATGGATGTCCAGCGCGCAAACCGCGATTCTGCAAACGCCGCGCTACAGATTGCTCGCGAGGAATTAAGCCAGATGACGCTCGTCGCCCCCTTTAGCGGGACAGCGGCCAGCGTACATGTGCGAAATCATCAGGTCGTCTCAGCCGGCCAGCCCGTCGTCACCCTGACCCGTACCGACCTGCTGGACGTGGTGTTCAGCCTTCCAGAGAACCTGTTTAACACCTTCGATATCCGCAATGCGCAGTACAAACCGGTAGTGAGGATCAACGCCCTGCCCGGTCGCGAGTTTACCGCTGTGTACAAAGAGCACTCAGGCAGTAGCGACAGCAACACATTGACCTGGCAGGTGATTTTAACCATGCCCCGCCCGGATGATTTTCCCGTCGTGGGCGGCGTCAGCGGAACGGTCACCATCAATTTAACCAACCTACCGGCGGGCGTGGGCAATGAGGCGCTGGTGGTGCCGGTTGAAGCGGTCTTTAACCCGGATAACCGCCCGCGCAATGAGCCACACGTCTGGGTGGTGACGGGCGAAGGCGATACGTTGCACCTGGAAGATCGTAAGGTCAGCGTCGGGCAAGTCAGCGCTGAGGGGGTCGTCATCGTCGGTGGGCTTAAGGCCGGTGAACGCGTGGTGGCCGCAGGCGTTGGGGAGTTACATCCCAACCAGCCGGTACGTATCTGGACGCGTGAACGGGGACTGTAATGGATATCTCTCGTCAGTTTATCAGCAACCCGGTTCGCGTCTGGCTGACTATTCTGCTGCTGGGCGTAGGTGGCATTATTGCCCTGTTGAACATCGGCAGACTGGAAGATCCGGCGTTTACCATCAAAACGGCGGTGGTAATCACTCATTATCCGGGCGCGTCGGCGCAGCAGGTTGAGGAAGAGGTCACCCTGCCGCTGGAAAACGCGCTTCAGCAGTTACCTTACCTGGATAACGTCAGCTCCATCTCCTCCAGCGGCCTGTCGCAGATCACGGTCAATATAGCCTCGCGCTACCACTCAAATGCGCTGCCGCAAATCTGGGATGAACTGCGTCGCCGGGTGGGAGATGCCGCCCGACAGTTTCCACCGGGGGTAGTGACCCCGTTTGTGAATGACGATTTTGGCGATGTGTTCGGCTTTTTCTTTGCCATTTCCGGCGATGAATTCAGCAATCCGGAATTGGTGCGGTATGCCGAGCAGCTGCGCCGGGAGTTGGTCCTCGTGCCGGGCGTGGGCAAAGTGGCCATCGGCGGAGCCCTCACCCAGCAGATTAACGTGGACATTTCTCTGAGCAAAATGGCCGCGCGCGGGATTACGCTTAACCAGCTTTCTGCCCAGCTCAGCAGGCTGAACGTGGTTTCCAGCGCGGGAGAGATCCCCTCCGGTACTGAGTCAATTCGTCTGCATCCTACCGGAGAATTCGAAAGTATTGACGAGCTAGCCGATCTCATAGTGACCCCGCCCGGCGTTGGGGCGGCTACCCGCTTACGGGATATTGCCACCCTGTCACGTGGGCTGGATGCGTCCCCTGCCAGCATCTACCATGCCAACGGCAGAAAAGCCGTCACCATGGGCGTCTCCTTTATCCCCGGCGTTAACGTGATCGACGTGGGACATGCCCTGGAGGCGAAGCTTGAGCAGATGTCAGCCGAGAAACCGGCAGGTATCCATATCGACCTGTTTTACGATCAGGCGGCGGAGGTCGGGCATTCCGTCAACGGATTTATCATTAATTTCCTGATGGCGCTGGCGATTGTCGTCGGTGTGTTGCTGATCTTTATGGGCTTACGCAGCGGGCTCATTATCGCCTTTTCCCTCGCGCTCAACGTGCTGGGCACGCTGCTGATCATGTATCTCTGGGGCATAGAACTACAGCGTATTTCACTGGGGGCGCTGATCATCGCCCTCAGTATGCTGGTCGATAACGCCATCGTGGTTGTCGAAGGGGTACTGATAGCCCGGCAGCAGGGCTCGCCCCTGCTTAACGCCATTAACGCTATAATTCGCCGCTCTGCGCTGCCGCTGCTGGGTGCGACGGTCATCGCCATCCTGGCTTTTGCGCCCGTCGGGCTGTCGCAGGATTCCACTGGCGAATACTGTAAGTCGCTGTTTCAGGTGCTGTTGATTTCACTGATGCTGAGCTGGTTCTCAGCCCTCACCATTACGCCGGTGCTGATTAAATGGTGGCTGTTTGAACATGACGCTGCACCGCCAGACGCCGACAAAACGGATCCCTACGACAAACGCATCTATCGGATCTATCAGGCGGTGCTCAACGCGCTGTTACGGCGTAAAGCGCCAACGCTGATGGTGATGGCCGCACTGCTGGCTGCCGCCATCTGGGGCTTTGGCTCGGTGCGGCAGAACTTCTTCCCCTCATCCAGTACGCCAATTTTCTTTGTCGACCTCTGGCTTCCTTACGGGACCGACATTAACTGGACCGAGAAGATGACCGGTGATATCGAGAAAACCATTAACGGTCAGCCTGGCGTGGAAACTACGGTCTCGACGATTGGTCAGGGAAGTATGCGATTTATTTTGACCTACAGCGGACAGCGGCAGTACAGCAACTATGCACAAATCATGGTGAGAATGGACGACCAGCGTAACATCCCCGCCCTGACCCGCCACGTTGATGAGTACATCGCACGGAACTACCCGCAGGTTAATGCCAGCACGAAACGGGTGATGTTTGGCCCCTCCGGTGACAGCGCCATTGAAATACGTATTAAGGGCCCCGATCCGGACAGGCTGCGTCTGATCGCCAGCCAGGTAGACAGTATTCTTACGCGCGATCCGGCGACGGACAGCGTCAGGAACGACTGGCAAAACCGCAGCAAAGTGATCCGCCCGCAGTACGTCACCGCGCTGGGACGTGAGCTTGGCGTGGATAAGCAAGACGTCGATAACGCCCTGGAGATGAATTTCTCCGGCAGCCGGGCGGGACTGTACAGAGAAGGAAGCGACCTGTTACCCGTGGTGGTGCGCCCGCCGGAAAGTGAACGGCTGGACGCCAATCACCTGAATAACGTCCTGGTATGGAGCCAGACCCGTCAGCAGTATATTCCGCTGAGCAACGTCGTCAGCGGCTTCGCGCTGGAGTGGGAAGATCCGCTGATCCTGCGTCGCGACCGCTCGCGCGTGCTGACCGTGCAGACCGACCCTGACCCGCTAAGCCAGCAAACGTCCGGCGATATTCTCGCCCGCGTGAAGCCGCAAATAGATGCCCTGCCTCTGCCCCACGGCTACAGCATCGAATGGGGCGGGGACGCGGAGAACTCCAGCGAAGCGCAGCAGGGGCTATTTACCACGCTGCCGCTCGGGTATCTGGTGATGTTTGTGATCACGGTGCTGATGTTCAGTTCGGTGAAAAACGCCGTCGCTATCTGGCTGACCGTGCCGCTGGCGCTGATCGGCGTTACGCCCGGTTTTTTACTTACCGGGATCCCCTTTGGCTTTATGGCACTGATTGGCCTGCTGAGCCTGAGCGGGATGCTGATCCGCAACGGCATTGTGCTGGTGGAAGAGATAGAGCAGCAGAAAGCGCAGCAGGATCAGCACAGTGCGATCGTTTACGCCGCCACGTCGCGCCTGCGTCCCATCCTGCTCACCGCCTTTACGACCGTGCTTGGCCTCGCCCCCCTGCTGCTGGATGTGTTCTTCCAGAGCATGGCCGTTGTGATTATGTTTGGGCTTGGGTTTGCTACAATCCTGACGCTGCTGGTACTCCCCGTAATTTACGCGTGTTTTCATCGTAAGGACGAAGCTGAACAACAATGAATGCGACAGGGCTGAACATCATCAAGACGCTGGGCTGTATGACGGCGGTCACCTTCTTCACCATCTACAACACCTGGGACCATTACGATTATGACTATCACTGGATCCTCGGTTTTTTAACCTTCATTTCGACCATCGCCACGCCGTTGTTTTTTGTGGTTGCAGGGTATCTGGATGGGCAATCCCGACACGGCACGCGCTGGCAGCTGGATAAGATCAAAAGCCTGGTGATCGTCTTTCTGTTCTGGGTAACCATTTACTACCTGTGGGAGCCCTATCAGCGCGGATATCTGATCCAGCCCTGGTTCGTGTTCGCGTTTGTCGTGATTTACACTTTTCATCCGGCGGTGGAGTGGCTCAGCCAGCGGCGAACGCTGTTTTGCGGGGTGATTGCCACCCTGCTGCTTTTCTCATACGGGTACGATTTGCTGTCAGCCCTCTATCCTGATGTCCACGTGCTTTCATTGTCGCCGCAGTATCGCCTGTGGACGTGGCTGCTGTTTTATCTGACGGGGCAGCTCTTTTGCGATCCGCAGATTGCGGCGTGGATCGGCCGCAAAAATGTGGTCAGGGCAGCGGTGATTGCCATACCGTTTATCTATCTCTTCACGTGGTTTTACGAACGGCATTTCTTTTTTGCGCTATTTAAAGCGGACAGAAACGCCTTTATCCTCACCGGATCGCAAATCTACATCCTGATTATTGCCCTGGTGATTGCGGCCAACGGCGTACGTTTTCGCCGCAATGCGGAGTTTAAAGAGTCCGTGCTGGCCGCCATTAGCAAAACGATGACCGGGGTCTATATCATGCACTACTCGGTGTTTCACCTGCTGACGGCGCTCATTCCGGTAACGTCCCTGAGCACCAAACTTGCTCTGATTGTGCTCACCTTTGTTACGTCCGTCCTGTTTTCGCTGCTGATCCTGTCCAACGCAGTGGCCAAAAAAGTGATTACCCTTTAAAAGCCCAGGCGCAGCCAGGCAAACAGCACGTTGCCGTTGTTGTAGGTTCCGGGAATATAGGTGAACTGGACGGTGACGCGCTTATATCCGGCAGAGAAAAGCGGGAAGATAAACGGCAGCGGGACATAGTTGGCAAAGTCGTCGCGCGCGGTGATCCCCGCGGCGGCCCCCAGCCCCAGACGGAAATCTTTTGCGTTATCCAGATACCAGCCCTTTTCCCAGCCGTAGCCCATCGCGGGCTGCCACTCGTTATGTGAATCTTTAAACATCATGGCAAAGAGTGCGCTCCAGTTGCCCTCGTCGTTGTAGCGAGAAACGCCCAGTCCGCCGCCCCACGGCATTTCGTTGTAGTTATCCGTTTTCTCTTTGTCATACATAAAGCGGGCATGCCAGCTCAGAAACGGCAGGTAGAGATCGTAACGATCCGGCTGTTCCCATGTCTGGGAAATATCGTCTGTTACCGCATCCCACCAGCGGTGGATGCGCTGTTCGCCGTAGACTTTTGGCTCCGCATGCAGCGGCGAAGCCACCAAAAACAGGACTACCCAGAGTGCAGGAAAGAGGCGTTGCATCGTTATTCCCTCAGCTTACGTCACACAGCGATCATTATTACTGTAAACCATTCAGCCCTAACCGGAGCCAAACAGGCTGATTTATATTGGGACCCGATAAGATGAAATTTATTGATTCTGCGCTTTCAGGAAAGATAAAAACGTTTTCTCAGGCCGTCTGTCGCGGTAGTCTCATACGTTCCGTCAATATGACGGCTGCAACGTGAGTGACCTTTTCTTATACCAATAATTAAAAATCAGTACAGACAGGACAACTATGGACTCCACCCTCATCTCCGCTCGCCGCAACGAGGAGACACCTTCGCTTAACCGCGCCCGCCGCGCCGCTTTAGGTAGCTTCGCAGGCGCCGTCGTCGACTGGTATGACTTTCTGCTCTACGGTATTACCGCTGCGCTGGTATTTAACCGTGAATTCTTTCCTCAGATCAGCCCCGCCATGGGCACGCTTGCTGCGTTTGCCACCTTCGGCGTCGGTTTTCTGTTTCGTCCGCTGGGCGGGATAATTTTCGGCCACTTCGGCGATCGCCTTGGCCGTAAGCGCATGCTGATGCTCACCGTGTGGATGATGGGCATTGCCACCGCGCTGATCGGTATTTTGCCCTCCTTTGCATCGATTGGCTGGTGGGCCCCGGTGTTGCTGGTGACGCTGCGCGCCATTCAGGGCTTTGCCGTCGGCGGCGAATGGGGCGGCGCGGCACTGCTGTCCGTGGAAAGCGCGCCGAAGAACAAGAAAGCGTTCTACAGCAGCGGCGTGCAGGTAGGTTATGGCGTGGGTCTGCTGCTCTCCACGGGCCTGGTGTCGCTCATAAGCCAGCTCACGACAGACGAGCAGTTCCTGAGCTGGGGCTGGCGTATTCCGTTTATCTTCAGCATTGTGCTGGTCGTGGTGGCCCTGTGGATCCGTAACGGCATGGAAGAGTCGGCTGAGTTTGAGCAGCAGCAACGCGAAAAACCGGTCGCGAAAAAACGGCTGCCGGTGATGGAAGCGCTGGTGCAGCACCCTGGCGCTTTTCTGAAAATTATCGCCCTGCGCCTGTGCGAACTGCTGACGATGTATATCGTCACCGCCTTCGCCCTCAACTACTCCACTCAAAACCTCGGCCTGCCGCGGGAATTGTTCCTGAACATTGGCCTGGTGGTGGGCGGGATCAGCTGCCTGACCATCCCCTGCTTCGCCTGGCTGGCGGATCGCTTTGGCCGTCGACGGGTGTATATCACCGGGGCGCTTATCGGCACACTCAGCGCCTGGCCGTTCTTTATGGCGCTGGAGGCCCAGTCGGTCTTCTGGATTGTCTTCTTCGCGATCATGCTCGCGAACATCGCTCACGATATGGTGGTCTGCGTGCAGCAGCCGATGTTTACCGAGCTGTTTGGCGCAAGCTACCGCTACAGCGGCGCGGGCGTGGGATATCAGGTGGCGAGCGTGGTCGGCGGCGGGTTTACGCCGTTTATCGCCGCCGCGCTGGTGACGTTCTCCGGCGGGAACTGGCATAGCGTGGCGATTTATCTGCTGGCAGGTTGCCTGCTTTCTGCTGCCACCGCCCTGTTGATGAAGGAAACCGCGCACAGCTGATCTCCTCACTTTTGTTTCACAGGCGTGTGACATACTATCGGTTATAGCCGCACACCTGTGGAACAAGGAGACAGACATGAATAATAAGGGCTCCAGCCTGACCCCGGCTCAGGCGCTGGAAAAACTCGACGCGCTGTATGAACAGTCCGTCAATGCACTGCGCAGCGCCATCAGTGACTATATCGAAACAGGGAAACTTCCCGATGAAAAGGCCAGAACCCAGGGCCTTTTTGTTTATCCATCGCTCTCTGTCACCTGGGACGGCAGCGCCAGCAGCAATCCGAAAACCCGCGCCTATGCGCGTTTCACCCACTCTGGCTGTTACAGCACGACCATCACGCGACCTGCGCTGTTCCGCCCCTATCTGGAAGAGCAGCTTACCCTGCTGTATCAGGATTACGGCGCGCATATCAGCGTTGAACCGTCCCTGCACGAGATCCCTTACCCGTACGTGATAGACGGCTCAGCGCTGACGCTGGATCGCTCCATGAGCGCGGGACTGACCCGCCATTTCCCGACCACTGAGCTGTCGCAGATTGGCGATGAGACGGCGGACGGGATCTATCACCCGGCAGAGTTTTCACCGCTGTCGCACTTTGATGCCCGCCGTGTCGATTTTTCGCTGGCACGCCTGCGCCACTACACCGGCACCCCAGCCGAACATTTCCAGCCGTTCGTACTGTTTACCAACTACACCCGCTATGTAGACGAATTTGTCCGCTGGGGCTGTAGCCAGATCCTTGACCCGGACAGCCCTTACATCGCTCTCTCCTGCGCGGGCGGGATCTGGATCACCGCCGAAACCGAAGCACCGGAAGAGGCCATCTCCGACCTGGCGTGGAAAAAGCACCAAATGCCCGCCTGGCACCTGGTCACCGCCGACGGTCAGGGCATTACGTTGATTAACATCGGCGTTGGCCCGTCGAATGCAAAAACCATCTGCGACCATCTGGCGGTTCTGCGCCCGGACGTCTGGCTGATGATCGGCCACTGCGGCGGCCTGCGTGAAAGCCAGCTGATTGGTGATTATGTCCTCGCCCACGCTTATCTGCGTGACGACCATGTTCTTGACGCGGTTCTGCCGCCGGACATTCCTATCCCGAGTATCGCTGAAGTGCAGCGCGCCCTGTACGACGCCACCAAAGAGGTGAGCGGCATGCCGGGTGAAGAGGTGAAGCAGCGCCTGCGTACCGGTACGGTCGTCACCACCGACGATCGTAACTGGGAGCTTCGCTATTCCGCCTCCGCCCTGCGTTTCAATCTCAGCCGTGCGGTCGCGATCGATATGGAAAGCGCCACCATTGCTGCGCAGGGCTACCGCTTCCGCGTCCCGTACGGCACGCTGCTGTGCGTGTCCGATAAACCGCTGCACGGCGAGATCAAACTGCCGGGTCAGGCGAACCGTTTCTACGAAGGGGCGATCTCAGAGCACCTTCAGATTGGTATTCGCGCCATCGATTTACTGCGTGCAGAGGGCGACAAACTACATTCCCGTAAGCTGCGCACCTTCAATGAGCCACCGTTTAGGTGATACTAAGGACACAATATGCACACCACATCACCGCTTACGGCCCTGCGCCAGTGGCTACAGGACAATCAGCTCGACGGGATGATTGTGCCGCGCGCCGATGCCTGGCAGAGCGAATCTTGCGCACCGTATGATGCAAAGCTGGCCTGGCTGACGGGCTTTGACGGCTCGGCGGGGCTGGCGCTGGTACTGAAAGACAGAGCGCTGCTGTTTGTTGACGGACGCTATCAGGTTCAGGCCCGCGTACAGGTCAATCTCCACGAGGTGGAGATCCACCATCTGCACAACGAGCCGCTGGCCGAGTGGCTGGCGAAAAACGTTGCGGCCGGCACGCGCATCGGCTTTGATACGCTGCTGATGACCAATGCAGAGTTTACGCGGCTCTCGGCCACGCCGTGCGAACTGGTACCGCTCGCGCGCTCTCCGTTCGATACCCTCTGGGTTGACCGCCCTGCCGCCCCCGCAGGGCTTATCCGCGAGATGCCTGTAGACATCAGCGGCGAAAGCAGCGCCGCCAAACGCCAGCGCGCCGCCGCCGTGCTGGCAGAGCACCGCGCGGATTATCTGGCCGTTACCCTGCCGGACAATATCGCCTGGCTGCTGAACGTGCGGGGCTCAGATATCCCCTTTTGCCCGGTGCCTCTGTCGTTTGCCCTGCTGAGCCGCGAGGGTGCGGTGGAATGGTTTGTGGATGACAGCAAGCTGAATGCGCTGCCGGATGCCATGCGGAACGCCTTCACGATTGCGCCTCAGGAAGCCTTTATCCCGCGCTGTAGGCAGCTTGCGCAGGGTAAGCGGGTCATGATCGATCCCGATTCCGCACCGGTGGCGTTACGCTTTGCGGTTGAACCTCAGGGGGAAATTATCTGGCAGACCGACCCGATCACCCTGATGAAAGCTACGAAAAACCCGGTGGAGCTGGCGGGCTATCGTGAATGTCATCACCAGGACGGTGCGGCATGGGTGAATTTCCTGGCCTGGCTGAGCCGGGAAGTTCCTCAGCGGGCCGCGTCGGGAATGCCGCTGACCGAGCTTGACGTGCAGGCGAAACAGCTTGCGTTCCGCCTGCAACAGCCTGGCTTTGTCGAGCCGAGTTTCGCCACCATTTCCGCTTCCGCGAGTAACGCGGCGATGTGCCATTACCACTCAAGCGAGGCCAGCAACAAGCCCATCGGCCACGACCACTTTTACCTGAATGATTCCGGGGGGCAGTACCGCAACGGCACCACGGACGCGACGCGTACCCTGGCCTGGGGAAAGGTCGATCCACAGCAGCGTTTGCACTACACCGCAGTGCTTAAAGGCTTCCTCTCGCTGATTACCCTTCAGTTCCCGTCCGGCACTCAGGGGCACCAGCTGGATGCCTTTGCGCGCCGTCCGCTGTGGGAGTTGGGACTGGATTACGACCACGGCACCGGGCATGGCGTAGGGCATCAGCTTCTGATCCACGAGAACCCGCACCGTTTTGCGCAAAAGGTCAACCCGTGGCCGCTAGTGGCGGGCAATATTATGACCATTGAGCCGGGTTACTACCTGGGCGATAGCCACGGTATTCGCATTGAAAACCAGGTGGAGATTGTCGAAAGCCGTCCGGGATTTTGTAAGTTTGCCTCGCTGACGCTGATCCCAATCGATTTAAGCCAGGTGGAGCTGCATCTGTTGAGCGAGTCAGAAAAACAGTGGCTGGATGAGTACCACCAGCAGGTACGAGAGGCGCTTTCACCCCGGGTGGACAGCGATGCGCGGCCGTGGCTGGTGGAGGCAACGGCGCCAATACGTGTGAACCGGTAGTGCGGCTTTTGCCGGGTGGTGGCTTCGCCTTACCCGGCCTACGATTCGATGTTTTTGTAGGTCGGGTAAGCGGAGCGCCACCCGACAATTTTACTGAACGCTGAAAAGCAAAAAGCCTGCTTTAAAAGCAGGCTTTTCAAATTTGGCTCCTCTGACTGGACTCGAACCAGTGACATACGGATTAACAGTCCGCCGTTCTACCGACTGAACTACAGAGGAATCGTGTGAACGGGGCGCATATTATCGATGCGCCCTGAGGATGTCAAAGGGTGAATGCAGATTTTCAATCGTTTGCCGATTTATTCTCCACTTCGCACATTTGTCAGGCACTTGCCGTTTCCGAAACCTCCTGCTCCGGTTTTTTTCGCGGATATTTCCACAGCCAGCGTCCGCTCACCATGCGCCAGTAGAACAGCGCCCCGCGCACGGCCCAGTCAAGGAACATCCCCAGCCAGACGCCGACAACGCCCATACCTAACATTACCCCCAGCGTGTAGCCCGCCACGACGCGGCAGCCCCACATGCCGAGCATGGAGACCCACATCGCAAACCGGGCATCGCGCGCCCCTTTCAGCCCGGCAGGAAGTACCCAGGACGCGGCCCAAATTGGCATAAACGCCGCGTTGAGCCAAATCAGCACCTTCACGACCTCTTTCACGTCATTTTCGTGCGTATAGAACGAGGCCATCAGCCCGGCTAAAGGCGCAGTTCCCCACGCAATCGCCGTCAGTCCAATGGTTGAAAGCCAGAAGACATGCCGAAGCTGCCGTTCCGCCTGCCCTATCTGCCCCTTTCCGAGGCGTCTGCCGGTGATGATCGTCGACGCCGATCCCAGTGCGTTTCCGGGCAGGTTAATGAGCGAGGCGATGGAGAAGGCAATAAAGTTGCCGGCGATGACGTCTGTTCCCATCCCGGCAACAAACATCTGCGTCAGCAGTTTCCCACCGTTAAACAACACGGATTCGATGCTGGCCGGAATACCGATCCCCATCACTTCCCAGATAATGGCGAAGTTAAGCGGACGGAAATAGCTTTTCAGCGTCAGGCGCAGCGATGGCGTGATCCCTGCCATCAGTACGCCGATTATCGCCGCCGCACCAATATAGCGGGAAATGGTCAGCCCTAATCCCGCGCCGACAAAGCCCAGCCCCTCCCAGGAAAAGACGCCGTAAATCAAAACACTGCTGATAATGATGTTCAGGATGTTCATGCCGCCATTTATTAGCAGCGGAATTTTGGTATTCCCTGCGCCACGAAGCGCACCGCTACCAATCAGCGCGATGGCAGCCGCCGGATAGCTCAGCACCGTCATTTCCAGATAGGTGAGCGCCAGATCCTTCACTTCACCTGTCGCTTCACCCGCGACGATGTCGATAATTTCTTTGCCGTAATAATGGATAACCGCCGCAAGGATGATCGAAAAGAGGGTCATGATCATCAGCGACTGTCTGGCCGCCTCCCGGGCGCGTTTTGGATCAAGTTTCCCAAGACTAAACGCCACCACTACCGTTGTACCGAGATCGATAGCGGCAAAGAAGGACATCACAACCATGTTGAAACTGTCCGCCAGCCCTACCCCGGCCATGGCTTCTTTACCGAGCCAGCTCACCAGGAAGGTGCTTAACACCCCCATCAACAGGACGCAGGTATTCTCCAGGAAAATAGGCACAGCAAGGGGGGTGATTTCACGCCAGAACAGAACTCGATAACTCTTACGTTTTGCATACCAGGGCGTGCGCATAATCGCCTGGCGCAGGGGTGCGGTGACGTTCAAAATGGGCCTTAACGAGAAAGTTGAAACTCCATTTCAAATGATGGGGCAGAAATGCGTATCCTGCAAAGTATTTTCCATAAAATTATGTTTGGATTTACAACAAAATGACGACAGAATCATCAAACAATCACTTTTGCCTGAGATCAGGTTTGACAAAAGTTTTTTCGCCGCTAAGATAAGCCTCCACAACGATTCCTCTGTAGTTCAGTCGGTAGAACGGCGGACTGTTAATCCGTATGTCACTGGTTCGAGTCCAGTCAGAGGAGCCAAATTTAAAAAGCCTGCTTTTAGAGCAGGCTTTTTGCTTTTTTGCGTTCGTGAAATTGTCGGGTGGCGGCTTCACCTTACCCGACCTACGTGATAACAGTACTGTAGGCCCGGTAAGCGCAGCGCCACCGGGCAACAGAGTGTGCGATTACTCGCCTTTAGCGTCGACGTTTTTGATTTCGCCCATCACTTTCAGCTTTTTGGAGATGTCGCGACGCTCTTTGGACAGCTCAGCGTTTTTGATGATGTAGTCATCAACGCGATCTTCATAATCGCTCTTCATGCTGGCGATGATGCCCTGAATGGCTTCAACGCTCATACCTGGCTTGATGTAGTCGCTCAGGTTGTCCAGCAGCAGGACACGTTTCTGGTTGTCACGGATCTTCTTCTCTACGTCCTGGATTTCGCGCTGTAGCTTGTTTTTGCGGCGGAACAGGCGGACGAACTCCAGAACATCCTGGAACGAAGGCTTGGTAGTTTCCATTTTTACACCCCTGATAATGTGAGATTCGGATTCGTTAAAGCAACCGTTTTAACAGACAGCGGCTGCGAATGACAATGAGTATATCGTTTAAAACCATCATAACCCTAATTGTTGCTGAATCGAAGCAGCAGGCATCACATACGCTTTTTATTTGCGCAGTGCCCGGCAAATCAGCTGCGATAACAACTCCAGCTGTCGCGCCAGCTCCATACTCAGCCAGACATAGCCGTGGATGGGCGTTTCCGACACATTGTCGCCCTGACGCTCATTCATCAGCTGTTTGAGCTCGATGACGATGTCATTCAGCCGCTCGCTGTTCGCCCGTATCGGCTGTGGGTTACCTTCGTAAAGTGCATGAGCGATGGTCAGCAGGGTTTGTTGCGTCATCTGCTGCGTCTCTTTCAGCGTATGCGCGTTGAGCATCAGAAGATGGCTGGGGCGTGAGGCCCAGTGGGCATTGATTTGCAGTTCAAGCATACAGACCAGATTACGGCTGACCGTTTGAATGGCTTCAAAAATGGCTTTCTGGATATGCGTCTCTTTGCTTGCCGGGGTAATTAACCCGCGCATTTTGACCACATCATTAAGGATTTTTTGCAGGTGCTTTTCCAGCCGCGGACGCTCAATCAGATTCGGCGAAAACCCGGCCTGGTAAACCCGGTTAAATGCCGTGACGTAGTTTGCCATCTGAATGCGCCAGTGCAGGAAGGCGCGCTGCGGCCAGATGCCGGTAAACATCATGGCGAGCAACGAGCCGAGGATCACGTCCCCGCTTCGCCACAATGCGGTGGTCATATCGCCCGCCGGTGCGCCGACCACTACCGCGAGCGTAATGCCAATCAGCAGCGCCTGATACGGTTTCTTGCCGAGGGCCAGCCATCCGCAAAGAAACATCGCCACCGCGCACCACAGCAACATGAACGGAAATGAAATTAGCTCCAGCTTCAGGGCGATAAGCCCAAGCGCCGAGCCTAAAACGGTACCGCCTATGCGTTCGAAAGCGCGAGGGACCACGTTCCCCCAGAATGAGATCGGCCCCATCACCACCACCAGCGTGATCAGCGGCCACGTTCCTTCCGGGATATCCAGCAAACGAACCAGTACGAAGGTCAGCACAAACGCCAGCGCAATGCGGCAACCGTGCACCACGCGATAATGTTTGTATAACCGAATTTCAAAAGGGGTTAATGACTTGTCGGGGCGCACACCCGTCTCCAGCTCTACGGCAAACCACAATTGTACTGTGTTTTCAGCCGGGTGGATCGCGCCCGGCTGAAAAACCCTGCGTTTCGCAGGATTATCCCACTTTGTGCTCTACCGGTACAAACATCTCAATATCCCAGTAGCCGTCAGCATTGCCATCGTTCAGATAGCGTTCGAAGCAGGGTTTTGGCGCAATCTGGAATTTGCTGTCTTCCAGCAGGGAGTTGAAGAACTGATACCACGGGGTGGCGAAATCATGATTTTCGACGCGCGCGGCAGCAATAGCATACTCTCCGGCAGCAATTTCGGTCAGCATTACCCCTTCGCTGTTATCAGGGATAGTGAAATCGTCCGCTACCGTTACGGCGGTAACGCAGCGAAGCTTTTCTGCCGGCACGTCATCCGGATTGTCATAATAAACGGCCACCCACTCCTGCGGCTGAATATGACGTCCATCTACCCACATAACCAGCTGTTCAAATCCCTGCTTGACCGTCTTTTCCCACGGCCCCACGAGATGAAAGCCAGCGATCGTACGTTTCTGTTGCTGCCTGATGCTGTAGTCCATGCTGCCTCCGTTTATTACTGTATATATATACACTATAAAGCAGAATCGAGATTATCGGCAAACCAGGAGTGTTTATTATGTGAGCAGACTCGCAACACTGCCAGTCTGCCCGAAAAGGTTAGAGTTTATGATGCAGATAATCGCCGAGGCGGGAGAAAAGGCCGCCCTTTTCAACGCGCTCCAGCGTAACCAATGGCCAGTGCGCTACCACCTTGTCACGATCGTACAGCTGGATCTCCCCTACCCGCTGATGCGCGGCGATCGGCGCTTCCAGCTCTTTTTTATCCATTACATATTTCGCCTTGATGTTCGGCACTTCCGTTTTGGGTAATGCCAGCCAGAAATCCTGATCCGTGCCCAGCGCGATCTGCTCTTTATCGCCATACCAGATGCGTTCGGTTCCCACTTTTTTGCCGTTATGCAGGATCTGCACCGTATCGAAATTTTGCTGTCCCCAGTGGAGCAGCTTGCGCGCCTGATCTTCACGTCCTTTCGGGCTGTCTGCCCCCATCACCACCGCAATCAGTCGACGCTGACCATCCACCGCGGAGGCGATCAGGTTAAAGCCCGCGCCCGAGGTGTGTCCCGTTTTCAGACCATCCACGTTCATGGTCTTATCCCACAGCAGGCCGTTGCGGTTCTGCTGAGTGATGCCGTTCCAGGTCAGACTCTTCTCGCTGTACATGTGGTAGAACTCAGGCTCGCCGTGGATGATGGCCCGGGAAAGTACGGCGAGATCGTAAGCGGAGCTGTGCTGACCCGGTGCATCCAGCCCGTGTACGGTTTCGAAGTGGGTATCGCGCAGGTTCAGCTTTTCAACGTAGTCATTCATCATCCTGACGAACTGCGGCTGACCGCCCGCCACGTGATCCGCCAGCGCCACGCAGGCGTCATTGCCGGAATCAACAATCAGGCCGCGGCTGAGATCGCGCACAGAAACCCGATCGCCCTGCTTCAGAAACATCAGAGACGAACCGTCAAAGACCGGATTGCCTTTTGCCCAGGCGTCACGTCCGACCGTCACAATGTCATCGGGGCTGATGCGGTGGCTATCAATGGCACGATCGACAACGTACCCCGTCATCAGTTTGGTCAGGCTCGCCGGATTACGCTGCTGATGTTCGTTGCCCGCCGTTAAGATTTGACCCGTGGTGTAATCCATCAATACCCAGGATCCTGCCTGGATGGCAGGCGGCTGAGGTGAAAAATCCAGCGGCTCGGCAGCCAGCGCGGATGAAATACTCGAAGCGAGTAAAGAAACAGCAATAAACAGACGGCGTTTCAACGGTATATCCTCAGGTCAGTAAAAATCGATGACCTTTTTACGGGAGTTCTGATGTCGTTACCTGCCTTAATTGCAAAAAAATGTGACAGCACGCAGATTTTTTCGGAACAAATCTCGCAAATTTCTTGCCTGAAGGTGCTTTTTATTCGGACTGCTCACCCCAATCGTTTACCATAGAGACGTCAATTTTTAACAGGATGAGATTACTGGTGTCTGACTCTGCCGCGCGCCCGACTTTTTTGTTCCACGATTACGAAACCTTTGGTACCCATCCGGCGCTGGACCGACCGGCGCAGTTTGCGGCTATCCGAACCGATGACGAATTTAACGTTATCGGCGAACCCGAGGTGTTTTACTGTAAACCCGCCGATGACTACCTGCCGCAGCCGGGCGCGGTGATGGTGACGGGCATCACCCCTCAGGAAGCGCGGGATAAAGGCGTTAGCGAAGCAGAATTTGCCCGTCGCATCCACGACCTGTTCACGGTGCCCAATACCTGCGTGGTGGGTTACAACAACATCCGTTTTGACGATGAAGTGACGCGCAATATCTTCTACCGCAACTTCTACGATCCCTATGCCTGGAGCTGGCAGAACCGCAATTCGCGCTGGGATTTGCTGGATATTATGCGCGCCTGCTATGCGCTGCGCCCGGAGGGAATTAACTGGCCGGAGAACGACGACGGCTTGCCGAGCTTCAGGCTCGAGCACCTGACGCGGGCCAACGGCATTGAGCACAGCAACGCCCACGACGCGATGGCAGACGTCTACGCGACCATCGCTATGGCGAAGCTCGTAAAAACCGCGCAGCCGCGCCTGTTTGAGTATCTGCTGAGCCATCGCAGCAAGCAAAAGCTGATGACGCTGATTGACGTGCCGCAGATGAAACCGCTGGTGCATATTTCAGGGATGTTCGGTGCGTGGCGCGGGAACACAAGCTGGGTGGCGCCGCTTGCCTGGCATCCGGACAACCGTAACGCCGTCATCATGGTGGATCTTGCCGGGGATATCTCGCCGCTGCTTGAGCTCGACAGCGACACCTTACGTGAACGGCTCTATACGCCGAAAGAGGCGCTGGGTGACCTGCCAGCCGTACCGGTAAAACTGGTGCACATCAATAAATGCCCGGTGCTTGCGCAGGCCAACACGCTGCGCCCGGAAGACGCCGACCGGCTGGGGATTAACCGTCAGCACTGCCTCGATAACCTGAAAGTGCTGCGCGACAACCCGCAGGTGCGCGAGAAAGTCGTCGCCATTTTTGCCGAAGCAGAGCCGTTCATGCCGTCTGATAATGTGGATGCGCAGCTTTATAACGGCTTCTTCAGCGATGCCGATCGCGCGGCGATGAACATCGTGCTGCAAACCGACCCGCGTAACCTGCCCGCGCTGGATATCACCTTCGCAGATAAGCGCATTGAGAAGCTGATGTTCAATTATCGCGCGCGTAACTATCCCGGCTCGCTGGATGAAGCAGAGCAGGAGCGCTGGTTACAGCATCGGCGCAACGTGTTTACACCGGAGTTTCTTAATAGCTATGCCCAGGAGCTGGAGATGCTTTACGGCCAGTATGAAGGGAATGCTGAGAAACAGGCGCTGCTGAAAGCGCTGTTCCAGTACGCGCAAGAGATTGTCTGAGTAGCGGGTACAAAAAAGCCGGAGGCGATGTCTCCGGCTTTTTTTTTGCCCGGTGGCGCTTCGCTTACGCGGGCCTACGGTGTAGAAGTCCGTAGGTCGGGTAAGGCGAAGCCGCCACCCGACACAGTCTTACGCGACGTCTTCGTACTGAGGAACCGGGTTGCGGAAGCTCTTCGTTACGCAAGCCAGGTAAATCAGACCGATTGCACCCCAGATCAGACCCAGAACCATTGAGCTCTCTTCCAGGTTGATCCACAGGGCGCCCACCGTCAGGGCACCACACACTGGCAGCACCAGATAGTTGATGTGGTCCTTCAGCGTCTTGTTGCGCTTCTCACGGATCCAGAACTGCGAAATCACGGAGAGGTTAACGAAGGTGAACGCCACCAGCGCACCAAAGTTAATCAGCGCAGTGGCCGTTACCAGGTCGAACTTGATCGCCAGCAGGGCAATCGCGCCCACCAGCAGCACGTTCCACGCCGGGGTACGCCATTTCGGATGCACGTAACCAAAGAAGCGAGTTGGGAACACACCGTCACGGCCCATCACGTACATCAGACGAGAAACGCCCGCGTGCGCTGCCATACCGGATGCCAGTACGGTGACGCTGGAGAAGATGAGCACGCCCCACTGGAAGGTTTTACCCGCCACGTACAGCATGATTTCAGGCTGCGATGCATCCGGATCTTTAAAGCGAGAGATATCCGGGAAGTACAGCTGTAAGAAATAAGACGCACCGATGAAGATCAGGCCGCCAATCAGCGCGGTCAGGAAAATCGCTTTCGGGATCACGCGCTCGGCATCTTTGGTCTCTTCAGACAGAGAAGAGATACCGTCGAAGCCCAGGAACGAGAAGCACAGGATAGTCGCCCCGGTGATCATCGGCACAACGTGCGCACCTTCAGACCAGAACGGACGGGTGCTGGTCAGCGTACCTGCGCCTTCACCGTGGGAAACGCCGTAGATGATCAGCCCAACGATAACCGCAACAATCCCCATCTGAAGGATCACGATCAGGGTGTTGAAGTTAGCCACGGTCTTGATGCTGCGCAGGTTAGAGATGGTCATAAAGGCCACCAGCGCCACAACGAAGATCCACGACGGCACGGAAGGCACCAGCGCTTCGAAGTAAATTTTTGCCAGCAGAATGTTGATCATCGGCATGAACAGGTAGTCCAGCAGTGATGACCAGCCCACCATAAAGCCAACCGCCGGGCTAATGGATTTCTGAGCATAGGTGTACGCAGAGCCTGCGGACGGGAAACGGCGAACCAGTTTACCGTAGCTCAGCGCTGTAAAGAGGATGGCGACCAGCGCAAAGGCGTACGCCGTTGCAACGTGACCGTCAGTAAGGCCTGATACGATACCGAATGTATCGAACAGCGTCATCGGTTGCATATAGGCAAGGCCCATCATAACAACCGGAATCAACGTAAGCGTTTTACGTAATTCCACGCGAGAGGTGTTTGGAGTTGCGTTATGCGACATAGTTATTCTCCTTTACGGTGATAACCGCCACGTAAGCGAAAAATTGCCCCATTTCTTTCTTCCTCAGCGACAACAACTGTCGGATTTTAGTAAATATCTATCCGGTACGAAGCCCGGCCTCTTGGTTTTTAGTTTCGTTTCGTACATGCAAAAAAAAATAACCGACGCCTTTTATATCGTCGATTATTCATTTGTTTGCAGCGGCGGCATTTTGCCCTATTCCAGATACAAAAGGCAATACATTGAGAAACCTGCCCATAAATTAATTTTACTAACTGGTTGATTTCCCATCATCTGCCTGAGTGTAAACTGTCGCGATAGCACTATTTGCTAAAATTTCGTCTCGCCACCAGGCGCTGGCAAGCCCGGCGGTCTGTTCATTCCAGCCCACCCATACCGATTCGTTACTGCTCTGCGCTAAAACCTGTTTTTCCACCAGCGCGCCGCTTTCAATAAAGCGCTGTGCTAAATAACGGGGAAGGTAGCCGCACCCCAGGCCGCTTATTTGCAGTTCCAGCTTGGTTTTAAAATCAAAAACGGTGATGGCCTCCTGCTCATCCAGAAGCTGCGATGAAATGCCGCACTCGGGGCGGGAGCTGTCTCCCACCACAATGGCGCGATGGTTTTTAATGACGCGTCTTGAAACAGGCTCCGGTTCATTCGCCAGCGGGTGGTGAGGCGCAACGGCAAAGATCTGCTCCAGAACGCCCAGCCGGGCGAAACCAAATTCACTCAGTTGAGGAGGCTCATGCAGCGCTCCAACGATGATATCCGCCCTGCCCTGCGTTAAGGCGTCCCACGAGCCGCCCAGCACGCCGTTGATAAAAACCAGCCGCGTGACGCTATGGCGCTGATAGAACGCCTCAATAAGCGGGGTAAGCAGCGAAAAAGGGAAAGTATCATCAACCCCAATCACCAGCTCATTTTCCCAGCCCTGATGAAGTTTGACGGCCTGTTTTTCCAGCTCGCGAACCGTATGCAGCACGTCACGCCCTTTTTCCAGCAGCATCTGCCCAGTACGGGTGAAACGCGCGCGATGGCCAGTGCGGTCAAGAATTTGAATATTAAGATCGCTCTCGAGCTTTTGCACGGTGTAGCTCAGAGCCGAAGGGGTTTTATAGAGCTTCGCCGAGGCGGCGGCAAAGCTCCCCTCTTTTTCCAGCGCATCCAGAATAACAAGAACATCCAGCAGCGGTTTCATCTTCGCCCCCTTGCGGTGTGCGATGGCCTCCGCCGGCGCAATTATTCCATAGGCATAACCAGCGGATCGGGATACTGATATTCAAATCCCAGTTCATGGCAAATACGATTGCCATCAATAATTTTGCCTTTGCGCTCCCCCTGCGCCTCACTGAACACCGGCGGCGCCAGACCCAGCTGGCGCGCCATCAGCGGATAAAAGGTGCTGCGTGGCGGATGCGAAGGCGCACATATATTATAGATGTGCCCCCCTTTCGGAGCCTGTAAAAGCAGCTCTATCGCACCGATAACATCTTCAAGGTGTACAAGGTTAACGCCGTGCTGACCATCCGGCGCGGATTTACCGGCAAAGAAGCGTCCCGGATGACGCCCCGGCCCCACCAGCCCGGCGAGGCGTAAAATATCCACCTGCGTGCCAGGCAGATTGTGCAGCCAGTCTTCCAGCTCTTTCAGTACCCGTCCGCTGGCGGTTACCGGACGGCGCTCGGTGTTTTCTTTCGCCGTACCGTCGATATCGCCATAGACGGAGGTCGAGCTGGTGAAAATGATACGCGGAATATGGTGCGCCAGGGCGCTGTCGACAATCTCCTGCACCGCCTGCAGGTAAAACGTCTCGCCCGGCCCGCTGCGCCGCGCCGGTAAGGTAATGACCAGCGCGTCCACATTCATCAGTTCATCCAGCTCGTCGGTATCGCAGATAAGCTCGGGTTCGAGACGCAGCTCGACACCATCAATGCCGCACATGCGCGCCGCCTCAACCCCGTCCCGCGTGGTCTTACTCCCTGTCACCTGCCAGCCTTTCGCGGCTAATGACATCGCCAGTGGCATTCCTAACCACCCTAATCCGACAATCGCGACCTTTTTCATGACATTCTCCGCATAACGACGCCTGTTATAAGGCTACGCCAGCCTTATGGAACGCACAATTCATACCATCAATATGAAATGAATTAATGATCAAAAAAAGCCCTTGCTTTATGGCGTACAACTGGTTTAGGTTAAAAGACATCAAATGCATAAGCATTCAACGAGAATTTATATGACACGCGTTCCTTTTAAAAACCACCATCATCACCATCATCCTGACTAGTCTTTCAGGCGATGTGTGCTGGAAGACGTTTGGATCTTCCAGTGGTGCATGAACGCATGAAAAAGCCCCCGGAAGATCTTCTTCCGGGGGCTTTTTTTTGGACCGCATTCAGACAGGTTAAAACAGGTTAACGAGGAACACAGAATGTTAGATAACTCACGTTTACGCATAGCTATTCAAAAATCAGGCCGTTTAAGCGATGATTCACGCGAACTGCTGGCCCGCTGCGGGATTAAAATCAACCTGCACACCCAGCGCCTGATCGCCCTGGCTGAAAATATGCCGATCGACATTCTGCGCGTACGTGATGACGATATTCCGGGCCTGGTGATGGATGGCGTCGTTGACCTCGGCATCATCGGCGAAAACGTACTGGAAGAAGAGTTATTAACCCGCCGCGCGCAGGGCGAAGATCCGCGCTACTTTACCCTGCGTCGTCTGGACTTCGGCGGCTGCCGCCTGTCGCTGGCCACGCCGGTTGATGAAGCCTGGGATGGCCCGGCCGCGCTGAACGGCAAACGTATCGCCACCTCTTACCCTCACCTGCTGAAGCGTTACCTCGATCAAAAAGGCGTGCAGTTTAAATCTTGTCTGCTGAACGGCTCTGTTGAAGTGGCGCCGCGTGCGGGCCTGGCCGATGCCATCTGTGACCTCGTCTCCACCGGCGCCACGCTGGAAGCCAACGGCCTGCGCGAAGTGGAGGTGATCTACCGCTCAAAAGCTTGCCTTATCCAGCGCGACGGCGAGATGGCGGAGGCTAAACAGCAGCTCATCGACAAGCTGCTGACCCGTATTCAGGGCGTGATTCAGGCGCGTGAATCCAAATACATCATGATGCACGCGCCTACCGAGCGCCTGGACGAAGTGATAGCCCTGCTGCCGGGCGCTGAACGCCCAACCATTCTGCCGCTGGCGGGCGACCAGCAGCGCGTGGCGATGCACATGGTGAGCAGCGAAACCCTGTTCTGGGAAACGATGGAAAAGCTGAAAGCGCTGGGCGCGAGTTCTATTCTGGTGCTGCCAATTGAGAAGATGATGGAGTAACGACCATGAGCTTTAACACAATCATCGACTGGAATACCTGTAGCGACGCGCAACAGCGCGAGCTGCTGATGCGCCCGGCAATTTCAGCCTCAGAGAGCATCACCCGCACCGTGGCGGAGATCCTCGATAACGTCAAAGCCCGCGGAGACGACGCGCTGCGCGAGTACAGCGCGAAGTTTGATAAAACTGAGGTCGACGCGTTACAGGTCACCGCGCAGGAGATCGCCGGGGCGGAAAGCCGCCTTGGGGATGAGATCAAACAGGCGATGGCCGTCGCGGTGAAAAATATTGATACCTTCCACACCGCGCAGAAATTGCAGGCGGTGGATGTGGAAACCCTGCCCGGCGTGCGCTGCCAGCAGGTGACGCGCCCGGTGGCGTCCGTTGGCCTCTATATTCCTGGCGGCTCTGCCCCGCTGTTTTCGACCGTCCTGATGCTGGCCACTCCGGCACGTATTGCCGGTTGTCAGAAGGTGGTGCTCTGCTCTCCGCCACCGATCGCCGATGAGATCCTGTATGCGGCGAAGCTGTGCGGCGTGCAGGCGATCTATAAAGTGGGCGGCGCGCAGGCGATTTCCGCCCTGGCGTTCGGGACGGAGTCTGTTCCCAAAGTCGACAAAATCTTTGGCCCGGGTAACGCATACGTTACCGAAGCGAAGCGCCAGGTCAGTCAGCGTCTGGACGGCGCGGCGATTGATATGCCTGCCGGTCCGTCTGAAGTGCTGGTGATTGCCGACAGCGGCGCTACACCGGATTTCGTGGCCTCTGACCTGCTCTCGCAGGCCGAGCACGGCCCTGACTCGCAGGTGATTTTACTGACGCCAGATGCCGACATGGCAAAACGCGTGGGCGAGGCCGTTGAGCGCCAGCTTGCCGACCTGCCGCGTGCGGAAACGGCGCGTCAGGCGCTATCGGCCAGCCGACTGATTGTGGCTCGCGATATCGACCAGTGCATCGCCATCTCCAATCAGTACGGGCCGGAGCACCTGATCATTCAGACCCGCAACGCGCGCGATCTGGTCGACAGCATAACCAGCGCAGGCTCGGTGTTCCTCGGGGACTGGTCACCGGAATCCGCCGGGGATTACGCCTCCGGCACCAACCACGTGCTGCCCACGTATGGCTATACCTCAACCTGCTCCAGCCTGGGGCTGGCGGATTTCCAGAAGCGCATGACCGTGCAGGAACTCTCCCGCGAGGGATTTGCCTCGCTGGCGTCGACCATTGAAACCCTGGCCGCCGCCGAGCGCCTGACTGCCCACAAAAATGCCGTGACGCTGCGCGTTGCCGCCCTGAAGGAGCAAGCATGAACATCGAAGAATTAGCCCGCGAAAATGTCCGTCGTCTGACGCCCTATCAGTCTGCGCGTCGTCTGGGCGGAAACGGCGACGTCTGGCTGAATGCCAACGAATATCCCACGGCGGTGGCCTTTGAGCTCTCGCAGCAGACGCTGAACCGCTACCCGGAGTGTCAGCCGAAAGCGGTGATCGAGAACTATGCGCAGTATGCAGGCGTGAAGCCTGAGCAGGTACTGGTCAGCCGTGGGGCGGATGAAGGGATTGAGCTGCTGATCCGCGCCTTCTGCGAGCCGGGTAAAGACGCGGTGATGTACTGCCAGCCCACCTACGGGATGTACAGCGTCAGCGCCGAAACCTTTGGCGTGGTCTGCCGCAACGTGCAGGCGCTCGACAACTGGCAACTGGATTTGCAGGGCATCGCCGATAACCTCGACGGGGTGAAGGTGGTGTTTGTCTGTAGCCCGAACAACCCGACCGGGCAGATTATCAATCCGCAGGATATCCGTTCCCTGCTGGAAATGACGCGCGGCAAAGCGCTGGTTGTGGCCGACGAAGCCTATATTGAGTTCTGCCCGCAGGCGACACTGGCAGGCTGGCTTGAAGAGTATCCGCATCTCGTCGTGCTGCGTACCCTGTCGAAAGCCTTCGCTCTCGCCGGTCTTCGCTGCGGTTTTACGCTGGCAAATAAAGCGGTTATCGACCTGCTGCTGAAAGTGATCGCCCCGTATCCGCTCTCAACGCCGGTTGCCGATATTGCGGCACAGGCGCTGGCCCCGCAGGGCATCAGCGCGATGCGCGAGCGTGTGGCGCAGATCCTGGAGGAGCGTCAGTATCTAGTCGATGCCCTGAAAACGATTCCGTGCGTGGAGCAGGTGTTCGACTCGGAGACCAACTACATCCTGGTGCGCTTCACCGCCTCAAGCGCGATATTTAAATCGTTGTGGGATCAGGGCATTATCTTACGAGACCAGAATAAACAACCTACCCTGAGCGGCTGCCTGCGTATTACCGTCGGCACCCGCGCGGAGAGCCAGCGCGTGATTGACGCCCTGAAAGCGGAGAAAGTATGAGTCAGAAGTATCTCTTTATCGATCGTGACGGCACCATCATCTCGGAGCCACCCAGCGATTTTCAGGTCGATCGTTTCGACAAGCTGGCGTTTGAACCCGACGTGATCCCGGTGCTGCTGAAGCTTCAGAAAGCAGGCTATAAGCTGGTGATGATCACCAACCAGGACGGTCTGGGCACAGACAGCTTCCCGCAGGTGGACTTTGACGGCCCGCACAACCTGATGATGCAGGTGCTGACCTCGCAGGGCATCGCCTTCGACGAGGTGCTGATCTGCCCGCACATGCCTGCCGACGAGTGCGACTGCCGCAAGCCAAAAGTGAAGCTTGTTGAACGTTATCTGGCGGAAGAGGCGCTGGATAAAGCGAACAGCTATGTGATTGGCGATCGCGTCACGGACATCACGCTGGCCGAAAATATGGGCATTGCAGGCCTGCGCTATAACCGCGACACGCTAAACTGGGCGATGATTAGCGAGCAGCTCACCAGACGCGACCGCTATTCTCACGTAGAACGCAACACCAAAGAGACGCAGATCGACGTGAAGGTCTGGCTCGATCGCGAAGGCGGCAGCAAGATCCACACCGGCGTCGGTTTCTTCGACCACATGCTGGATCAAATCGCCACTCACGGCGGCTTCCGCATGGAGATCGCCGTTAAGGGCGACCTGTATATCGACGATCACCACACCGTGGAAGATACCGGCCTGGCGTTGGGCGAAGCCCTGAAGCTGGCGCTCGGCGACAAGCGCGGCATCAACCGCTTCGGCTTTGTTCTGCCGATGGACGAGTGCCTGGCGCGCTGCGCGATGGATATCTCCGGGCGTCCGCACCTGGAATATAAAGCCGACTTCACCTACCAGCGCGTGGGCGATCTCAGCACCGAGATGGTGGAGCACTTCTTCCGCTCGCTTTCTTACACCATGGGCCTGACGCTGCACCTGAAAACCAAAGGCAAAAACGATCACCACCGCGTCGAGAGCCTGTTCAAAGCCTTTGGCCGTACCCTGCGCCAGGCGATCCGCGTGGAAGGTGACGCCCTTCCCTCGTCGAAAGGAGTGCTGTAATGAACGTGGTGATTCTGGACACCGGATGCGCCAACCTGAACTCCGTACAGTCGGCGATTATGCGCCACGGCTACGAGCCGGTGGTGAGCCGCGATCCGGACGTGGTGCTGCACGCGGATAAACTCTTTCTGCCGGGCGTAGGCACCGCCCAGGCGGCGATGGATCAGATCCACGAGCGCGAGCTGGTTGATCTCATCAAAGCCTGTACTCAACCGGTGCTGGGCATTTGCCTCGGCATGCAGCTGCTTGGCCGCCGCAGCGAAGAGAGCAACGGCGTCGATCTGCTGGGCATTATAGAAGAAGACGTGCCGAAAATGACCGACCACGGCCTGCCGCTGCCGCACATGGGCTGGAACCGCGTTTATCCGAAGGCGGGCAACAGGCTGTTCCAGGGAATCGAAGACGGCGCGTACTTCTACTTCGTCCACAGCTACGCCATGCCCGTGAACACCTACACCATCGCCCAGTGCAATTACGGCGAGGCGTTCACCGCTGCAGTGCAGAAAGATAACTTTTACGGCGTGCAGTTTCACCCGGAACGCTCCGGCGCCGCCGGCGCGCAGCTGCTGAAAAATTTCCTGGAGATGTGATGATAATTCCCGCTTTAGATTTAATTGACGGCACGGTTGTTCGTCTCCACCAGGGCGATTACGGACAGCAGCGCGACTACGGCAACGATCCGCTGCCGCGATTACAGGCTTACGCCGACGAGGGCGCTGAGGTGTTGCACCTGGTCGATCTGACCGGCGCGAAAGATCCGGCCAAACGCCAGATCCCACTGCTTAAAACACTGGTGGCTGGCATGGACGTCCCGGTGCAGGTGGGCGGCGGCGTGCGTACGGAAGCCGATGTTGCCGCCTTACTGGACGCGGGCGTGACGCGCGTGGTAGTCGGTTCGACCGCTGTGAAAGATCCTGAGACGGTCAAGGGCTGGTTCCGCCGCTTCGGCGCGGATGCGCTGGTGCTGGCGCTGGATGTGCGCATTGACGAACAGGGTAACAAGCAGGTCGCGGTCAGCGGCTGGCAGGAAAACTCCGGCGTGACGCTGGAAGAGCTGGTTGAGATGTATCTCCCCGTGGGGCTAAAGCATGTGCTGTGCACGGATATTTCACGCGATGGTACGCTCGCAGGCTCTAACGTCTCGCTGTATGAAGAGGTTTGCGCGCGTTATCCGCAGGTGGCGTTCCAGTCCTCTGGCGGTATCGGCGACCTGGCGGATATCGCCGCTCTGCGCGGAACCGGTGTACGCGGCGTGATCGTGGGTCGCGCGCTGCTGGAAGGCAAATTTACGGTGAAGGAGGCGATTCAATGCTGGCAAAACGGATAATTCCCTGCCTGGACGTGCGTGATGGTCAGGTTGTAAAAGGCGTGCAGTTCCGCAACCACGAGATCATTGGCGACATCGTTCCGCTGGCAAAACGCTATGCCGAAGAAGGCGCAGACGAACTGGTATTTTACGATATCACCGCCTCCAGCGATGGCCGTGTGGTGGACAAAAGCTGGGTGGCGCGCGTGGCAGAGGTGATTGATATACCCTTCTGCGTGGCGGGCGGGATTAAATCTGCTGACGATGCGGCGAAGATTCTCTCTTTCGGAGCGGATAAAATTTCGATTAACTCCCCTGCCCTGGCAGAGCCGGAGCTGATTACGCGTCTGGCGGAGCGCTTTGGCGTGCAGTGCATTGTCGTCGGGATCGATACCTGGTTTGATGCCGCAACGGGCAAATATCACGTTAACCAGTACACCGGCGATGAAAGCCGCACGCGCGTCACCCAATGGGAGACGCTGGACTGGGTGCAGGAAGTGCAAAAACGCGGTGCGGGTGAAATCGTTCTGAACATGATGAACCAGGACGGCGTTCGTAACGGTTACGACCTCGAGCAGCTGAAAAAAGTGCGCTCGGTGTGCCAGGTTCCGCTGATTGCCTCCGGCGGCGCGGGCACCATTGAACACTTTCTTGAAGCCTTCCGCGATGCGAACGTGGACGGCGCGCTGGCCGCTTCCGTGTTCCACAAACAGATTATCAATATTGGTGAGTTAAAAACGTACCTGGCCGACCAGGGCGTGGAGATCAGGGTATGTTAACAGAGCAACAACAGGCGCAGCTGGACTGGGAAAAAACTGACGGATTACTGCCGGTGGTTGTACAGCATGCCGTTTCAGGCGAAGTGCTTATGCTGGGATACATGAACCAGGAGGCACTGGCAAAAACACTCGACAGCGGCAAGGTGACGTTTTTCTCGCGCACCAAGCAGCGCCTGTGGACGAAAGGGGAAACCTCGGGTCACTTCCTGAATGTGGTCAGCATTACGCCAGATTGCGACAACGACACCCTGCTGGTGCTGGTCAACCCGATTGGGCCGACCTGCCACAAAGGCACCAGCAGCTGCTTCGGCGAGGCGAGCCACCAGTGGCTGTTCCTCTATCAGCTGGAACAGCTGCTGGCAGAGCGTAAATCAGCGGATCCCGAGAGCTCATACACGGCGAAGCTGTACGCCAGCGGCACCAAACGTATTGCGCAGAAAGTGGGTGAGGAAGGCGTTGAAACGGCGCTGGCGGCCACCGTGCATGATCGGGAGGAGCTGACGAACGAAGCGTCGGATTTGATGTATCACCTGCTGGTTCTGCTTCAGGATCAGGAGCTGGATTTAACGACGGTGATTGAGAATTTGCGGAAACGGCATAAATAAAAAAAGACCGGGGAAACCCTAATGCTGGTCACTTAAGGTGACCAGCATTGTTTTTAAAGGGATATTTTGATTTTTCTGCCTGATTTCCCTTTCATATTCCCGCTCCCTCCTCAGTGGCAGTTTCAGCATTGCCGCATTACTGTAGAAGTGCTTCAGATGCCCCGGTACTGCGCCCGGTGATGACCATGGCAGCCCGATTAACAACCGCATTATCTCTGCCAGTGAGCCGCTGAAGCTCAGCTGATACGGCAGATAGTCACCTTTCAGGCTGAACGCCATTTTTACCATCTGATACCGCACCAGATTGTAGGTCAGCAGTATTCCCCACAACTCCTGCCTTACCATCTCCGGTAACTTACTTCTCAGTGTCCAGCGGTTGCCGCACAGATACTGTTTTGCTTCACGGTACCCCAGCTCTATTTCCCACCGGTGTTTATACAGTTCCGCTATGTCTGCCGCCGGGTAACGCATGGCATCTGTCATTGACGTGACAACCTGTCGCTCCACGCCGTTTACCTTACGGCTCACCAGCCGGACTGTGAGCGTATCCGGCAGTCCTTCCCACTGCTTTCTGGCCTGCGGGGAAGTCTTCAGGGTTATCAGCGCATCCTGTTTACCCAGCCTGCGAACCACTTCATACTGCGTGCCTTTTTTCAGCGGCAGCAGCCAGTGACGGTTTTCTCCGGCCCGGTGCCAGTTATCCAGCAGACCGGCTGACCAGAACCCCCGGTCGAACAGCGTCACGCTGTTATCCGGTACCTGTTCAGTCAGCCCTGCTGCCAGGCGCATTTCATTAACGTCATACCGGCCCATTACACTGGCACGCAGCAGATGGCTGCTCAGTTCCATCAGACACACCATACGAACCTGCGGGAAGCCCTTTTCGCCATGCTGGTTTTCCGCTTTTGCGAAGGCAGCAGCGTTTTCCGGTGTGTCCGGCGTTCGCCAGACCACACCATCAACGGCATTCAGCGTCAGTCCATGCCAGAGCGGATGCCGGGCTTCCTTGTGCCAGTGCTGTTGCGTAAGGTTAAACAACTCCCGGATAGCATCCTCGCCCAGTGTTTTACGGCGGGCGATAACGGAGCTGGGGGCAGTAAATGACCTTCCGGTGCGGTCAACGATATCCATCAGGTTGACGATATGAGAGAGAGGTTTGTTGTTGAAAATCGCCATGCCGATAACCAGCCAGACCATGGATTCGAGCGGGAGTTTACGTTTACGCAGAGTCACTGTATCAGTCAGGGAAAAAGCCTGCTGAATGAGGTCGTGGGGAAGAAGGTCGGCAAGGCTCTGGACCTCTTCGGGGGCGGTAAGATTAATAATGCCGAGGGCCTGGGACAGTTCCATTTAAAAAGGGCTCCATGATGAACACAGAACCCTTTTTACACCAGCCGCTGGATCGGTCAACCGATCCTTAAACGATCGGCATTAGGGGAGACCCGGTCTTTTTTTGTGTGTAAATCAGGCTCGTGGCTTGTAGTTTCTCAGCGCGTTACGGCCGAGGACGACACCAGAACCGATAATTCCGCCGAGCAGTACGGCAAGGATAAGGGTAATAGCACTTTTCGGGCTGTCGCGTCGGATAGGCAGGTTCGGCTTCATGACGTAACGATAGACGTGAATAGTGTCTGGGTTAACGTTGAGGTTCTGAATATCCAGTAAATTTTGTTTGGTTTGGTAGTAAGCGCCTGAGAAGACCAGCGGGCGAGACGCTTCGTTATCAACCATTGATTTGAGCGCTACGGTACCCAACAGGAACATGGTTTCCTGAGTAACATCCTGAGTCTGTTGAAGCTGCGGAGTGGTGATCTTAGCGGCTTCTGCGTTCTTCAGCGCCTCAGTAATCTGCTTGATGCGTAGATCTTTCTGCTCCTGAGCAACTTTCTCCTGATTCTGGAGGGAGTCGTTCAGGGTTGTGATCTGCTGCTTGAGGTTATCTCTGAGATCAAGCGTCAGTTCTTTTGCCGTCTGCTCGTCAACCTGCTGAATGTACTGAGCTAATTGCTTTTGAGCTGCTTCAGCGGATTCGCCCTGATAGCTTACGGTTAAAGGCAAACTTTGTCCTTTAACCGTAGGCTCAATAGTCAGTTTTTCCGGATCTTCCTGATTCTCCAGCGCCTGAGCTAATGCCGAGAAGGAGGAATTGAAACGTCCAATAGCACGATTCTGAATGTCTAACATGGAGGGAGCTGCCCCGCCATAGAGGATATTCAATGCATTGGAATAGGTGGCGATTTGTGCCGCATCAGGCTGGGCTATGATGGCTGATGACGTCCATTTCTCTTTGGCTACAGTGATGTAAACGCCAGCAAGAACGATAAAAGCAGCAATAAAAGCCCCTATTACCCACTTACCACGCCACAGCTGTAGCATTACATCAAGTAAATCAATTTGCTCCGGGTCATTGCTGCGATTGACCAGGCTATCGTTGTTCTGCGTCATACAATCCCTAACAGATGAAAAAGGGCAAAAATAATCTTGTTTCCATAGTGTATCTCTTGTTGTAGAAAATTCTATAAGAATACGATGAGTTATATCGGAAAGATGGGTTATGTATGTGAAGAGCAACGCGCTATCATAGTCGGAATCTGATGTCCTGGGACATCAACAAGAACACTGTGAATGAGGGAAGCTATGAAATTTCTGGTAACGGGCGCGGCGGGCTTTATCGGTTCTCATGTCAGCAAGCGCCTGCTTGATGCAGGGCATGAAGTTGTTGGGATTGATAATCTGAATGATTACTATGACCCTAACCTCAAGCTCGCTCGCCTCGAACTGCTCAAATCCGGGAGTTTCACCTTCCACAAGCTGGACTTAGCGGACCGCGAGAGCATGGCTGCGCTCTTCGCCAATGAAAAATTTGACCGCGTGATCCATCTTGCCGCACAGGCGGGCGTGCGTTACTCGCTGGAAAAGCCGCATGCCTACGCAGATGCTAACCTGGTAGGTCACCTTAACGTGCTGGAAGGCTGTCGCCACAACAAGGTTCAGCATCTCCTTTATGCGTCATCCAGCTCTGTCTACGGCCTCAACCGTAAGATGCCGTTTTCTACTGACGACTCCGTGGACCACCCGGTATCCCTGTATGCGGCAACCAAAAAAGCCAATGAGCTGATGTCGCATACCTATTCGCATCTGTATAACCTGCCGACCACTGGCCTGCGCTTTTTTACCGTCTATGGCCCGTGGGGCCGACCGGACATGGCGCTGTTCAAATTCACCAAGGCCATGATTGAAGGCAACAGCATCGACGTATACAACTACGGCAAGATGAAGCGCGACTTCACCTATATCGATGATATTGCGGAGGCGATTATTCGCCTACAGGACGTTATTCCTCAGGCCGATGCCGACTGGACGGTCGAAACCGGTTCGCCAGCAACCAGCTCTGCCCCGTATCGCGTGTATAACATCGGTAACAGTTCACCTGTCGAACTGATGGATTACATCACCGCGCTTGAAGAGGCGCTGGGCAAAGAAGCGGTAAAAAATATGATGCCGATCCAGCCGGGGGACGTGCTGGAGACCAGTGCGGACACCAAAGCGCTGTATGACGTTATTGGGTTTAAACCACAAACCTCAGTCAAAGAAGGCGTGAAAAACTTCGTCGACTGGTACCGCAACTTCTATAACGTTTAAAAACAAAAAACCCGGCATAGTGCCGGGTTTTTTATCACGAGTTTAATCAGTCACTGCCGAACAAATCGCGGGTATAAACTTTATCTTTCACGTCCGCCAGCTCTTCCGCCATACGGTTGGAGATAATCACGTCCGCTTCTTTCTTAAACGCATCCAGATCGCGGATCACACGTGAATGGAAGAACTCGTCTTCCTGCATGGCCGGTTCATAAATAATGACCTGCACGCCCTTCGCCTTAATACGCTTCATGATCCCCTGAATGGAAGAAGCGCGGAAGTTATCGGAACCGCTCTTCATGATCAGGCGATACACGCCCACCACTTTCGGCTGACGCGCGAGAATAGAATCTGAGATGAAGTCTTTACGCGTGCGGTTGGCATCCACAATAGCGGAAATCAGGTTGTTCGGCACTGCCTGATAGTTTGCCAGCAGCTGCTTGGTATCTTTTGGCAGACAGTAGCCGCCGTAACCGAATGACGGGTTGTTGTAATGGTTACCGATACGCGGGTCGAGACATACGCCCTCGATGATCTGACGGGTATTCAGACCTAAACTCTCGGCATAGCTGTCCAGCTCGTTGAAGTAAGCCACGCGCATGGCCAGATAGGTGTTAGCGAAAAGCTTAATCGCTTCTGCCTCGGTGGAATCGGTGAACAGCACCGGAATATCTTTTTTGATTGCGCCTTCCTGAAGCAGTGCAGCAAAACGCTCCGCACGCTCGGAACGCTCGCCAATCACGATACGGGATGGGTGCAGGTTATCGTAAAGCGCCCTTCCTTCACGCAGGAACTCTGGCGAGAAGAAGATATTATCAATACCAAATTTTTCTTTGATGGATTTGGTAAAACCAACCGGGATCGTCGACTTGATAACCATTACTGCATCAGGGTTAATGCCGATAACATCTTTGATAACCGCTTCGACGGTTGAGGTGTTGAAATAGTTGGTTTTTGGATCGTAGTCAGTAGGCGTGGCAATAATGACGTAATCCGCATCGCGGTATGCATCTTCTTTATCCGTCGTGGCGCGGAAATTCAGCGTTTTGTTGCTGAGATAATCCTGGATTTCTTTGTCGACGATCGGCGATTTCTTCTCATTGAGCATATCCACTTTGGCCTGCACGATATCAAGTGCAACCACTTCATGGTTCTGAGCAATCAAAATGCCGTTTGAAAGACCGACATACCCTGTTCCGGAAATTGTTATTTTCATTCGCTAATGACTTCTTTTAGTTAACTGTACTGATGGCCGCCAGACCATCGCGATAAACATAACTGTTGGGCTTTGTACCTCCTGGCAAACAACACTGTCAAGGCAAACCAGGAGTAATCATTACGAGCGGGACGAGATTCAGACTACTTCGATTATTGCGCGGCATTTTTTGCATAAAAAAACCCGGAGACGAGCTCCGGGTTGATGTTATTGCAGAGAGTTAACTCATTCCATCCATTCGGTATGGAAGACACCCTCTTTATCCGTACGCTTGTAGGTATGCGCACCGAAGTAGTCACGCTGCGCCTGAATCAGGTTGGCAGGCAGCACGGCAGCACGATAGCTGTCGTAGTATGCCACCGCAGCGGAGAAGGTTGGAACCGAAATACCGTTCTGTACTGCGTAAGCAACCACGTCACGCAGCGCCTGCTGGTACTCGTCCGCAATCTTTTTGAAGTACGGTGCCAGCAGAAGGTTGGCGATACCGGCGTTTTCAGCATAGGCATCGGTGATTTTCTGCAGGAACTGTGCACGAATGATGCAACCCGCGCGGAAGATCTTCGCGATTTCACCGTAGTTAAGATCCCAGTTATTCTCGTCTGACGCCGCACGCAGCTGAGAGAAGCCCTGTGCGTAAGAAACGATTTTACCCAGGTACAGTGCACGACGCACTTTCTCAACGAACTCAGCTTTGTCGCCGGCTGGTTTAGCCTGTGGACCAGACAGCACTTTAGATGCCGCGACGCGTTGCTCTTTCAGAGAAGAGATGTAACGCGCAAAGACGGATTCGGTGATCAGAGACAGCGGTTCGCCCAGATCCAGAGAGCTCTGGCTGGTCCATTTACCGGTACCTTTGTTCGCTGCTTCATCCAGAATCACATCAACCAGGTATTTACCCTCTTCATCTTTTTTCGTGAAGATATCTTTGGTGATGTCGATCAGGTAGCTGTTCAGCTCGCCTTTGTTCCACTCGGTAAAGGCTTCAGCCAACTCTTCATTGGTGAGGTTCAGGCCGCCTTTCAGCAGGGAATAAGCTTCAGCAATCAGCTGCATGTCGCCGTATTCGATGCCGTTGTGCACCATTTTCACGTAGTGACCTGCACCGTCCGCACCGATATAGGTTACGCAAGGCTCACCATCTTCAGCCACGGCTGCGATTTTGGTCAGGATTGGCGCAACCAGTTCGTATGCATCTTTCTGGCCGCCAGGCATGATGGATGGGCCTTTCAGCGCGCCCTCTTCACCACCGGAAACACCGGTACCGATGAAGTTGAAGCCTTCAGCAGACAGCTCACGGTTACGACGAATGGTGTCCTGGAAGAAGGTGTTACCGCCATCAATGATGATGTCGCCTTTTTCGAGGTAAGGCTTCAGGGAGTCGATAGCTGCATCGGTACCCGCCCCTGCTTTCACCATTAACAGGATACGACGAGGCGTTTCCAGAGACTCAACGAACTCTTTCACCGTATAGAAAGGAACCAGCTTCTTGCCTGGGTTCTCGGCAATGACTTCTTCGGTTTTATCACGGGAGCGGTTGAAAACGGAGACGGTATAACCACGGCTTTCGATGTTGAGCGCCAGGTTGCGCCCCATCACTGCCATACCGACAACGCCGATCTGTTGCTTGGACATTACATACTCCTGTCAGGTAACATTATTATTGAGCAAGCACAATTTATAAATACTATCTTATGTTTGTGAGAAGAGAAAGCATTTGAGATATTATTTTTATAATAAAGCACAAATTGGAAATTACGAAATAAAAAATTTGGTCTCCAGGAGGGGGAAATGAACCACAAAAAAAACAGCCATATATTAAATAGAATAGAGCATATAGCAATGGATTATATTTCGTTTTGTTAAATATACTCACTTAAAGTATTGTGAACATTCAGCAATTCAAATTTTTCTCTTAGTTAACAGCCCAATACTTACAGCTAATAATATCATGCTTGTTAACTCTACTGAAGCTATTGTAAAAATAGCACCAATCGTACCATATTGATGAACTAGTATATACATTAGTGGAATAGCTATGCACATACAGATTATTGCGATATATAAGCCAAAACGATATAGTCCCTGAGATTGAATGATTGATGTTAGTGCACCATTCATACACTTGATTCCGGCAATTAATAGAAACCCGAGTATCATTATGTTATTACTTTCATTATCCAATATTAAGTACCGACCAAAGAAAAATAGAACAGTAAAGTAACACACTGAACTTAAGATTATATACCCAAGGATCATGTAGATAAACGGATAAACCTTATTTATGTTCCTATGGCTTCTTAAATCCAAACGACTAAATTTTGCATAAGCCACAGTAGAAAATAATGATGACACCATTACTAGTGGATCAACCAGACGAAAAATTTGTCCATACGCAGCTAAACCCTCAGGAACTATATTTTTTATATATATATTATCCAGTCTACTGTAAATAATTACCACCATAGCATTAAGGCCTATACTGACAGTATGCTGATACAACAAGAATACATCTTTAGGAGAAATCTTCCCTGCAGCAAGAATCTTTTTCCAACCAACTTTTCTAAATAAATTAATTGTAACTACCGAAACAAATAAACTCTCTGCAAGCAAATAATTCCAGGCAGTAAAAGGCATTCTTAAAATAAACTGAACACCATAAATTACAAAAGTTAAAAACAGGGCTAACGCTATGGAAGGAGATAAAGCTTTATTCAAATTTTGTGATTGAAAAAAGCTATTAGATAAATTAAAGAGAAGTGCAAAAAATAATGACAGTGAAATCGGAATATAAATATCTCTGTTATATCCTAATGCATAACAAATTACAAAAAACAATATTGATACTACTACCCCGACGAATATTTTTTGATAGAACACCCTCTTCAACAATCGAATGGGATTTTCAACATCAGAGTACTTCTTGATTACAAATATATCCACACCAAAATCAGATACAACTCTTAATATTTCTAGCGTACCAATTAAAAATATAAATACGCCTCCTGATTCTATGCCAAGTTCTCGAGTAATTAAAACAATAGCGAGTGTTTTTGCCCCAAAATAACTTACCTTATTAAAGAGTGCATAGATACCATCACTAAGAATATCTTTTAGCATTTCAATTTCTACTTTTTTGTTGAGTCAATAGATTTGCAATTATTATTATTGGAAACGATTTTAAAACATAAGCAAATGGCAAAATTAATTCTCCACGAACAGAATAGAAGAAACCAGTCATCATAGCTAGGGCAAAAAAGTTAAAAATAACATAATTACTATTCAAACCTTTTTGAATTATCGAGATCATAATTAACAGATAGGCAAGATAAATAAATAAATTGAAATGCAAACTTATTATACTTGCTTCAAGAAGACCAGAAGATGACAACGCTATCCCATTAGACACGCTGCCAAGCACTATTGTTGAATATTCATGAGCAATTTGTGCATCGCTTATGAAGCCAAAACCACTGAGCGGCAACACTTGCGATAATATCGTAAGGGGGTTTAGTAACGCCCAACCATTTTCATCGGGCAAAGAGTATAAATCTTGTAAACCTGCAAGCGTAGACGACAGAGAGTCAAGTACAACGCCAAGATAATTAATAAAATTGATTTCATATCCTTCACGAAGATATGAAATCATTGAAAAACCGACGAAGCCAATTAATAAATAGTGTACTTTGGATATTCTAGCGAATATTGCTATTATTTTCTTTCTATTTGAATATAACGAGAGAATAATAATACATATAAAAGCAAAAAAGAATTTATTTCTTATCCCAATAACAAGGTCAGATGCGAGCAAAATAAATGCTAGCATCTTATATTTTTTCGATGATTTATAATAAAAGACTGCCAAAGCCATTATAGAAGAAAAGCCACTAATAGCACGGATAGCAAAAGGAATACTTGAAAGTAATTCTTCACTATCAGTATAAATAGCTAAATGCCCTAAGCCTGATGATAAAATAAATTTCAGATAAAAAACAATTTTAATTAACTGGCAAACACCAACAATGGAAAATATAATTTTAAATAGATTATTTATACTTTTTGCTTGTTGCCTATGAACATTTTTGATAGCTGTAAGATAGAGTATGATATTTATTAACATACCCCATATACAAGTCAATTCAAAGCCATCAGAAGCTTTTTTAAAGAAATACAAATAAAAAGAAGGAATACCTATAATTAAAGAAAATACAAAAGCAAACATTAATTGCAACGAGATAAACTTCACTCTATGCATATAGAAGTAAATCATCTCACCAAACAATATAATGGCACAAAAAGCCGCAAAAATATCCTCTACAGTTCCATAAAGTGTAGCACTTGCCGATTCCGTTATAAAAATCAATAATAAAGAAGAAGTAAGCAGGAAATATATAAACGCTAAATGCGCACTTATTTTGAAGTGATTATTTTTTAAACTCTTCTCATTCATAGGAATTGTATACTTCCCAACATACAAGATTATTAAGGAATCAGATATTATAAATAATAATATTTAATCCATATATTAATGGGTGCACAATTACTACATGTGCACCCATATAAAAGACAAGCTATGCTCGAATTTTATTCAATAACTCTGCTGTTTTGGCTTCCATTAACGCAGTATTACCACGAGACTCAACATTCAAGCGGATAACAGGCTCAGTGTTTGAGCTTCGGAGATTAAAACGCCAGTCAGAAAATTCAATACTGATTCCATCGGTATAGTCTACTACCGAGGCATCACTTTTATAGTATTCAAGTATTTCAGAAATCACTTTTTCTTGATCATTAACGATGCTATTAATCTCTCCGCTGGCTGGGAAAGATTTCATCCGATCATGGACTAGTTCTGCCAACGTTTTATTTTTAATACTCACTAACTCGGCTACAAGTAGCCACGGAATCATTCCGCTATCACAGTAGGCGAAGTCACGAAAATAATGATGAGCACTCATTTCACCACCATAGACAGCATCTTCCAAACGCATGCGTTCTTTGATGAAAGCATGGCCTGTTTTGGACATTACAGGAATACCCTTTGCTCGCTGAACCACATCTATAGTATTCCATGAAAGGCGGGGATCATGTATGATCCGCGCGCCTGGTTGCTTTTCGAGGAAAGATTCTGCAAGCAACCCGACAATGTAATAACCTTCAATAAAATTACCTTCATTATCGAAGAGGAAACATCTGTCAAAATCGCCATCGAACGCAATGCCCATATCTGCCTTGTGATTAATAACGGCTTCGCTTGTGTCAGCACGGCATTCTTGAAGAAGAGGGTTTGGAATCCCATTAGGGAAATTTCCATCAGGTAAATTGTGAATTTTCACAAATTCAACTGGAATCTGAATTTCCTTGAAACGTTTTTCAATCTCATCAATAACAGGGCCTGCGGCTCCGTTACCTGAGTTAATAACAAGTTTAAGTGGTTTAATATTTTCAGGTTTGATATAGCTGAGAATATGATCAATATATGCTTTTTTAGTATCTATTTTTTCATAACTTCCACGTTTCGCAATATCTACATGAGAAAAATTATTTTCTTCAGCTAAACGTTGTATATCTCGCAGCCCTGTATCACCGCTGATAGGCCGGGCTCCCTCGCGAACCAACTTCATCCCATTGTAATCCATCGGATTATGACTTGCTGTAACTTCAATTCCTCCGTCAACACCGAGATGGAATGTAGAGAAATAGATTTCTTCGGTCCCTGACATTCCAATATCCAGTACGTCAACACCTGCGTCCTGCAAACCTTCGGCTAGTGACATTTTTAGAGATTCACTTGTAAGGCGCACATCACCACCTAATACAACGGTCCGAGGTTTCAGATATTCACCATAGGCTCGACCAATTCGCTTTGCTATATTATTATTAAGTTCGTCACCTAAGCGGCCGCGAATGTCATACGCCTTGAAACAAGTCAATTTATCCATTATTTTCCTCATATATCTCTGGCAATTATTACCTTAAATCTTGATATAACGTATTTGCTGTGACAATTTCTAAATTCGCCCATAACGATCTGAAAGGCGAATAATGTCATCTTCTTCCAAATAGGAACCAGAACGCACTTCAATCAGTTCAAGCATGATTTTCCCTGGGTTCTCAAGAGAATGAATAACGCCAAGTGGGATATAAACGGATTGATTTTCTGTCAAAATTTTTTCTTCTCCGTTAATTGTTACTTTCGCAGTCCCAGATACAATAACCCAGTGTTCAGAACGGTGATGATGCATTTGTTCTGATAGCCCCTCCCCAGGTTTTACGCTTATACGCTTAACCTGGTAGCGTTCTCCAGCGTCAATCGAATCATATTTACCCCAGGGACGAAAAACTTCGCGGTGTTTATGATGCTCTAAACGCCCCTCAGCCTTTATTTTCTCCACTATCTTTTTAACATCCTGTACGGCATGCCTATCAGCAATGAGAACTGCATCTTTGGTCTGCACAATGATAAGGTCTTTCACGCCCACAGTGGCAACGAGACCTGATTCTGAATGTACGTAACTATTTTTTGTTCGGAAACTAATGACATCACCACGATGGACATTACCATCGGTGTCATGTGGGCTAATATCCCACAATGATGACCATGATCCAACATCGCTCCAGCCGGCATCCATTGGCACTACAACGGCGTCCTCAGTTTTCTCCATCACAGCATAATCAATCGACTCATCCGGACAAGCCAAGAATGACTTCTCATCAACTCTGGTGAAATCAAGGTCAGGATTGATAGCACTCATTGCTTTTTCGCATGCCTCAAGAATATCAGGCCTGAACTTTCTCAACTCGGCCAGATAGCTATCAACCTGGAAAAGAAACATACCGCTATTCCAATAATATTTCCCGCTATCTACATAAGATTTAGCAGTATCCAGATCGGGTTTTTCTACAAACCTTGAGACTTTATATGCTTCCTTACATCCTTTCTGACTTATGCTATCGCCGCGGAGAATATAACCATAACCAGTTTCAGCTCTATCAGGCACAATCCCAAAAGTTACAAGTTTGCCTTGTTCTGCACAAGGAATCGCTTGTCTGATCGCATCTCTGAAAACTTCTTCCTTCTCAAAAATATGGTCGGCAGCAAGTACCAGTAATAATGGATTGCTTTCGGCGTTATTCTTTTTCGCGGCTAATGCAGCAAGAGCGACGGCTGGAGCAGTATTTCGCCCTGCAGGTTCAAGGACAATATTTTTAGTTAGCTTGTTTAATTGTAGTAACTGCTCTGCCACGATAAAACGGTGTTTTTCATTACAAATTACTATAGGATTATTACAATCAAGTCCATCCAAACGGTTGATTGTTGATTGCAACATCGTGTAATCACCCTTTACTGGAATGAACTGTTTGGGATAAAGTTCACGGGATAGTGGCCATAAACGACTACCTGTACCGCCAGCCATTATAACAGGTATCAATTTGCTAGTAGCCATTTTTCAATTTCTTCCTCTAAAATAATATGATACTTAATCTTATAACCTGATGAATCACTAGTCACATGAGCCAAAAAATATTTCTCACAAAAAGAATGATCGTCATATAAATAAACACTTTCGTCTCTATGTTCTCTAAATGCAGAAATATTTGACGCTAAAACGCTTTTACCACATATTCTGCCTTCAATTACTGGCCTTCCGAATCCTTCATGAGTCGAATGAGCCCAGACCATTGAAGCGTTCTTTAGTTCCGATAATAATTCGTCATCTGTAAGAACCGGCAGCACCTGGACATTCTCAATCTTTAACTCTCTAAGTATTTTCAATGCCCATTCTCTGTGAGAGCCTAATCCTATAACCTTAAGCTTATGCGAAGCAGCGTATGCACATGTTTTCCATAACTGCATTGCGTGATTAAATTCTTTATTAGAACCATTACCTGAAATTAATACTGCATAGGATTCAGCATTACTTTTTTGAATATTACCTTGTGATAATTTAGCTTCTAGTTGATAGAATGAGTTAGGGAAAAGATAAACATTACTATCTTTTAACCATTTAACATTCATTCCAATTCTTTTTGTTGTTGCTGAGACAAATGCTACATCTCTTTTCAAAAAAGCATGAAATCGCTGTGTTAGTACAATATATAACGCAGAAAGACTTAGCCTTTCCTTAATTCTTTTATTTGGGATGAAATCATGAATTATTAATATGGATTTTTTGGAAAAAGCCGATATTACAGAACATGAGTTATAAGGATATATAACTTTTTCATATCTTCCCATAATACTTATCATAGGAATAATAACTTGCTCACAAAGAACAAAGAGTAAGTCTATAATTGCCCTAGGTAATTTTTGTGCAAATTTTGGACAACTCCACTCATTGACTATACATCCATTCTTTTCAAGTGCTGTAATTAAGTTGGATGAATAGATCGGAATACCTCTGTACAATATTCCCTTATAGAAATTGAACAACAATACTTTTTTCATTTCATTCCTGTCACACAGTTGATAAGATTCCAGTTGTAATGTTTCTTCAATACTTCTATCGCACAAAGAGAATTTTTATTAGCAATCTCTTCTCTAGACTCAAAAAGCTCGATAGAACGGATAAAATCATTTTTACTATTGGCAACGATAGCGTATTCACTAAGTTTTGGCATTGAATCCAGAACTATATTTGTAGTTATGACTGGCAGGCCTAATGCAAACGCTTCTAATACTTTATTCTGAAGACCAGAACCGTCGAAAATAGGGAATACTGCTATATCCATATTTGCCAGAAGATTCTTCAAATCATCAACATAACCATGAACGATAACTTCATTTAGTTTATTCAAAGCCAAAACTTGTTTACATGGCTGAGCACCGATGATATGAAGTTTATATTTTTCTTTTGGTAGACTATTAAACAAATCAGTTAAAAAGATTGCAGCTTTAACATTGGGGTAATAACTCATATTCCCCCAAAAAGCTAAATTTATAACGCCGTCGTCTTTTTTTAAGGTTTTTTTTACTCCGGGAATGTTCACGCCATTAGGTATAATCTTAAAACCTTCTTTACCTATATGTTTAGCATCTCTTTCTGAAATTATAAATCCCGCATCGATTACTTCGTATATTTCCCTCTCAATCGCGGACAGCTTTTTACTTTCGAAGCCACATATTTTCTTCATGAGAAAGTTTTCTGTTGCAGCTCTATTCTGCATATTTAATGAAAGAGCATCAACAAAATCACAATATATTAATGATTTGATACTGTGTTCTTTTCTTAAAGAAATAGTTTTAAAGATAAGGAACTCCAACCTAACCAATTGGAAAATTATCATGTCATAATTATTAGCAAGTAAAAGTTTTTTTAATTTTTGCCACGAGGCCTTATCATTATACACCGCACATTGCAATGCAGTTTGCCCCCTATTTTTAATTATGTTTTTTATTTTACCGATCTTTGATAAATTACCAGAAGAACACGAATTTATAAAATTATTGACATTACCACTTGTGGTGTTTGCTTTTTCTACCGAAAAAACATCCACTAAATTTTCTTTCGAAAGCTCTTTTATTTGATTATAAGCACGCAGAGCATCTCCAGTAATAATTGGCCAAGGGAAACGTGCAGTTACAAATAAAATTTTCTTCATCATCTAACCTATCTGTTTCTTATATTATATAAGGCTCATAAACACAAACCATGCAGGCGACATTATGTTTATAAAGTTTTGTTATCTATTAATTAATTTTAGTAAATATGCGCCGTAGTTAGTTTTCACAAATAGCCCCGCTCTTGAATATAAATCCTGATCGCTTAACCAGCCATTTCTCCACGCTATTTCCTCAAGGCACGCAATCATCATCCCCTGACGTTTTTGAACCGTCTCAACAAAGCTTCCTGCCTCAATTAAACTGTCATGAGTACCTGTATCAAGCCAAGCAAATCCTCGACCTAACAACTCGACTGTCAACATATTATTTTCTAGATATACTTGGTTAACAGTTGTAATTTCGAGTTCACCTCGGGGTGATGGCTTTATATGTTTAGCAATATCAACAACTTCATTATCGTAAAAATAAAGACCTGTTACTGCCCAATTTGATCTGGGTGCTACAGGTTTTTCTTCTATACTCAATGCCGTGTAATTTTTATCAAATTCGACGACACCAAAACTCTCAGGATTCATAACCTGATAACCAAATACAGTAGCACCTTTATTTCTATTTGCTGCCGTTTTAAGTTTTGGTGTAAATCCTTGACCAAAGAAAATATTATCCCCAAGGACCAAACAAACAGAATCATTACCAATAAAGTTGTCACCGATGATAAATGCTTGAGCTAAACCATCAGGGCTGGGTTGGATTGCATATTCTATGTTTATGCCAAACTGACGGCCATCACCGAGTAAACGTATAAAAGCTGGCTGATCATCTGGTGTTGTAATAATTAAAATATCTTTAATGCCAGCCAACATTAATACTGAAAGCGGGTAATAGATCATGGGTTTATCATAAACAGGAAGTAACTGTTTCGATACGCCCATTGTAATTGGATATAATCGTGTACCTGACCCCCCCGCTAAAATAATACCCTTCATTACTAACCGCCCTCATAATTTTGCTTTATCCAGGAGTGGTAACTTCCGTTATTAACATTTGCTATCCACTCCCTATTCGCTAGAAACCACTCAACCGTTTTACGAATTCCGCTTTCAAAAGTCTCCAGTGGTTTCCATCCCAGTTCCTTGCTAATCTTTTTAGCATCAATTGCATAACGACGATCATGACCGGGCCGATCTGGTATGAAAGTTATTTGTTCTCGGTAGGAAACTTTTTTTGGTACAATTTCATCTAACAGATCACAGATCGTATGCACAACATTAAGGTTTCTCTGTTCATTATAGCCTCCTATATTATAGGTCTCACCGATTTTACCTTGCGTTACTACGATATATAAAGCACGGGCGTGATCTTCTACATACAGCCAGTCACGTATTTGATCTCCGTTGCCATACACTGGCAGAGGTTTGCCTTCTAGTGCATTGAGAATTACTAACGGGATTAATTTTTCTGGGAAGTGATACGGGCCGTAGTTGTTTGAACAATTGGTTACGATGGTAGGGAAGCCATAGGTTCGCAGCCATGCGCGGACTAGATGATCACTTGAGGCTTTTGAAGCAGAATACGGGCTGCTTGGGGCATATGCGGTTTTTTCAGTAAACAGCGGCAGTTCAGTGCCCTTTACAACTTCATCCGGATGCGGAAGATCGCCATACACTTCATCTGTAGAAATATGATGGAAACGGAATCTAGTTTTTTTCTCTGCGCTAAGTTCGGACCAGTATTTACGGCTAGCTTCTAATAGCACATAAGTGCCGATAATATTAGTTTCGATAAAGGCTGCAGGACCACTTATCGAACGATCGACATGGCTCTCAGCCGCCAGATGCATCACTGCATCAGGTTGGTGATAAGACAAAATACGTTCCATAGCAGCGTTATCGCAAATATCAGCATGTTCAAAATAATAACGATCGCTCTGTGCGACGGTGGCTAGCGATTCGAGATTACCGGCGTAGGTCAATTTATCGACATTAATCACAGTGTCCTGCGTGTGATTAATAATGTGTCGTACAACAGCAGACCCAATAAAACCAGCTCCACCCGTGACCAGTATTTTCACGTTTATTTCGCTCTTAAAGTTTTCTGAAACAAAAGATGGTATGCCTACCACCCTGTTTACTCATTATAAGTAAACAGGGAGGAGAAGGGCGACGATAGGCTTTTAACTCACATTTTTATTCCATAGTAAATCGCAGATACCATCCGTTGGATTGAACGCGGCAGGTGCCTGCAAGAGTATTTCACGCACACGTTCGTAGTCGAACTCACGGCAGGCGTTGTCGAGATCCTGAAGAATGTGGCTCATTTCACTCCATGGCAACATTACTTCGTTAGCTGTTCTGATACGCGGGTGCTGCGTAACGGATACATTGTCGCCGATAAGCAACTCTTCATACAGTTTCTCACCTGGACGCAGACCTGTCGTTTTTATCGCAATATCACCATAAGGGTTTTTATCATCACGAACGGTTAGCCCTTGCAGCGTAATCATGCGGTGTGCAAGATCGATAATCCTGACGGGTTCCCCCATATCCAGAACAAAAACATCGCCGCCCGTGCCCATGGCTCCCGCCTGGATCACCAGTTGAGCCGCTTCAGGAATGGTCATAAAGTAACGCGTGATATCTTCGTGTGTCAGCGTCACCGGCCCACCTGCAGCAATCTGTTTTTCAAATAACGGCACAACTGAGCCTGATGAGCCTAACACGTTGCCGAAACGAACCATACTGAAGCAGGTTTTACTGGATTCCTTCGCCAGCGCTTGCAGCACCAGCTCCGCCATGCGCTTGGTCGCCCCCATGGTGTTGGTAGGGCGAACGGCTTTATCAGTCGAAATCAGAACAAAGTTTTCAACACCGCAACTTGCCGCAGCCTGAGCGCAGCTCAACGTACCAAAGATATTATTGCGCACGCCATCAAGTACGTTGAACTCGACAAGCGGTACATGCTTGTACGCCGCAGCATGATAAATTGTGTCGACGTTGAATGCTCTGATTAACCTTTCGAGATGCTCTTTATCCTGAACGTTTCCGAGGATCGGATAGATTTTAACCTTAAAATCCTGACCCAGATTCAGGTTACGCAGTTCGGAATCAATGGAATAGAGGGAGAATTCGGACAGTTCGAAAAGAATAAGCTGGTTTGGCTTATTTTTAATTATCTGTCGGCATAGTTCAGACCCTATTGACCCCCCTGCCCCGGTAACCATCACTGTTTTCCCGTTAATATTACGGGATATCAGTTCCGGAATGGGTGAGACAGGATCGCGGCCCAGCAGGTCTGTAATAACGACTTTCCGCAAGGAATCAATACTTGCCTTCCCCTCCACCAAATCGACCATTCCCGGGATGGAGAGCACTTCGCACGGCAGACCTTCCAGTGTTTTAATGACTTCGTTCTTTCTTGCCCGGCTTGCGCTTGGCATGGCCAGCAGAATTTTCTTCGCTTCGTATTTCTCAACCAGCCAGGGCAGTTTTTCTGGCGCAAAAACGCTTACCCCGTGAATCACCTGACCTTGCAGGGCACGGTTATCATCGACAAAAGCAACGGGGTAATATTCGTCCATCTGGCTCAGCGCAGGCAGTAATTGACGACCGGATGCACCTGCACCATAAATAACTACCCGAGTGCCCAGATTCAACCCACGATTCACCAACATTCTCATCCCAAGCCGTGATCCGGCAATAAGCAGTAGACCGAATGAGAAATAGATAAAAGGAATCGTTCTCGGCAAATAGAGGTTGGTATAGAACGCTGCGATAATAAGCAAAATGGACGATATGACCATCCCCATCGTTACTACCAGTAATATTTTGGCAGTAATATAACGAATTACGGCCCGATACAGCCCTAATTTAACAAAGATTGCCAAAGTAACTAAAATTATTGAAAGAATAAAAAGCCAATGCTCTGTACTATATACTGGAGTCATTGAATCAATGCGCACCCAAAATGCAAACCAAAATGCGCACAGCAGAAGCACAACATCTATAGAGAGTGTGATAATACGTTTTATTGGTCGTGGTAAAGATATTAAATAATTTAGCATACTAAAAACTGGTCGCCTCACTAAAGCTTGCATTCAGTTTATAAAATAGTACCAGCAGGACACACTGAGTAATCGTCTACTTTAGTATTATAACCACCCACTGTCCCCGCCTGGAGAAACGCTGATTTCCCAATCACAGCGCTGCCCGCAAGATGGACACCAACACCTAAGTGAGCGAAATCACCAACAATGGAATCGTGATCTATTGTCGAGTGGCTATTCACAATCGTCGCCAAACCTAATTTTGCGTTGGCGCCCACTACAGCGCCCGCTAACACAACAGAACCATCAGCAATGGTCGCCGATGGACTGACAAATGCAAAGGGATGTATGAGCGATACAGGATGAATACCTAAGCCGATCAGTTGCTGATAGAGTTGCTCTCTGACTTTATTGTTTCCGATGCCAATAGCAACATGACTTACCTTACCGATATGGAACCGTAGTTCTGAAATTTTTCCAATAATCAGTTTGTTAATTTCCTGGCAGGCGGATGTATTATCGTCGAGAAAAACGATATCGTCATATCCCAGCAGTCTCGCTGTCTCGTACAGCGTACGGCCATGACCACCCGCTCCCAAAATCAATAAGTCATGCATTGACATTGCTCTCTTTGTCTTTGACACCTGCACCACATTTCAGTGCAACAACGAGAAGCGGGAACCAGGCGATGAGTAGCCCCACAACACCATCAATTTTGCCTGAGGCAATAAAAAAGGCGATGGGGAAGAGCCACAGAAGATTGACGGCAATCGCCAATGATGTCACCGGAACGTGGCTGCCATATTTTCTTGCAAGAATTTGGTAGCCATGGCTGGCATGTGCTTCATAGACCTTTTTACCTGCTACGAGCCTCCTCAATAAAGTTGTCGTGGCATCGACGATAAATACGCCCAGCAAACATAATTCTGCAATAAAGAAATGTGTATCTGCTTTCGCAATATGGAGAATCATCAGTCCGATAGTTATCCCCAGGAAACCACTCCCGGCATCGCCCATGAAGATTTTTGCTCTCGGGAAATTCCAGACAATAAAACCGGCCGCGGCACCGATAAGGGCAAGCGTCAGCGGATAAATACTTCCAGGCGCGTCCGTGTACTGGTTTACAACAATTAATATAGCACTACATGCGGCAAATGTTATTGCTTCAGCGCTGGCTAAACCATTAATCCCATCCATAAAATTATATAAGTTCAGCATCCAGACCAGATACACACAGCCGAGAATCATACCAATCCAGGATAAGGAAAGATCGTAACCAAACAGCGTAATTACAGGGAAGGAACCCAGGAAATAGATGCCAATTGCTGCTGCCATGAAATGCATCAATAGACGCCAGCGTGCCGCAATATGACCATGATCATCAAGGAAGCCAATGATAGCGACAATTACACCTGGAATAAATAAACCCAGGAAACTGTCGAACGTAAGCGTATGGTTAAAATAAAATCCTACCAAAGCGACCAGGAGCGTCAGGACGATCGCTACTCCACCACCTCGCGGGGTCGGCACAGAATGAGAACTTCGCTGGTTTGGGCGGTCAATAACATTATGCTTTATTGCATACCCCCGCAATCCCCAAGTCAGCGCACACGATGCTAAAAAAGCGAATATCACAATTCCAAAATTCAACATTATTTATTACCTTCAGTATAATATTTCGCCGTTTTTTTCATAGTTTCATGAAGTGTTATCGGGGGTGTCCAGTGCAAATGTTCCCGCGATTTGGAGGCATCGACTTCCAGATCGCCAAATAACTGATCGTAAATACCACCTTTTCCAGCAGCGGAAAGCAGTAACTTCATAATGCTTTTAGGGAAATAAATAATTTTCGCTTTGATATCCATACCAGCAGCAAAAGTTTCAATCATCTCTTCCGTTGAAGGTCGTTCTGCATCAGCGAGTAAAAAGAGTTGATTCTTAGCTTTCTCGTTTACGACACATTCATTGATAAAACTGACGACATTATCCAGCGAAACAAGAGCACGCTTATTCTTAACGTTTTTAAACGGCAACGGCAGGTTTTTCGATACCAGGTTCAAAAGACGCTGAATATTACCCGGTGCATTTTCGCCACAAATTAAAGCCGGACGGACAATAGTGATAGCCATATCAGTCCCTCCAAAATTTTTTAATAGGCTCTGCTCAGCTTCAAGCTTGGAAATGGCATAATCAGAAGTCGGTCGAGGTGCCGATGTTTCTGTAAAGGGAGTTCCTGAAGTGGAATTACCGTTGACACCGATAGAGCTTATGAAAATAAAGTGCTTTACACCGCTACTGGCGGCATCTTTAGCTAATTTTATCGTCGCATCGTGATTAACCCGTCGGAATTCCGCTAATGCATCCTGTGCGTCATCATTGAGAATATGTGCCCTTCCCGCAGTATGAATGACGGTGTCGCACCCCTGGAGAAGATGAGCCCAGTTGGTGTCGGCTGAGATATCACCCAAGTTGAAAATACCTTCTGCAATGTTCTCTTGCCTGCGCGTTGTTAGTATCACCTCGTGCCCCGATGATTTCAACGTCTGGACTAAAGCAGTACCAAGAAATCCGGTTCCGCCCGTCACCAATACTTTCATTGCCATCCCCTATCTGCTTAATTTGTTATTTTTACCCCGCGAGGAGTGCAGGAACGCGATCACTGTACTATCCAGAGCCATTCGTTCTTTATTCATTAACTTATGCGAGGTATGCTACCGCCCCTGGCTTAACAGCTACCAGTGCACTGAGAGAAGTTTAGAGAAGAATTTTCTGGTCTGATTACAGACAAAAACTGGCGTTAATTGTCGTCCTAAATGGCGTCAGAAACAAGCACAAATCGCTACAAATCAGCCCAGATTTGAAGCAGGTAACTCTCTGTTATCACAGGAATTAATAACAAAAAGCGGCAGCCATCATTTTGTTTATGTAACAACATAACAAAAAGATGGCTGCCGCGCATAAAGTCTTTCAGACTGCGGAAGGACTATTAGTCGTTAGCCAGCAGCTTCTCAATCCGGCTTCTGAACTTCGCCCCTTCCTTCAGGTTACGCAGGCCATAGTTCACAAACGCCTGCATATACCCCATTTTCTTACCGCAGTCATAGCTGTCACCGGTCATTAGCATGGCATCAACCGACTGCTTCTTCGCCAGCTCAGCAATCGCATCGGTCAGCTGGATACGGTCCCAGGCACCCGGCTCGGTTTTTTCCAGCTCAGCCCAGATATCCGCATTTAGCACATAACGGCCTACCGCCATCAGGTCGGAGTCCAGGGTCTGCGGCTGATCGGGTTTTTCGATAAACTCAACGATACGGCTCACTTGCCCTTCCGACTCCAGCGGCTCTTTAGTCTGAATAACTGAGTACTCAGAGAGATCACCCTTCATACGTTTCGCCAGCACCTGGCTGCGACCCGTTTCGTTGAAGCGTGCAACCATTGCCGCCAGGTTGTAACGCAGCGGATCGGCAGAGGCGGTATCAATGATGATATCGGGCAGTACCACGATAAACGGGTTATCGCCTACGACCGGACGCGCGCACAGGATCGAGTGGCCCAGACCCAGCGGCTGCGCCTGACGCACGTTCATGATGGTCACGCCAGGAGGGCAGATAGACTGAACTTCCGCCAGAAGCTGACGCTTAACGCGCTGCTCAAGCAACGCTTCGAGTTCATAAGAGGTGTCGAAGTGGTTCTCTACCGCATTCTTCGAAGAGTGCGTCACCAGAACGATTTCTTTGATCCCTGCAGCAACAATCTCGTCGACGATGTACTGAATCATCGGCTTGTCAACGATCGGCAGCATCTCTTTAGGAATTGCCTTCGTGGCTGGCAACATATGCATGCCCAGACCCGCTACCGGTATGACTGCTTTCAAATTAATCATTATTTCTTCCACCTTAAAATGGTTGACGAATTATAGCTTTTAAACCTGTTTTCGCCAGCATGTTTTGCCGTAAATATGAAGTAATCCTAGGTCACCCCACCACAAATTACAGTAGTTGTAATCTGAATAGATCGCGATTTCGTTCCAGGAATTGTCGCAAAATAGTCTGGATGATTACCTGTGCGGCAGCGCAAAATTCAACCGTTCCGTATTCACCACGTGTTGATCAACGCGATCAATATCCACCGAGCTCTGCCCCTTTTCATTAACCGCTTTTATGTTCGCAAGCGACAGCAACGTCTCGTTTTTAGCCATAAACTTCCCGCGCACGTCTTTGCGCAAATCGAAGTTCATCTTCAGGGCCGGTCCCGTTGTTGACTCCTGCATCACGTTGATATTACGTAAGAAAAGGTGTTGGGGTTTGTTATGCAGCTCAAGCGTTGCCCGCTGCATCTCCACGTTGGTGATGGCAACAAACGACGTGGCATTGCCGGAGGAAATCTGTATCCCGCGCAGCTTATAGGCAAGCTGTCGGTTATCCAGGCGAATATCGTTAAGTTTGAAGTTCTGCGGTATCGACAGATAATCGCCCTTGATCACGCCATAACCAATTAGCATTCCGGCGCTGTTGACCATATCGACATTATCAATAACGAAATTATCACAGCCATAAATAGCTACTGTCGCGTTATCAATTCCAGCCTTTTTACTGAAGTCAGGGGTAATATTGCTGGCCTTGATATTACGGATCACAAAGTGTTTACCGTTTTCAACATGCACCAGCTGCCGACAGTTGCTGCCGGTGATATTTGCCACCACGAAGTTTTTAACGGTCTGCTGTTCCGGATAATCATTGTCGTACGTACTGCCGGCCAGCCCAATGCCTATGCCCCAGTTGATCTTGCCGTTGGTGCAGTTGATGTTATCGATCACGTGGTCAGAGATCAGGATGTTGCGGTCGTTAATCGCCACGTTCCACTCAATCGCGTCACCCTGCAAGTGGCTGAATTTACTATTGGTAATGCGCGCACCGTCCACCTGATTGTGGAACCCCTGACGCAGGATTGCGTAGTTGGCCTGCGTCACGGTGATGTTATCGATGAGCAGGTTGCGCATCACTCGCCGCTTTTTACCGCCGATGTAGATCTGGGTGACGGGGCCGAAGCCGCTCATCGCCAGCCCTTTAATGACACAGTCGGAGCCACGCACGTCCAGCGTGATGTTATGCGTGCGCCCTTCTCCTTCCCCAATGACCTTGCAGCCCTCCTGAAGCACAAACCGCCCGCGCCCGTTGCCCTTCAGCGCACCGCGGATCAGCAGGGTTTTGCCATCAGGAATGAAAATGCCGGTATTGATGTTTTCACAGGTTAACCCGGCGGGAACAACAACGGTATCGCCCTCGGCAAATGCCTGCTTAAAGGCGGCGATCCAGTCCTTATTGTTGTAACGATCGACAGAAACCGTCTTCCCGGTTGCCGCCCGCACAGCGCGGGGCGACAGCAGCGGCATAGCAGCCAGGACGGATAAAGAAGAGACAAATCGGCGTCGGGTAATCTTTTTCAGCATACAACCTCAGCGTTACAGCGTTTGCAGCAGGCTCGCTAACTGGCGATTAATCACCTGCTGATTGAATTCTGCTTCAACTTTTTGCCGCGCATTTTGCAGCACAGGGATCAGCGTCTGCTGATCGATATCGCTGAACGCGGCCAGACGGTCCGCCAGCGCCAGCGCATTGTTTTCAGGGACCAGCCAGCCGGAATGCTCAGAGGTGATCAGCTCCGGGATGCCGCTGTGTAACGTCGAGACCACCGGAATGCCGACGGCCATCGCCTCCATCAGCGCCACGGGAATGCCTTCCATATCGCCGTCAGCGCCGGTTACGGAAGGCAGCAGGAACACATCCGCCTCATCGAGCATGGCTTTCACTTCGTGGCTCGGCTTGAAGCCCGGCATCTCCACCACGTCTTCCAGCTGATACTGTTCGATCAGCGTGCGCAGGCGACGCTCCCACGGCCCGATACCCAGGATGCGATAGTGGAAGTCCACACCACGCGCCTTCAGCTGGCGACAGGCTTCGATGGCTACGTGCAGCCCTTTCTTTTCGGTCAGGCGGGCAACAGAGATAATTTGCAGCGGCTTGCCCGGCACCTTGACGGGTCGCTGGGTGAAGCGTTCCATGTCCACGCCCATGCGTGAAACGGTGATTTTCTCGCTCGGGCACCCCATGGTTTTCAGGCGCCCGGCCCACAGGTCGCTTATCGGCAGCATCATGTCACCACGGCGAAACAGCTGCTGATATTCCGGCGTGTAGTGGTTCAGCACTTCACGGCTGGAGATATCGATACCGTGGAAAATGGTGGCGATTTTGCCGTCAATCACCCCCAGCTCACGCAGTTTTGCCGCCGTGACGCCAGCCGGGCCAAAGTGAGCGATAAAGACATCGGCCCGGTACGGCTGGGCCGTTTGCCCGCAAATGGCGGATAAGATCAGGTTGCGGGCCTCCGCGCCATAGCGCGACATATTCAGCGCCCGCCACGTCGAGGCGCGATGCAGGCCGCGCAGCGTCTGGCTAGCGCGATGGCGCAGTTTGTTCATCCTTCCGGCGGGTTCGTCCTGCAACCAGCGGGTTTTCGCCTCCAGCCCATACTGGGTATACGCCGCATGGGTGTTTTGCGTATCGCCCTTTTGCAGGGCGATAATCTCCACGTCATACCCCATATCGATAAACGCGGTGATTTGGTTCAGCACAAAGGTTTCAGACGACAGCGGAAATTTCAGTAAGAAGAAACCAACCTTCATTTCCCCTCCCGGACGCGGTCGAGGACGGATTTCACCATGCCAATACCTTTTTCGCGTTCGGCTTTCACCGCCACCGCCAGACGTTCGTTGATCGCAGGCAGCTGACCGAGCGTGTCGCCCACCATCGCACCCAGAGATCCGTCCAGCAGATGACGAATGTCGACGGCCATTTCCGGCATACCGAGCTGCTGCATAATGCCCGCGGACTTGTGTTCGTAGTTAATGGCGATGGCTGGCGTGCCGAAGTTCATCGAGATAATAGCCGAGTGCAGACGCGTGCCCACGGTCAGGTCGCAGGCGGAGAGCAGCTTGCCCATCTCCAGGTCGTTCAGTTCGTCCATCACCACGTGGTAGCGGGACGGGTCGTTGACCAGGTTACGCAGGTTGAGCGCCACCATGCGGTCATCTTTGTTGTAGCTGTCGATACCGGTACAGGTGGAAAGCGCCAGCACCTGGTAACCGCTGTCCAGCACGCGGTTCACCACCTCGGCAAAAGCTTTTTCATACGCCGCCTGAGTCGTGCCGAGGCGTTTATCGAACGGCGCAAGTTCACGCAGGGTAATGGCGACGGTTTTCTGTTTTGCCGCCACGTCCAGCCAGTGCTGTACCGCGTAGCTGGCCTGGAAGCTGTCATCCTGATGATCCACCAGCCAGGCGGTGTCTACGCCGTGCTCCACTTTGGTGGTGTCGATTTCGCTGCGCTTCATCATGTCGAGGCTGACCGATTCGCGCAGGATCAGCGCGTCACAGTGGCCGAAGACATAGTTCGCCAGCTGGTTGAACTGCGGATCCTGGAACGGCCCGACGCTGTGGCCAATCATAAACAGCGGTTTTTTCGCCATAAAGGTGCAGAGCGCATGCTCAAACTGCGGCACGCCGTACAGGTCGACGAAGAACGAACCGCCCACCTGAATAATGGCGTCATAGCCGGACAGCAGACGCACGAAATCGGTAAAGCCCTGCGCGATGGCGATGTTGCGCAACTTGCCGGTGTCGGTTACGCGAGAAAGCAGCACCTGATGCTGGTAGCGGCGACGCAGCACTTTCTTCACGCGCCCCATCACGCCCGCAGCGTTGTTGTGCTGTTTCATCTGGCTGTAGAGCGGGTCGCCCATCACCGGGCGGTTCAGTAACCAGGATGAGCTGACCGGATAACGGCTCATCACATCCACTTCTGTCTCAGGCTTAAGGGTGTTAATTGCATCCAATAAACCGCGCAGGATGGCGCTGTCGCCACGGTTGCCGCAGGTATGGTTGCCAAGAATAAGTAATTTCATAATGGCCTCGTAAAATTAGCCTGCGCGAAGCAGCGTTTTCATTTTTTCGTTACGGCAAAACTGGCGCTTTATCTCAACCACCAGCGCATTGCGTGACAGTACAATCATCACGCCGAATGCCAGCGCGCCTGCCGCGACCTGCACCGCAAGCAGCGCCGCCAGCGGCAGATGCCCGTTGAGCACCACGCCCAGGCCGTAGCTCACCGCCAGAGTCGGTAAGGAGAGATAAAACGGCAGCCACAGGCTGAGAATGTACTGATGGTAGCTGGAGCCCAGCACCGGTTTGATCATCACGAAGTAGCTCAGCACGGTATTGACGATCTGCACCAGCAGGAAGCCGAGCGTCACGCCAATGGCGCCCGCCATGTGCCCGCCCATAATAATTGCCGGAATAAACAGGAAGGTTTTAAACACGTTGAACTTGAAGCTGATATCCACGCGCGCCTTCGCCATCAGCAGAGAACCAATTGGATTCCCCACCGAGCGCAGCAGCCCCACAACGCACAGCAGTTGCAGGATCGGGATGATGCTGTTCCACTTCTCGCCAAACACCAGCGGTACGAAATTGCTGGCGACCACCATCAGCCCCAGCAGTACCGGGAAGTTGATGATCCCCACCACGGAGAGCAGCTTGTAAAAGTTCACGCGCAGCTTCTCGGTATCGTCCTGAATTTTGGCGAACGCCGGGAACAGCACGCGGGTAATGATTGGGTTGAGCTTCATCGGCGGGACAACCGCGACGTTATACGCCAGGTTGTAGCCGCCCGCGACGCTCGCGCCCAGAATGCGCGCCAGCACCAGCGTAGAGAGGTTAGTATTCACATAGTTGATAATGCTGTCTGCCGTCAGCCACGCGCCGAAGCGTAGGTTGGATGAAACAGACGCCAGCGAAAAATGCAGTCCCGGGCGATAAATCTTGCGGCCAAAGAAGCCAAACAGCAGCGTGCGCACGGCAGAGTTAACGAGGTAGCCGAGAATGGCGGTCATCGCCAGCGGCCAGAAATGGGCGCTGACCACGGTGAAGGTAAAGCCCGCCAGCACGGCGCTGGTTTCAATCATGCCGATTTTGTTGAACTCCAGCTCTTTCTGCATCAGCGCGCGGAACTGCTGCCCGTGCGGGATCACCACGAAAGCAAACGACAGGGTGCGCATCAGCGGCGCCAGGTCCGGGTTATGCAGCACGCCGGCAATCACATCGCTCAGCAGGAACACCAGCACAAAGACGAAGATACCCAGCCCAACGTTCAGCCAGTAGAGGGTGGTCAGCTCAAGATGGCTGATCTCTTTGCGCTGGATAATGGAGTTGGCGATACCAAAGTCCGACAGCGTATCGGCCAGGGCGATAATCACCAGCGAGACGGTCAGCAGACCAAACTGGTGGTTATCGATAATGCGCGCCAGCACCGTCATCTGCACCAGGCCGAGGCCAATGATGACGATGGTGGCCATGGCTGACCATTTTGCGCCGCTGATGGTTTTTTCTCGTAAGCTCATCTTAGTACGCCGCTTTGTTCACGAAGCCTTTGAAAATGGTCAGAAAAACAATCTTGATATCGAACCAGAGGCTCCACTCGCGGATGTACTCCAGATCGAACTCGATGCGTTTTTCCATTTTTTCCAGCGTGTCGGTCTCGCCGCGCCACCCGTTGATCTGCGCCCAGCCGGTGATGCCTGGCTTCACCTTATGGCGCAGCATGTAGCCTTCAATCAGGGTACGGTACTGCTCGTTATGGGCCACGGCGTGAGGACGAGGCCCGACGATGGACATCCCGCCGGTGAACACGTTGATGAACTGCGGCAGCTCATCGAGCGAGGTACGGCGCAGGAAGTTACCCACGCGGGTGACGCGCGGATCGTTCTGCGTCGCCTGGGTCACCACCTTGTCGTTCTCCATCACCTTCATGGAGCGGAATTTCCACACCATGATCGGCTTACCGTCCATGCCGTAGCGGGTCTGACGGAAGATGATCGGCCCCGGAGAGCTGAGCTTCACCGCCAGCGCAATGCAGCACAGCACCGGGGAGATCAGCAGCAGGATCAGGGACGAAAGTACGATATCCTCCACGCGCTTCAGCACGCGGTTAATCCCCGACAGCGGCGTGTCGTACAGTGGAACAACCGGTACCCCGTTCACCTCTTCGATACGGGAGTGGAGAATATTGAAGGTAAACACGTCAGGGATGAGGATCACCGAGCAGGTTGTATCGGCCAGCTCGCGCATCAGTGTCTTGATGCGGGATTCATCTTTCATCTGCATGGCGATGTAGACGTTGTGAATTTTGCCGGCTTTCGCGTCTTCTATCAGCTGTTCGTAGCTGCCCGCCCAGTCAGATGGTACGCCGCCGGGCTTCGCGTCGTGATAAACCCCCACCACTTCAAAACCTAACCACGGCTCTTTGCGGAAGCTGTCGAGCAACACCTGTCCCACCGGCAGGTCGCCCGCCACGGCAACAAAGCGACGGTTATACCCACGGTTGCGCAGCCAGCCCGCGCCAAAGCGGATCAGCGAGCGGCAGACCACCATGCCAACGCTGGTTAACAGATACCAGCAGAGATAGGTCACAAGCCGATTATCAAAATCATGGCTGAACGCCACCAGGCCTGCGCTGAAAATCAGGCTTAAGGTCCAGTTCTGGAGCAGCAGCATCAGTTCGGTGGTCATTTTGACGCCACGCCATGAACGATAGAAATCGGTCATGCCGCCGATCATCTGAAACACCACCAGCGCAATCAACGCCATCAGCAAGTGCATGTATAAGAACGACTGCCCGCTGACCCAACACACCGCCCACAGTCCGCCGACCATGATGGTGATATCAGAAAAACGCTGCACCATAGAGATTAACGATGCATTCGTTCTCGCTCGCTCGCGCTTTTTTAGATTTGTCATCGTTGTTCCTTTAGTTCTAAACCTTTCCCCTCGCCCCTCACCCCGGTCCTCTCACCAAAGGGGAGAGGGTGTTCAAGTTCCCTCTCCCCTTTGGGGAGAGGGTTAGGGTGAGGGGTAAGGTTTTCTTTTTACTGATTCAACAGCGCCAGAATGTCCTTCGTTCGGGCTTCCATCAGCGCGGTATCGGCGCGGGACTCCACGTTCAGGCGCACCACCGGCTCGGTGTTGGAAGAGCGCAGGTTGAAGCGCCACTGCGGGAACGCCATGCTGATACCATCCGTACGGTCAATTTCCAGCGCATGAATGGCAAAGTGCTGTTCGACGCGGGCGATGGCCTCGGCTGGCTGTGCCAGTTTGCTGTTGATCTCCCCGCTCGCCGGGAACGCCGCCATGCGGTCGCGCACCAGTTCGCCCAGGCTCTGTCCTTTCAGGCACAGCAGCTCGGTTACCAGCAGCCACGGGATCATCCCGCTGTCGCAGTAGGCAAAATCACGGAAATAGTGGTGGGCGCTCATCTCGCCGCCGTAGATGGCGTCTTCCTCGCGCATACGCTCTTTGATAAACGCGTGGCCGGTTTTAGACATCACCGGCTCGCCGCCCGCGGCCTTCACCACGTCGACGGTGTTCCAGGAGAGGCGCGGATCATGAATGATCTTCGCCCCCGGGTTTTTCTCAAGGAACGCTTCCGCCAGCAGGCCAACGATGTAGTAGCCTTCGATAAACTGCCCTTTCTCGTCGAACAGGAAGCAGCGGTCGAAATCGCCGTCAAAGGCGATACCCATATCGGCGCCGTGCTCAATCACCGCGTTGCGGGTGTCGTCGCGGCACTCCGGCAGCAGCGGGTTAGGAATACCGTTCGGGAAGTTGCCGTCTGGCGTGTTGTGCACTTTGACGAAGGTCACCGGCACGTTCAGCGCCTTAAAGCGGGCTTCAAGTGCATCGACAACCGGGCCTGCCGCGCCGTTGCCGGAGTTAATCACCAGCTTCAGCGGTTTGAGGTTCGCCACGTTGATGTAGCCCAGCAGGTGGTCGATGTACTCTTTTTGCAGGTTGATCTGCTTATAGCTGCCGCGCTTCGCTTCGTTCACCGGCGGGAAGTCGTTGGCCTCGGCCAGACGCTGCACGTCGCGCAGGCCGGTGTCGCCGCTGATAGGACGCGCGCCCTTGCGCACCAGCTTCATGCCGTTGTAGTCCATCGGGTTATGGCTGGCCGTCACTTCGATACCGCCGTCCACGCCCAGATGGAAGGTGGCAAAATAGATCTCTTCGGTACCGGAAAGGCCAATGTCCAGCACGTCGACGCCCGCGTCCTGTAGCCCTTTCGCCAGCGCCAGCTTCAGGGATTCGCTGGTGAGACGCACGTCGCCGCCCAGCACGATAGTTTGTGGTTTCAGGTATTCGCCGTACGCGCGGCCGATGCGCCACGCAATGTCTTCGTTCAGCTCTTCGCCCAGCTTGCCGCGAATATCGTAGGCTTTAAAACAGGTTAATTTTTCCATGATGACCCCTTTTTCAGGCAACAGTTGGCCCGCCCGTTAACAGGCTTAATTGTTTTTTATTCATTCGTAGGCCGGATAAGCGAAGCGCCATCCGGCGTTAAGACGGCGCTACACCCGCCCGTAGCGGTCCTGGAAGCGCACGATATCGTCCTCTTCCAGATACGAACCGGAACGCACCTCAATTAAGTCGAGTGGAATTTTCCCCGGGTTTTCCAGGCAGTGCGTGGCACCCAGCGGAATATAAATGGACTCGTTTTCACCGAGCAGCTTCACTTCACCGTTGATGGTCACTTTGGCTGTCCCCGCCACCACTACCCAGTGTTCGGCGCGGTGATGGTGCATCTGCACCGACAGCCCTTCACCCGGCTTCACGGTGATGCGTTTCACCTGGTAACGCTCGCCGGCGTCAATGGAGTCATATTTGCCCCACGGACGGTAGACTTCACGGTGAATATGGTGTTCGTGGCGGCCATCAGCCTTGATCTGCTCCACCACTTTTTTAACGTCCTGCACGGCATTACGGTCGGCAATCAGCACCGCGTCTTTGGTCTGCACGACCACCAGATCTTTCACCCCTACCGTGGTGACAAGGCCAGATTCGGCGTAGACGTAGCTGTTTTCCGTTTTGTGGCTGATCACATCACCGTGATGGACGTTACCCTCCGGGGTATGCGCGCTAATCTCCCACAGTGACGACCAGGAGCCAACGTCGCTCCAGCCCGCATCCATCGGCACCACTACCGCATCTGCCGTACGTTCCATCACCGCATAGTCAATGGACTCTTCCGGACAGGCGAGGAAGGCTTCTTCGTCCACGCGGATAAAATCGAGATCCGGATCCACCACCGCCATCGCTTTTTCGCAGGCATTTAAGATATCCGGGCGATATTTTTCCAGCTCTTCCAGGTAGCGACCGGCGCGGAACAGGAACATACCGCTGTTCCAGTAGTATTCACCGCTGGCCACGTAGGCCTGGGCGGTTTCCAGATTCGGTTTTTCGACAAACTGCGCCACGTCAAAGGCCACGCTGTCGCCTTCACCAGGCGTAACGCTGCCGCGGCGAATGTAGCCATAGCCGGTTTCCGGAAGATCCGGCACGATGCCGAAGGTCACCAGCTTGCCGTTCTCAGCGTAAGGAATCGCCGCGCGAACCGCGTCGCGGAAGGCGTCTTCCTGCTGAATAACGTGGTCAGCCGCCAGCACCAGCATCAGCGGGTCGCAGTCCGGGCTGCTGCGTTTTGCTGCCAGCGCCGCAAGAGCAATAGCAGGCGCGGTGTTACGTCCCGCAGGCTCCAGAATGATATTTTCGGTCAGTTTATTCAGCTGGCGCAGTTGCTCGGCAACGATAAAGCGGTGCTGCTCGTTACAGATCACCACCGGGCTTTCACACTCCACGCCGTGCAGACGGTTAACCGTCGTTTGCAGCATGGTGAGGTCGCCCTTCAGACACAGAAATTGTTTTGGATAAAGCACGCGGGACAGTGGCCACAACCGGCTCCCGGATCCACCCGCCATTACGACCGGATACAAAGTGGTTTGACTCATGATTTATCCCCGTATATCTGCAATAAATTGGCTCAGCACGTTCTCTTTCTCGAGCGTGCGTTCGGCATATTCACGTGCCACCGTGTTCTCTTTTGGCATGGCGAGTGCCTGCTCAATTCCGGTCACCAGCGCAGGAACCGATTCTGGCTCTACGCAAACGGCAATGCCCGGGTAGCTGTTGCACAGCTGGCCTAATTCTGTTGCGGCTTCTGCCGTAATCACCGCATTTCCGCCCACTGCCAGAATGTTGGTCAGCTTGGACGGCAGCACCGCATCCGCCGCGCCGCGTTTTTGCACCACCAGATGGCAATCTGCCATTTTCAGCAGCGCGGGCAGCGCGTCATAAGACTGAAGCGGGAAGAAGCGGATGCTGGTCAGTCCGCGCTCGCTGGCCATTTTTTCCAGCCGCGCTTTACCGCCGCCCTGCCCGACTATCACGAACATCCACGGGTGTTCGCTCAGCTGAAGCGCGGCGTCAATCACGCTCTCCAGCCCCTGTTTTTCGCCGATGTTGCCTGAGTAAAGAATGATTTTTTGATCTTCAGGCAAACCGAGCTGCGCGCGTAACGCCTGCGCATCCTGGTCTGTCACATCGCGGAAACGCGCCACTTCGGACCAGTTCGGAAAGAAGATCACCTTCTCCGCCGGGACACCCTTCTCCTGCGCCTTGTTCATCATCGAGCGCGAGATGGTCGAGACGTAATCCACGTTGTGCAGGCCGCTGCGCTCAAAGGCGCTGGCGAGCTTCGCCACCTTGCCGCCCTTGCCTTTCCCGGCCATCCCCAGTCCGAGCATGGCGTCCACTTCATAATCCTGAATGTGCAGCAGGGTGCGCGCGCCGGAGAGTTTGCCCAGCAGGCGCATGCCTGGCGTGCAGAACAGCGTCGGCACCACGCCGATGATGCGATCCGGCTTCCAGCGACGTTGCGCCATCAGCGGGAAAAAACTGCTCAGGGCAAAGCTGCCCAGATGAATTAAACGTTTCAGCGTCGAGGGCTGTTTCGGCACGTAGAGCGGGCAGCGCCAGACGGTCGCAGCCCCCTCTTCGCGGCGGTAGCGCCAGCTGGAATAGCGTTCGCCTACCTTCCACTCCGGGTAATACGGCGGGGCGGTAATCACCCGCACGTCATGTCCCTGGCTCGCCATCCACTCGACCATCTCGCCGGTGTATTTCCCGATACCGGTAAGCTCCGGCGAGTAGTTAATTCCGTAGACGAGGATTTTCATAGGCCTGGCACCTCGGCCTGACGTTCCGCAAGGAAGTACGCCCGACTGTTGTCATGGACGTTGTCGCTTGCCAGCAGCGCCTCTGGCGTTAACCAGCGGTAATCGTCATGCTGAGAATCAGGCAGACGCAGGTCTGCCTCACTCACCTTCAGGCGGAACCCCAGCACGACATAGTGCGTGGTGAACCCGGTGCCCGAAAAGTTATCGTCATAGAAGTGCTGCCAGACCCCGTAAAACTGGCCCGCTGCCATCGGCAGTTGCAGGCCCAGTTCCGCCAGAGTGAGACGCTCAAACGCATCGCTTAGCGTCTCATCCTTCTGCACGCGCCCGCCGGGCACGAACCAGAAGCCCTGTGCAGGACGATTGGTTCGTTTCCCCAGCAAGAACTCGCCGCGTTCGTTCTCCACGATCAAATCAATTGAGATGAGCGGAGTGGAACGCACCACCGTGGCAAAATCTTCCTGACTTAAAAACATCATTACCCCCGGAAGCGGTGCTGGTTTTCCAGGAACCACTGGTAGGTGCTGGCCAGCCCCTGCTCCAGTGAGACCTCGTGATACCAGCCCAGCTGATGCAGACGGGTCACGTCCAGCAGCTTGCGCGGCGTGCCGTCCGGTTTGGTGGCATCAAACACCACGCGTCCTTTGTAGCCCACCACCTGCGCGATGGTCTGCGCCAGCTCGCGAATGGTGCAGTCCACGCCGGTCCCGACGTTAATGTGCGACAGCATCGGCTCGGTGTTTTCCTGCCACACCTCGCGATCCAGCTCCATGACGTGAATGCTGGCAGCCGCCATATCGTCCACGTGCAGGAACTCGCGCATTGGCGTACCGCTGCCCCACACCACCACGTCCGGGGCGTTTTCGGCAGTCGCCTCGTGGAAACGACGCAGCAGCGCCGGGATCACGTGCGAATTGCTCGGGTGGAAGTTGTCGTGCGGTCCGTAGAGGTTGGTCGGCATCACCGAGCGATAGTCGCGGTTATACTGACGGTTGTACGATTCACACAGCTTGATCCCGGCAATTTTGGCAATCGCATACGGCTCGTTGGTGGCTTCCAGCGTCCCCTGCAGCAGTTCGCTCTCGGCGATCGGCTGCTTCGCCATTTTTGGGTAGATACAGGATGAACCGAGGAACAACAGCTTGTTCACGTTGTGCAGATGCGCCGCGTGAATGATGTTGCTCTCAATCATCATGTTCTCGTAGATGAAATCCGCCGGGTAGGTGTTGTTAGCGACAATGCCGCCCACCTTCGCCGCCGCCAGATACACCTGGTCGATACGTTCGCTGGCGAAGAAGTCCTGCACCGCTTTGCTGTCAAGCAGGTTCAGCTCGTCGCGGGTGCGAACAATCACCTCAACGTCGCCGCGCTGTTCAAGCTGGCGGACAATCGCGGAACCCACCATTCCGCGATGACCGGCGACAAAAATACGTTGTTTTGTCATTCTCAGGACTCCAGCGCGATGGCAACCTCGTAGCCATGGGACTTGAGCAGGGAGTGTTTTTTCGCTGCTTCAAGATCTTTGGCCACCATCTCGGATACCATTTCTTGCAGGGTGGTTTCTGGTTTCCAGCCCAGCTTCTCGTGCGCTTTGGTTGGGTCGCCCAGCAGGGTTTCCACTTCAGCAGGACGGAAGTAACGCGGATCCACCTGAACAATCACGTCGCCTGGCTTCACGCCCGGTGCGTCGTGGCCGGTCACGGAAACAACGATACCCTTCTCTTCCACGCCGGTGCCTTCGAAGCGCAGCTTGATGCCCAGCTGTGCCGCAGCCATCTCAACGAACTGACGTACGGAGTACTGCACGCCGGTCGCGATCACGAAGTCTTCTGGCTGTTCCTGCTGCAGCATCATCCACTGCATTTTCACGTAGTCTTTCGCATGGCCCCAGTCACGCAGGGAGTCCATGTTGCCGAGGTGCAGGCAAGACTCCAGACCCTGAGCGATGTTAGCGATCGCGCGGGTGATTTTACGGGTCACGAAGGTTTCGCCACGACGTGGGGATTCGTGGTTGAACAGAATGCCGTTACAGGCGTACATGCCGTAGGATTCACGGTAGTTCACAGTGATCCAGTAAGCGTACAGTTTCGCTACCGCGTACGGAGAACGTGGGTAGAACGGCGTAGTCTCTTTCTGCGGAATTTCCTGCACCAGACCATACAGCTCAGAGGTAGATGCCTGATAGAAACGGGTTTTCTTCTCAAGACCCAGGAAGCGAATCGCTTCCAGCAGACGCAGCGTACCCATGGCGTCCACGTCAGCGGTGTATTCCGGGGATTCGAAGGAAACCGCAACGTGGCTCATCGCGCCCAGGTTGTAGACTTCATCCGGCTGTACTTCCTGCAGGATGCGGGTCAGGTTGGAGGTATCGGTCAGGTCGCCGTAGTGCAGGTGGAATTTCGGGTTCGCCGCGTGAGGATCCTGATAAATATGATCGACACGTTCGGTGTTAAATGAAGAGGCACGACGTTTAATACCGTGTACTTCATACCCTTTTTCCAGCAGTAACTCTGCCAGGTAAGAACCATCCTGCCCGGTAACGCCGGTGATGAGAGCGACTTTAGACATGTTTATATTCCTCTACTTATGAATTTAATCAGTTTCAACGCGTTCGCGTATCACCACTGCGGGGTTGCCACGGCAAATTTTATTTGCCGGTAGCGATTTAAAAACGCTGCTGCGGGCACCGACTACCGTGCCATCGCCAACAGAAACACCGGGTGCAACAAAGACGTCTGTTGCCAGCCAGCATTTTTCACCGATCACAACAGGCGAAGCGGTAATATCAAAATGCGGGCTCATAAAATCGTGGCTGCCGGTGCACAAATAACACTTCTGTGAAACCACCGAATTTGCGCCAATCGTAATCTCGCCAAGGGTATATAACACCGCGTCATCCCCTACCCAGGCGTAATCCCCAAGCGTTAATTTCCAGGGATAAGTAATTTTCACCGAAGGACGAATGACTACGTTTTTTCCTATTTTTGCGCCAAACAGACGCAGTAAAAATGCGCGCCAGCGGTACAGTATTTGCGGCGACCAGGCAAATAACGTTGCCTGTACAGCCCACCACAGTTGAACTTTAATACCGCTCCCGCCCCGAAAACCTTTCGGCACGGAGAATCCATTTAATTCCTGCATTACGTTTCCTTATATCTCAGGCTTTGTTATATAAGGCTTTCGCTTTACCCGTCGTTTTCAGACGTAAGAAATAAGATAATTCCGCCCAGAACCCCGGCACGCGTAATATTTTACGCTGCACGTTTTTGGCATCCTGGCACAATTCCAGATTATTCGAGGTTGACACGCCGCCCATTGAAAATTCGGATACCAGTCCTTTAATTCGACGGAACGGGTAGCCAGATTTGTACAGGCTGGCGGCCAGGGCATAATCTGATGACACTTTATAACGCAAATCGTAAGGCTGCTTTTTCAGGCCGCTCATCGGAAAGAAAATAGCCTGATGGCTTGCCGGCAAGCTGTGGTAGATATACCAACCTGGTTTCGCGCCGCGCAGGACTTTTTTCCCCTCGCCGAAATCAAGCAGCGCATCACCGATAAACATGGCATCTTCTTTCTGGCGCGCCAGCTGGCGTGCAAACAGCGCCACATCTTCATGGAACACGTCGCCGGAATTGAGGAAGATGGCGTAGCGCCCCTGCGCCATGTTGATGCCTTTATTCATGGCATCGTAAATGCCTTTATCTTTCTCGCTGATGTAACGTAAGTTGAACTCACCGTTAAGTTTTTCCAGGAACTCCGCCGTGCCGTCGTTCGAGCCGCCATCGACCACGATCCACTCAAAGGTGAGGCTCGGATCGCGCGCCAGGTTGCGCAGCGAGCGCCAGGTTTTTACCACCCCTTCGTGGTTACGAAAGGCGACAGTAATGACGCTAAGAAACATAAATCACCTCATTTCGTCATACGCTCGTAATATTCAACGCTTTGCGCAAAATAAACGGACATACAATTAAGAATGCATATTCCGGGCTAAATATTGACCCGGTAAAAAACAACGACACCGGTGTGAACAGATAAAGTTGCACGCGAAAGTTCTGGTTATCACCAAACGCGTTAATCATCATTTTGAAAACTTTAAACAGATACCACAGTGTCAACAGTACGGCGAACCAGGAAAAATAGATAATTAACAGATACAGACCATTGTCTATGGTTTTACCGACATCCGCACCGTTAAAGATTCCGAATGATGCAACATATTCGTAAAGTGAGCCGAATCTTACTACGCCATCAATATGGGTTAAGGAATAACCCACCATCACCAGTGGACCAATGATGCGATAATAGGACGACGAACCTTCCGTTCCCAAATCACCCAGACGTTCAGAAATGTACGGGAATGCGAATATTACGCCCACTAAAAATACCGTCAGAGAAATAATCGCCAGCGGCAGTTTTTTCTTAATCGCCTCTTTGTTCAGGTACTGGAACGCCCACTCCAGCAGGTAAAACAGAATAAACGTCATTACCCCTGAGAACGACCCTGACAGAACGATTCCTGCAAGGATCATAGCATCGGTCTTGGGGGTTTTGATACCGAACTGTTTGATGCTGAGCCAAATTGAGATTAATGCCAGAGCAAAAAACGCCGGTTCAAAATAGAGCGCAGTGGTACGCTTGCCACCAAACTTAATGAAGTTCAGTACATAGCTGTTACTGTATATAAGATATTTCGAAATTATTTCCATCAGGCTACTGCCGCCTGTGAGAATAATTTGCGCCATCTCCAATGCCGCAAGCATAACAATCAGCCCGACGACAATATAAAAGAACCTGAGGATTTTCCTATAATTGTGCGGAGAGATAGTTTTAAAACGAATACTCCACACCATGCCAATAATGATTACGATATAAACAAACAGCATGGTGGAGGTGACATATTTGCTGGCGTCCAGCGACTGACCAAAGATGTAGTTAAACGCCGTCAGACCAAACCCGATCCCCAGCGCAATCATCAGCTTTTTGAGGTTAAGCTTGTCAACGTAAAGCAACAGCAGAACCGGCAGGAAGGTGACGATAGTGATCGGGAAGCTTTCACCGAGCTGGGCAATCTTAACGTTGACCAGCAGGTAGATCAGCGGCAGCAGCAGATAACTACAGATTCTGATAGAACGAGACATACTCCTCCAGCATCTGTTGTCCACTGTACGCTTTGCGGCTGCGGTTGCGGAACGATTCCAGGTCCGTGCCAAAAACAGCCTGCGCGATATCGGCCTTCGACAGCTGCACCAGCGGCAGCACCTCGTTCTCACTGAAGGTTTTACCGCCCGATTTCTCCAGCACTTCGCGCGCCGCGTCGCTGTGGGTGGCAATGACCGGCACGCCAATGGAGAGCGCTTCGCACAGGATCAGCGGGTAGTTGTCCACGCGAGAGCTGAACACCAGCGCGTCCATACCGTTGAGCGCGCTCATCAGTTTGCGCTTGTCGGTTTCAAACCCGTGATTCACCACGTTAGCGCCTTCGAACGGCGAGAATTTGCCGAAGGTATGCAGCTCAATTTTGTCGCCGAGCGCCATCATGTCGCGCACCAGCTGTTGGTTGGTTTTGCCGTCGTAGCGCAGGTCATGGGCGACGACCGCAATTTTCGGCTTGCCGGTGGTAATGGCTACGGGCGTCAGTTCGGCCAGGATCTCTTCCGTCGCCACATCAATACCGTTGTTGATAATCTGGCAGCGCCCTGCTCCGTACAGGCTATTAAAAGCATCTGCCACGTGCTGGCTTGGAGAGATAAAGGTGCAGCCGAGCGAGAGCATGTCGCGGAACAGCTGACGCTTGCCCTCAACCAGCTGATGCGCGCGATCGACCTTCACCGGCGGATAGTTGCTGAGCGTAGGGCATTTCTGGCAGTTATCTTTCCAGCCTTCGCAGCCGTCGGTAAAGGCGCAGCGTCCGGTCACGCTCCAGTGGTCGTGTAGCGTCCAGACGAAACGGGTGTCCGGCTTGTGCGCCTTCACTTTGCCACAAAACGCTACCACCTCTTCCAGATTCAGCCAGTAGCTGTGTAGCACGTGGAAGTGCAGCACAACCGGCCCGCGGGTGCGGGTGACGGTGCGGTAGAGATTATTCAGGTTGCCGAACAGGTCGCGGTTAAACAGGCGGAACAGCGCAATATTGGCGATGGAGGTCAGACGTGGCGTCTGCTTCAACACCTGCGGATAGTTATCATGGCTGACGCTTTTCTTGCCGCCCTTGCCGTAACCGTAAACAAAGCGCGACTGTAATCCTTTTTGCAGCGCGCGCTGGTGCAGATCCAGCGCTACGCCTGCCGCCCCGCCCTCTGCGAGGCGTACGTTAAATTGCAGAATGTTCATTTAATCACCTTCACGCGGGCTTTCTCGCCCACCACCAGCGCATTGTCCGGAATGCTGTCCAGCACCACGCTACCTGCGCCAACCGTCACGTTATTGCCCACGGTAATCTCCCCGATCATCACCACGTTGGCGCCCAGCTCGACGTTATTGCCAATCACCGGGCAGGCCAGGCTGTCTGGCCCACGGTTGCCGATTGTCACCCCGTGGCGAATGGTGAAATCATCACCCGCGACGACGAACTTGTTGATGACGACCGCATAGCCGTGATGAATGGTAAAGCGGCGGCCAATGGTGGCAGCGGCCTGAATTTCATAGCCAAAAAAGCATTCGGTGATGATGCGGTACAGCACCAGCACCGGCGCGGCCCAGATATTGTTCAGCACATTTTTTTTGCGCCACACCGAGCAAAAGTGCGCAATACGGTAGGCCAGAACCATGCAGCACGGGCGCAGGCTCCAGCTGTTAGCGCGGCAATCTTCCAGAAACATTATTTCCCCCGAAGCCCGTCAGCCAGACGCTTGCCGTTACGCACCGACAGCAGCGTCAGCAGCGTGCGCCAGTTCATGCGCTTGTTACGGATCTGATACAGGGTAAAGAGCTGATACTTCCGACTGGCACGGTCAAACTTGTCCTTGTGCTTGCGGTAAAAATGGAAGTAGCCCGAGAATTTTTTCGGTGACGAGGTGATCTGCATCTCCCCGTGGTTGATGTGCAGGATCTGCGTGGCCTCTTCCACCTTCCACGGCTCGCCGTACTCCACCACCATCCGCAGGAAAATGTCGTAATCCTGTGCGGCCTTCAGCTCGGTATCGAACAGACACTCCTTAAAGCGCCAGGCCCAGGTAAATACCTGATTGCCAATGATGTTGCGCTTGTAGAACAGGCGGCGGGAATACGGTGATTTCGGATACAGCGGCAGGCTGGCCGGCTGCGAATAGACCTCGCCCTGACAGACATAGTCGTTGGCATACAGAAACGCGTGGGTCACCAGCTGCGCTTTGTGCGACAGGAAGATCGACAGACGGTTTGGCGTCCATTCGTCATCATCGTCGATACCGGTCAGATACTGCCCTTTCGCCTGCATAATCGCCTGATTGCGCACCGCGCACGCCCCGGAGTTGATGGCGTTATGCGTGTACACCACGCGCGGGTCGTTCAGGTCTTCGACAAACTTTTGCAGCTGTTCGTAAGAGGAGGAACAGTCATCCACGATAATCAGTTCCCAGTTATCGTAATCCTGACGCAGGACCGATTTAATCGCGCGGATCGCCAGCTGCTGACGATTCCATGTCGGCATATAGATAGAAATCAAAGGGCGTTGTGTGCTCATGTATTCCTCCTGCCCCTCACCCCGGCCCTCTCCCCGGAGGGGAGAGGGTGAAAGACCGCACCAGGCAGTCCCCTCTCCCCTCAGGGGAGAGGGTTAGGGTGAGGGGTGTGGGGTGTGTTTTGTTATTTAGAGTCAGACTTGTATTCGTACTCGTAGTAGCCGTAATCCTGATAACCCGTCGCACGGCGGAAGATGGAGTTCAGAATGACCCCTTTCACCTCAATACCGTTCTGCTCAAAGCGGCTCAGGCTGGTTTCCACTTCCTTCAGGGTGTTCACCGCATAGCGTGCAACCATCAGCGTGGTGCCCGCATGACGCCCTACCACGGCGGCGTCGGTGACCGCCAGAATTGGTGGGGTATCGATCAGCACCAGGTCATAGTTTTTGCTTGCCCACTCGATCAGCTGCGTGAAGCGCTCGCTCATCAGCAGTTCAGACGGGTTCGGCGGTACCTGGCCACGCGGGATCAGGTCAAATTTCGGAATCGAGGTCGGCTTGGCGCTCTCGCTGATCTCCCCTTTACCCAGCAGGATTTCCGACAGGCCATTAACGTTGTTGGTACCCAGCAGCTCATGGGTGTAGCCCTTACGCATGTCGCAGTCGATCAGCAGCACGCGCTTGTTGGTCTGGCTCACCACCGCCGCCAGGTTGGCACAGACGAAGGTCTTACCAATTGACGGGCTGACACCGGTCATCATCAGGACGTTGTTTTTGGCCTGCATCATGGCGAAGTGGAGGCTGGTACGCAGGCTACGCACCGCTTCAATCGCCAGGTCGGTCGGGTTACCCACGGCCAGCAGCTGGCTCTGTTTGTAACGCTTGACGCCCTTAACAGTTTTGACGCTGTCACGGGACTTCTGCCACTCCGAAAGCGGGATGCTGGCGTACACGCTGATCCCGTTCTCTTCCAGCACCTGTGGGCTTTCGATACCGCGGTTGAACAGCGAGCGCAGCAGCACGCCGACGATAGAGAGCATCAGGCCGAGAATAATGCTGCCGAGGATGATCAGCGCTTTCTTCGGCTTCAGCACGCCCGGCTGGGTAATCGCCGGGTCAACGATACGCACGTCGCCCACGGTGCTGGCTTCGGTGATTTTCAGCTCCTGCTGCTTGTTCAGCAGTTGCATGTAAACCTGCTGGCCGGATTCCACATCACGCGTCAGGCGTACGATTTCCTGCTGCGTCTTCGGCATCGCGGTCACGCGGTCATTCAGCTTCGCCTTCTCTTCTTCCAGGGTACGACGTTTCTCGAGCAGCGTGCGGTACGCCGGGTGACGTTTGGTATAGAGCTTGGAAATTTCCGCCTCTTTAAAGGTCAGCTCGTTTAGCTGCGCATCAATATTGACCATGGAGTCGAGAACCGATTTCGCCTCCAGCGGCAGGTCGACGGAGTCTTTATCCTGACGGTATGCGTTCAGCTTGTTCTCGGCGTCATCCAGACGGGCGCGCACCTCCGGCAGCTGTTTACTGAGGAACGCGAGGCTTTTAGCGGCTTCCGCTGACTTGCGCTCAACGTTCTGCTCAAGGTAGTTACGGGTGATGCTGTTCAGGATGTCGCGGATTTGATCCTTGTCTTCACCTGTGAAGGTCATGCTCAGGACGCCGGTGTCCTTGCCGTTTTCGGTGACGGTCAGGTTGTTTTGCAGATTGTTGATCATTCCGAGCGTCGAGAATTTGGTGACCGTAAACTCACCGCCCTCTTGCGCGTGGATGGCACCAACCCTGATGCTCACGCCCTCTTTGGTCAGCATCTGCCCCACTTCGCCGCGCGCGCTGAAGCCTGCGTCGCTGGTCAGCTGATACTGTTTTGGTCCCAGCACGGTCAGGGTAAAGGTTTGGTCCCCTGCCCCTTTTGGAATCACGAAGTCGGTCACTTTTACCGTATCGTTACTGCGCCCCATCAGGCGATCCCAGCCTGCGCCAAACACCGGGAAGGTGTTTTTGGTGACCGCGATATCCAGCCCCAGATCGTGAACCGTTTTGCCCAATACCAGGCGCGACTGGATCAGCTGAATTTCAGCCTCCGATGCCGGCGGCTTGTTGGCCAGCGCAGAGCCGATATCCTGAACCAGCGAGTTTCCGGTATTTTGTTCGATCTGCACCAGCGCGTCGGCGCTGTAAATAGGCGTCGCGAACAGCGTATAAACGATCGCCGCCACGGCAAAGATGGCGGTTATACCCAGCACCCACCATTTCGCTTCAATAACGGTCCCGACCAGGCGACCGATATCGATTTCATCACTGCCCGACGTCGGGGCGGCAGAAGGTCTTGTTTTTTCTGTCATTGTTATCCCTGCTGAGCTTTCAGTGCCTGCGCCCACTGGCGGGCAGACTGGTCTAGTAAGGTGTATACCGCCTCAAAGGCCTCGCGGCTCTTGCGATACGGATCGGGAATTTCGCGCTCACCATCCCAGTGACCAAACAGCATCACCTTGCCGCGCATCTCCGGTGCGATATCGCACAGCGCGTGAATGTGGCGTTTTTCCATCGCGAGGATCAGGTCATATTCCCGGCACATTCGGCCAGAGACCTGACGGGCAACGTGCCCGTCGAGTGAGAGGTTATGCTCAAGGGCGACGCTTGCGGCACGTTCGTCGGCACCTTTTCCGACCAGCGCGCCCAGCCCTGCGGAGTCGACCGTTAACGCAGGCTGGTAATTTTTCAACAGCCTTTCAGCCGTGGGGGAACGGCAAATGTTCCCCACACACACCACCAGAATTTTGTTAAACATCGCGGCTTACCAGGTATGAATGTCGCTCGCCGTATCCGTCATGTAGCGAACGCCACTGATGGTAGGCAGCAACTGGTTGATCAGACGGTTCCAGCGGGCAACCGGCGCGGTGGTGACATAGACCACATCGTATGGCTGGAGACGGAACGACGTTGCCATGACCAGCGACGTCGCGTCGGACATGTCCAGCTGGTAGATGTTGGCAATCTTGCCTTTCGCGTTTTCGCCTTTGATCGGACGGATCACAAAGATGCCGCTGGCGTTGGAGGCGGTCAGATCGATACCTTCCGCGTTGCCCAGGGCTTCGGTCAGGGTCATACCGCTGAAGTCCATCTTAAGGGTGCTCTGTTTCTTCACTTCACCCATCACGAACACTTTCAGATCGTCGTTGCGCGGCACGTAAAGAATATCGCCCGGATAGAGGAGACGGTTCTGGGTCAGGTCACCGTTTTGCATCAGCGCCTGAAGCGAAATGCGCTGCTCTTTGCCGTTGTGGGTCAGCACCACGTTGCGCCAGTCAGCACCGTCGGTTAAGCCGCCTGCGGCATTGATCGCATCAAGCACGGTGAGCGGGACGTTGGTGATAGCCTGCTGACCGGATTTGTTGACCTGGCCTGAGATATAGGCTTTCTGGGATCGGAACGCGGCGATATTAACGTCCACCTGCGGGTCAGCAATGTACTGCGCCAGGCGGCCGGTAATATCACTACGGATCTCAGCAAGCGTTTTGCCCGCGACGTGCACTTTGCCAATGTAGGGATAGAACATGGTGCCATCGGACTGTACCCAGTTACCGGTGTCGCTTGAGCTGCGGTACTGGCCCGCAGGTGTGGTCAGTTCAGGGTGATCCCAGACGGTCACGTTAATGACGTCACCCGGACCAACGCGATACTGGTAAGAGGCAATTTCCTGGTCCAGAGACATATTTGGCTGAGCAACATTCGGACGTGGGCGTAATTGTTCTACCAGACGTGGGGTTAATGGGTAAACATTCACCATTTTGTCGAGATCAAAATCAGCATCCTGCTGTTTAATCACATCCTTGCCCATTGTTGACATATTGCTGCCGGGAAAGACCGTGCAACCACTCATCAAGGTCACAGACACCAATAATGGCATCAATTTCATTTTGGATTTCATCATTGATTATTTATCACTTTGGCAGAGTAATTATCCTGTGCAATTAAAATAAGCGCGGGTCGTGGTGACAATCAGAATGCAGTTAATCATTTAGCAATATAACTGGCATCAGTCCTAAAAAAAGCTTATTCATCCATTGGCTATTGACAGAATAATTGAGGCTGATTCACACGCTTTCAGGCACGCTACCGCCCTTGGCTTTCAGTTACCAATCCACTGACTAAACAATGCGTTATGGTTAGACACCCTCTTGGATCAGGCCTTTTGAGAAATATATCCGCCACCTTAAACGGGTGATTGATAATGTATAACCTTCACCAAAGACTGAAACAAAAATAGCAACAAGGAGATTTAACATTTGATGCTGGAAGAATTGTTGCAGCTAACCTAATAGCAGGCAAGGAGACAACCGTCCTAATATTCGTTTTTAAGATTAATATTAAGAGCAAAGTTTTGAGGTTTTCGGATTTTCTTTATATTGACAAAATAGAGCGCCAGACCATTTATTGCGATATATCCTAAATATCGTCTTTTGTAATTAAATCTTCGCATTTAACTTATTTACACAGCCCCGCAAATGGGTTTTACCTGAGTGTAGCATTAAGAGAAATCTCACCCCGGCATTGCAATTTCCGTCTGCTTTATCCATGATCGAAGTGTGACATTAGTCATATAACAGAAGGTATTGCATTTACTATGGAATGGATTGCCGATCCATCAATCTGGGCCGGGCTGGTGACGCTGGTCGTCATCGAATTAGTGCTCGGCATTGATAACCTGGTGTTTATCGCCATCCTTGCCGATAAATTACCCCCTTCACAACGCGACCGCGCCCGCGTGACGGGTCTTCTGCTCGCCATGGTGATGCGTCTGCTGTTACTGGCCTCAATATCATGGCTGGTCACGCTCACCAAACCCTTATTCAGCGTGCAGGGTCTGAGCTTTAGCGCCCGTGACCTGATCATGCTTTTCGGCGGATTGTTCCTGCTGTTCAAAGCCACGGTTGAGCTTAATGAGCGGCTGGAAGGAAAAGACAGTGAAAACCCCACCCAGCGGCGCGGCGCTAAATTCTGGCCGGTGGTCGCGCAGATAGTGGTGCTGGATGCCGTCTTTTCTCTCGACTCCGTGATTACTGCCGTCGGGATGGTTGACCATCTGGCGGTGATGATGGCCGCCGTGATCATTGCCATCACCCTGATGGTGCTCGCCAGTAAAGCCCTGACGCGCTTCGTGAACAGTCACCCGACTATCGTCATTCTCTGTCTGAGCTTCCTGCTGATGATTGGCTTTAGCCTGGTGGCGGATGGTTTTGGCTTCCATATCCCGAAAGGATATCTGTACGCTGCCATTGGTTTCTCGGTGCTTATTGAGTTTCTTAACCAGCTGGCCATTTTCAACCGCCGCCGTTTTCTTTCCGCGAACCAGACATTACGACAGCGCACCGCAGATACGGTGATGCGTCTGCTGAGCGGCAAAAAAGAGGATGCCGAGCTGGATGCTGAATCCGCTGCGATGCTAGCCGACCACAGCGACGGGCAGATCTTCAACCCGCAGGAACGCCGGATGATAGAGCGCGTGCTTAACCTCAACCAGCGCTCGGTCAGCAGTATCATGACCTCCCGCCACGACATTGAGCATATTGACCTGACGGCACCGGAAGAGCAGATCCGTGCCCTGCTGGATAAAAACCAGCACACCCGCGTGGTAGTGACCGGCGGAGAAGAGGAAGAAGAGCTGCTGGGCGTGGTACACGTGATTGACCTGCTGCAACAGCAGCTTCACGGTGAGCCGCTCAACCTGCGCGCGCTGGTGCGCCAGCCGCTGGTCTTCCCGGAAGCGCTGCCGCTGCTCTCCGCGCTGGAGCAGTTCCGCAACGCGCGTACCCACTTCGCGTTTGTCGTTGATGAGTTTGGTTCTGTGGAAGGGCTGGTGACGCTCAGCGACGTGATGGAAACCATCGCCGGTAATCTGCCTAATGAGGTGGATGAGATCGATGCACGCCACGATATTCAGAAAAACGCAGACGGCAGCTGGACCGCCAACGGCCATATGCCGCTCGAAGATCTGGTGCAGTTCGTTCCGCTTCCGCTGGACGAGAAGCGCGAATACCACACCATCGCCGGTTTGCTGATGGAATATCTGCAACGTATTCCGCAGCCGGGCGAAGAGGTCCAGGTGGGGAATTACATGATCAAAACCTTGCAGGTAGAGAGCCATCGCGTGCAGAAGGTGCAGCTGATACCGCTGCGCGGTGAGGATGAGATGGATTTTGAGGTGTAAAAAAGCCGGGTGGCGCTTCGCTTACCCGGCCTACGGTGTCTGGCTTTTGTAGGCCGGGTAAGGCGAAGCCGCCACCCGGCACAACAGGCATCAGAGCTTATCGAGCAACTTTTTCACGTCCTTACCAGACTGAGACTCTTTATTGCGGTCCGCCCAGTCATTCAGCCGACGTTTCGCTTCATCCTGAAGGTGCTTACGCAGGATCTGATCGACCTGCAAACTGTAATTGAGTTCCTGCCATTTTCCGTACACGCGCAGCGGTATCGGCGTCTGTTTCAGGAACTCGACAAGCTGGCCTTCCCCTTCCCAGCCGGCCTTCACGCGGACGTTGAAGCGGGTGTCAACCGTCTCTTTCACCAGATCCAGCGCGCCGTTTCCGGTCAGCGCCAGCAGGGACGAGATTCCCTGCATCTCGTCGAGCGAGAGCTGACCGTTGTCGAGGGCAAGCTCGCTGGTAAAGCTGTCGAGACGGGTTGCGCTATCGTAGTTTTCATTCGCCTTCACGCTGCTGCTGCGCTCTACCGCCTGCTGCACCAGTTGCTGGAAGTTCAGCCCTTCCATGCGCGAATCTTTTAGCTCAACGTGCGCCTGCCCCTTCCAGCTACGACGGAAGGCGTCCGCATCAATCTTCGTGCCGGAGAAATCCCCGGCCAGCGACAGCTGCCCCGTGAGGGAAATCGGGTAATTAAAGGCTTTCAGGATGGTGCCAATCTCAACGTTTTCCAGACGCGGCTGGAACGCGGCGCTGGCAACGTCTTTACGTACGTCCAGCGTGCCCGGCAGGGAGAGATTTCCTGCCCCCATTTTTCCGCTGAGCTCAGAGATGACCAGCAGGCCGTTGTGGTTGAACATCTGGCTGTTGACGTCAGTAAAATCAATCCCACGCCAGCGCACGCTGTTCGCTTTAAGCAGAATGTCGGCGGTAAATCCGCGCAGACCATTGTAGTCAGGCAGATCGAGACTGGAGGAGATCACCGGACGCGACTGCGTGACCTGGCTTTGCCCTACCTGCGCGACACCCTCATCGGTCGCATTCACCGTTTGGGCCGCGAGCAGGTTCTCAAGGTTCAGCTTGTCGAATTGCAGATCCAACACCCACTTGGGTTTCTCATCAAGCGTGACGCTCGCCTGCCCCTTCAGGGAACTGTCGTTGGCCTGGAGGTTGAGCGCGTTCAGTTCGAGCTGTTTGCGCTCTTCGTGCCACACCGCCTGCATCGTGCCCTGGCCGGCGATCCCCTTCGCGGGTAAATCCGCGCCGGTCAGCTGCCAGTTGACCTGCTGAACGTCCGCCGTCAGCTGGTGCGGGTAGTCAGAGGCGTTCACGTTCGCATTCATCGACAGGTTGAGATCGCGCTGATTACGGTTGATCCGCCCGGAGAACTCCATGGTCGCGTGATGGTTGGCGTCCTGCTCCATCCTGAGGTTGATATTGCGGACGGTGATCTGTTCGTCATCCTCATGCTGGAAAACCAGCACGCTGTCAGCAACTTTCAGATTACCAATATCGAAAGACCAGCCAGTGTCAGACGGAACGTCAGGCAAAGTATTTTCACGCGGTGCGACCGGAGCATTCGCCTGACGAACGGCTTCGGTTTGTGGCGTAAGCTGAATCACCGCCCCTTTCAGCATCACCTGTTCAACCTGGAGCTGATGGGATAAGAGCGGGATGAGCGCGACATCAAGACGCATGTTATCCGCCGTAACAAGCGGCTGCGCGGCGCCCGGCGCGGTGAGCGACATACGTCCGGAGAGAATGCTGAGCTGCGGCCAGACGTGCCAGCGCAGCGGCCCGTCCAGCTTGAGTTCATACCCGCTGCGCGCTTCAACCTGCCGCACCATATAGGCCCGGAAGTCATTCGGGTTAACCAGCAGCACCAACGCTGAAAGGCCAGCCACCAGCACCACCAGCAAAATCATCAGCGTTGTCAGAACTCTTCTCATGGCTTCCTCAGTGAACTCACAGATCAGTCTTTATCGATACGGCTGGCAACCGCACCCTGCTGGTCGCGATATTTTGCGTCCTGACGGCGGTTATAAGGACGGTCTGCCGGGCCGGTCAGCGGTTCGAAGCTCAACGCACCGATCATCATTCCCGGGCGAAGCGCCAGCGGCAGTTTACCGGCGTTAAAGAACTCCAGCACGATACGGCCAGACCAGCCCGGATCGATACGGTGCGCGGTGACGTGCACCATCAGGCCCAGACGCGCCAGAGAAGAGCGTCCGTCAAGCCAGCCGACCAGATCCGCAGGCAGCGTGACCGATTCAAAGGTCACCGCCAGCGCCAGTTCGCCAGGATGGAGATAAAACGCCTCTCCTTCTTCGATGACGATTTCGTCACTCATGACGCGATCCAGCGCCGCACTGACTTCGTCTTTCGGCCCGCTGAGGTCGATAAACGGTGCCGTGTGGCCGCTGAAGGTGCGGAACTTATTCCCCAGACGTACATCGACGGTCACGCCGTTAATACGCTCAACCGGCGGACGCGGGGTGATAGACAGGCGGCCTTCATCCAGCCAGGCTTCTATATCGCGGTCACAAAGACGCATGGCACTTTCTCCTTTCGTGCATCGCGCCCTGAATCCTTACGGCGTCAGGGCAAAACCAGGTTATCTCTGAACGGTACACAATTCACACGGCTTATTCAAAAAACTGACTGATTTTCGCTTTTAAGATATCAATGGCAATACGGTTTTTACCGCCGCGAGGCACAATAATATCGGCGTATTGTTTAGAAGGCTCAATAAATTGCAGGAACATCGGGCGAACGGTTTTCTGATACTGCGCCATCACGGAGTCCATGGAGCGACCGCGTTCGTTAACGTCGCGTTTAATACGCCGCATCAGGCAGATATCCAGCGGGGTATCGACGAAAATCGAGAAGTTCATTGATTCGCGCAGACGGGCGTCGGTGAGCAGCAAAATCCCTTCAAGGATAATCACCTTCTTGGGCTCAATGCGGATCGTTTCCTGGGTGCGGGTATGTTCCACGTAACTGTAGACGGGCAGCTCAATCGCCTCGCCGCGCTTCAGCGCTTCCAGATGCTGGAACAGCAGACTGTGATCCATCGCACTGGGGTGGTCGTAGTTGGTTTTTACGCGCTCTTCCATCGAAAGATGGGATTGATCTTTGTAATAGCTATCTTCGGGAATAACACCGATATGCTCATCACCCACTTGTTCACGCAGTTCGCGATAAAGCGTACTGGCAATAAGACTTTTACCTGAAGCCGATGCGCCGGCGATGCCTATGATGACGCACTGATGAGACTTATCAGTCATAAATTTAGCGACCTGATTAACCTGGATGTAAGGAAGGACGACGCCGGAGCGTCAAACGCGGCAATTATAGGGATTTCGGGGGCGTGATACCAGTCGAATGCGCAGGTTATGCGAGGCGGGCTGAAAAGCGCCGTTTCACGCCTTTAGCGAAATTTTTACGCACGGATTTTCACCATTTCATCCCCCTTCTTCGCAGAGTAACTATTTTATAAGTCTATGAAGTCAAAATCTGAGCACTCAGCATATGAATTGTAAAATGTTTGTACTAGCATAAACCAAATTAATGATTTCACGCGTCCGGAGCTGGCTCCTGACAACACGGCGTCCCTGGATAGAGCGGTAATGAATAAACAATACCAGCGGGTTTTGGTTACTACCCCACATCCTTTACTGCGGCTTGTCTGTCTGGGTCTGGTCACGTTCATCTTCACCTTATTTTCCCTTGAGCTGACTCGCTTCGGTACGCTGCTGGCGCCATTGTGGTTCCCGACCTCCATTATGATGGTGGCGTTTTACCGCCATGCGGGAAAAATGTGGCCCGGCATCGCCCTCGCCTGCTCCTTTGGCAATATTTTTGCCTCGTGGATGCTCTTTTCATGGGAATCAATCAACTTAACCTACACGGCAATCAATATTATTGAGGCCTGTGTTGGTGCGGTGTTGCTGCGTAAGCTGCTCCCCTGGTATAACCCGCTGCAAAACCTCAACGACTGGATACGCCTTGCCCTCGGCAGCGCCCTGGTGCCGCCGCTGGTGGGCGGCATTCTGGTTCATTTTCTGGTGCCAGGCGCGGAGCCGCTGCGTAATTTTCTGTTTTGGGTACTTTCAGAAGCCATTGGCGCGCTGGCGCTTGTACCGTTAGGTCTGCTGTTTAAACCGCATTACCTGCTGCGCCACCGCAACCCGAGACTGCTGCTGGAAACGCTGGTGACCCTGGTCATCACCCTGGTCCTGAGCTGGACGGCTATCACCTGGCTGCCGTGGCCGTTCACCTGCATCATCGTTTTGCTGATGTGGAGCGCGGTACGCCTGCCGCGAATGGAAGCATTCCTGATTTTTTTATTCACCATCATGATGGTGTCCTTGATGATGGCGCGAAACCCGCCCTCCATGACACCTTCAAACATGATGGTGACCTTCAACGCGCCATGGCTTCCCTTCCTGATGATGCTGCTCCCCGCCAACATTATGACGATGGTGATGTATGCCTTCCGGGCCGAACGTAAACATATTACGGAAAGCGAAGAACGTTTTCGTAATGCGATGGAATATTCCGCGATTGGTATGGCGCTGGTGGGCATTGAGGGCCAGTGGCTTCAGGCCAACAAGGCGCTGTGCAATTTCCTCGGTTACAGTCAGTCTGAGCTTCAGTCGCTCACGTTCCAGCAGTTAACCTGGCCGGAAGATTTAAATACCGACCTGGAGCAGTTGCAACAGCTGATTAACGGGGAGATCAACAGCTACAGCCTCGAAAAACGCTACTACACCCGCAGCGGCGAGGTGGTGTGGGCGCTGCTGGCCGTTTCCGTTGTGCGCCATGCCGACGGTACGCCGCTCTACTTTATTGCCCAGATTGAAGACATCAACGACCTGAAACAGACCGAGTGGGTGAATAAGCGTCTGATGGAGCGTATCACCCTCGCGAACGAAGCCGGCGGCATCGGGATCTGGGAGTGGGATCTCGAGCCGGACGTGATCAGCTGGGATAAACGGATGTTTGAGCTGTACGAGATCCCCCCGCACATTAAACCCACCTGGCAGCTCTGGCATGCGGCCATGGTGCCTGAAGATCGTGCGCACGCCGAACAGGTACTGCGTGAGTCACTCCAGGCCAGGGTGCCTTTCAAGCTGGAATTTCGCATTCGCGTCAAGGATGGCATTCGTCACATTCGTTCGCTGGCGAACCGGGTGCTGAACAAACAGGGCGAAGTGGAGCGGCTGTTAGGGATCAACATGGATATGACCGAGGTGAAGCAGCTGAACGAGGCGCTGTTCCAGGAAAAAGAGCGCCTGCATATCACCCTCGACTCCATCGGCGAAGCGGTGCTGTGCACCGATATCGACATGAACATCACCTTTATGAACCCGGTCGCCGAGAAGATGAGCGGCTGGTCGCAAAGCGAAGCGCTGGGTCAGCCCGTTCTGAAGGTGCTGCACATTACCTTCGGCGAGAACGGCCCGTTAATGGAAAACATCCACAGCGGCGATATGTCCCGTACCGATATCGAACAGGATGTGGTGCTTAACTGCCGGAATGGCGGCAGTTTCGACATTCATTACAGCATTACCCCGCTCAGCACCCTGGAGGGGCACGCTATCGGCTCGGTGCTGGTGATTCAGGATGTCACCGAGTCGCGCAAAATGCTGCGCCAGCTGAGCTACAGCGCTTCCCATGACGCCCTTACCCACCTGGCGAACCGCGTCAGTTTTGAAAACCATCTTAAGCGCCTGTTGCAGACGGTACAGGAGACCCATCAGCGTCACGCGCTGGTCTTTATCGATCTTGACCGTTTTAAAGCGGTGAACGATACCGCAGGCCACGCGGCGGGCGACGCGCTCCTGCGCGAACTCTCTTCGCTGATGCTGACCATGCTGCGCTCCAGCGACGTGCTGGCGCGTCTGGGCGGCGACGAGTTTGGCCTGCTGCTGCCGGACTGCAACGTCGAAAGCGCACGCTATATTGCGGGCCGGTTGATCGACGCCATTAACAACTATCATTTTTCCTGGGAAGGACGCCTGCACCGCATCGGCGCCAGCGCGGGGATCACATTGATTGACGACGCTAATCATCAGACAGCGGAAGTGATGTCTCAGGCCGATATCGCCTGTTACGCCTCGAAAAACAGCGGGCGCGGTGTGGTCACCGTCTATGAACCCCAGCAGGAGCGGATCCACAGCACGCGCAGCATGATGTCGCTGGATGAGCAGTGGCACATGATCAAAGATAATCATCTGCTGATGATCGCCCGCAGCGTCGCCTCACCGCGCATTCCCGAGAGCAGTAGCTTCTGGCTGATTTCCCTGCGGTTGTGGACCAGCCAGGGGGAAGTGCTGGAAGAGCATGCCTTCCGCGCCGGGCTGGCGGAGCCGGAGCTGCTGCACGCCCTTGACCGACGTATATTCAGCGAATTTTTCCGTACCTATGCCGCACAGGTGGAGGCCAAAGGGATGGGCGTCGCGCTGCCGCTCTCAGAAGCGGGTTTAGCCAGCGTCACGCTGGTGGATGAGCTGCTCGACCTGATCACCAGAGGTCCGCTGCCGGCGCGGCTGCTGCATCTGGCGATCGCCGTTGATGTGCTGAGCAATACGGATGAAAACGTGCAGCAGGGTCTGCAAAAGCTTCGTCAGGCTGGCTGTCGCGTGGTGCTGACCCGGGTTGGACGCGATATGAACGTCTTCAGCCAGCTCAGCGCCAACACCGCTGATTATTTGCTGCTGGATGCAGACGTGGTAACCAACGTCCACGGCAATCTGATGGATGAGATGATGGTGACCATCATTCAGGGCCACGCCCAGCGTCTGGGCATAAAAACCATTGCCGGGCCATGCCATCAGTCGATCATGATGAATACGCTGTCGGGCATCGGCATTGACTTTATTTACGGCGACACCATCGGAGAAGCGCAGCCGCTCGATCTACTGCTGAATACCAGCTATTTCGCCATCAACTGACGGCGACCAGCCGTCGGTGTACCAGATATGTAACAGCGCATACGAGCGCCACGGCTGCCAGCGCTCGGCATAGCGACGGATCTGCGCGGGCGTCATACCGGCAAAGCGCTGTTTAATGAGATAATCATCCGGCAGGAAAACATCCTTCGCCTGCCAGCCGCGCAAGGCCAGATAATTTGCGGTCCAGCGCCCGATGCCGGGGCGCTGCTGTAGCGCCTTCATCCCGGCCTCGACGTTCGCAGGCGGGAACAGCGGGAATTCACCGTCCACCACCGACTGCGCCAGATGAATCAACGACTCCGCACGCTTGAGCGGCATCCCAAGGGCTTTCAACGCCAGCGGATCCACCGCGGCCAGTACCTCTGGCGGAGGAAAACAGAGGTAGCCCGGCGCGTCCTGGATGGGTTCACCGCACAGCGCCACCACTCTTGACGCCAGTTTTGCCGCCATCGCAACGCTCACCAGTTGCCCGAGAATGGCGCGCACGCCCTGCTCGTAGGCATCCATCGCGCCCGGCAAACGTAACCCCGGCCGCGCCGCGCCGAGATCGCCCAGGGTCTGCGCAATTCTTAGCGGGTCGCAATCAAGATCGAACAGGCGGGCAATGCGGTTCAGGCAAATATCCGCCACCGGGATCAGGCCAGGGCTGAGCGACACCGCCAGCGTATGGGTTGCGCTGTCTGGCGTAACCCGTAAAACGCCCTGGTGCCCCGCATAGCCAAAACTGCGTTCGTAGTAATCCTCCGTAACGGTCTCAACCCCTGTGACCGCACGCGCGGCAAGAAAGCCAAACATCCACTGCCAGTCGTAGGGCGGTTGCCAGTTCAGGGTGTACATCGTCTCTCCTTTTGTATTTACCTCAGCATAAACCGAAAGATCGCGTTGCGCCTTGCTTTCATATTCCTGTTGTCGCCTGGCAGACATTTCGCTAAAGTCTCGCCCCTTCTCACCGGCATGGGGATTTATTGTGTTTATTGGATTCGACTACGGCACCGCAAACTGCTCGGTTGCGATAATGCAAAACGGACAACCGCAGCTCCTGAAAATGGAAAACGGCAGTACGCTGTTGCCGTCAATGCTCAGTGCGCCCACGCGTGAAGCGGTGAGCGAGTGGCTGTTCCGCCATCATCAGGTTCCGGCCACGGCGGCGGAAACCCAGGCGCTGCTGCGCCGTGCGGTCAGCTTTAACCGCGAGGAAGATATCGACGTTACCCCTTCCAGCGTGCAGTTCGGCCTCTCTTCCCTCGGGCAGTACATTGAAGACCCGGAAGAGGTCTACTTCGTTAAATCGCCGAAATCCTTCCTTGGCGCCAGCGGCCTGAAGCCACAGCAGGTGGCGATGTTTGAAGATCTGGTCTGCGCGATGATGCTGCACATCCGCAATCAGGCGCAATCCCAGGTGCCGGATGCCATCACCCAGGCGGTGATTGGCCGTCCGATCAACTTCCAGGGGCTGGGCGGCGACGAAGCCAACCAGCAGGCGCAGGGGATCCTTGAGCGTGCAGCGCACCGGGCTGGCTTCCGTGACGTGGTGTTCCAGTATGAGCCGGTTGCGGCGGGACTGGATTTTGAAGCAACGCTGACGGAAGAGAAACGGGTGCTGGTGGTGGACATCGGCGGTGGTACGACGGACTGTTCATTACTGCTGATGGGTCCGCAGTGGCATCATCGTCGCGATCGTGAAAACAGCCTGCTGGGACACAGCGGCTGCCGCGTGGGCGGTAACGATCTGGATATCGCCCTGGCATTCAAGAGCCTGATGCCGCTGCTCGGCATGGGCGGTCAAACCGAGAAAGGCATCGCCCTGCCGATCCTGCCATGGTGGAATGCGATTGCCATCAACGACGTCCCTGCCCAGAGTGATTTTTACAGCACCGCGAATGGGCGTTTCCTTAACGATCTGGTGCGTGATGCGCAGGATGCAGAGAAGGTCGCGCTGCTGTATAAGGTGTGGCGTCAGCGTCTGAGCTACCGGGTGGTGCGCACCGCCGAAGAGAGCAAAATCGCCCTTTCCGATCGTCCTGAGCATGCGGTTACGCTACCGTTTATCAGGGACGATCTGGCTACGGCTATCACCCAGGAAGGGCTGGAAATGGCGCTGGCTCAGCCGCTACAGCGTATTCTGGAGCAGGTGCAGCTGGCGCTTGAGAATGGCAAAGAGAAACCGGACGTGATTTACCTGACCGGCGGTAGCGCCCGTTCCCCGCTGATCAAGAAAGCGCTGGCGGAACAGCTGCCGGGGATCCCGATTGCCGGCGGCGATGACTTTGGCTCCGTTACGGCAGGACTGGCCCGCTGGGCGCAGGTGGTGTTTAGCTAATGGGGTTGTGCCGGGTGGCGGCTTCGCCTTACCCGGCCTACGGTTCGAGCATCTTGTAGGCCG